>NZ_CP160453.1:4800000-5109617 GCF_040744945.1 Saccharothrix sp. HUAS TT1 | reverse complement strand
CGCGCCGGTGACCAGCACCGCGCCGGTCCCGAAGCGCGGTGTTGCGGTCCCCGGCGCCACGCGTGCGAGACCGGGCGTGAACACCCGGCCACCGCGCACCGCCACCTGCGGTTCGCCGCCGGCCACCACCGCCGGGACGGTCCCGGCGGACGCGTCGTCGCCGTCCAGGTCGACGAGCACGAACCGGCCGGGGTGCTCGGACTGCGCGGACCGCACCAGCCCCCACACAGCGGCCTGGACCGGGTCGACCTCCTCGTCCCCCACGCCCACCGCCGCGCGGGTGGTGATCACCAGCGGGACGTCGGCGTCCTCCGAGGCCAGCCACGACTGCACCGAGGCCAGGACCGAGGCGAGGACGTCGCGCACGCCGGCCGCCGTGGTGCTCGCGGTGGGCGCGTTGGACACGGCCCAGGATCCCGCCCCCGCCGGTTCGCGGACGGTCACCGGGGCCCACTCGACGGCGTACAGGTGTTCGTCCTCCCGGGGCCGCAGCGAGCCGGGGGCGAACGCCCGCAGGGTCAACCGCGACACCGACATCACCGGAGCGCCGCTCGTGTCGGCGAGGTGCAGTGAGACCGCGTCCGGGCCGGTGGCGGTGAGCGTGACGCGCAGGTCGCGCGCCCCCGCGGCCCACAGCACCACGCCCTTCCAGGAGAACGGCAGCGCGGGGCCGCCGTCGGGCAGCAGGCCGCCGACCCCGAGGACGTGCAGCGCCGAGTCCAGCAGCGCCGGGTGCAGCGCGAAGGCGTCCTCGTCGGCCGCGGCGCCGGGCAGGCTCAACTCGGCGTGCAGGCCCGCGTCGGAGCGCCACGCGGCGCGCACACCCCGGAACGCCGGGCCGTAGTCCAAGCCGAGGTCGGCCAACCGGTCGTACAGGTCGTCCACGTCCACGCCGGTCGCGCCGGCGGGGGGCCACTCAGCCGGTGTCGCGACACCGGGCACGTTCTCGCCCAGCACACCGGACGCGATCCGCTGCCGGTCCTCGTCGGTGTGGGCGTGCACGGTCATCGGTCGGCGGCCGTCCCCGTCCGCCTCCCCCACCCAGACCTGCACCGCGACGTGTCCGTGCTCGGGCAGGACGAGCGGCGCTTCGAGCGTCAGGTCGTCGACGACACCGCAGCCGACCTCGTCACCGGCCCGGACGACCAGCTCCACGACCAGCGCGCCGGGGACGACGACCACGCCGTCGACCGCGTGGTCGACCAGCCACGGCAGTTCCGCGCGCGAGAGCCGGCCGGTCAGCAGCGTGCCCTGGTCGTCCGCGACCGGCACGGTCGCACCGAGCAGGGGGTGCGCCACCGAGGTGAGGCCCAGGCCGGACGCGGAGTTCTTCGAGGCCGGCGACAACCAGTACCGCTCACGCTGGAACGGGTAGGTGGGCAGGTCGACGCGCCGGCCACCGGGGAAGAACGGCGTCCAGTCGACCCGGACACCGTTCACGTGCAGCTCGGCCAGGGCCTCGACCACCGAGGGTTCCTCCGGCCGGTCGGCGCGCAGGGTCGGGACGGCCAGGATCTCCGCGTCGGGCAAGCAGTTGCGGGTCAACGCCGTCAGCACACCACCCGGCCCGATCTCCAAGAACCGCGTCGTGCCCCGCTCATCCAACTCGCCGACCTGATCCGCGAACCGCACCGCGTCCCGAACATGCCGCACCCAGTACCCGGCCTCGGCAACCGGCGACAACATCGGGATGGTCGGCTCGTGGAACTCCAATCCGTCCACCACGGCCGCGAAGTCGTCCAGCATCGGCTCCATGAGCGGCGAGTGGAACGCGTGACTCACCTTCAGCCGCGACGTCTTGCGATCGGCAAAACGCGCCACCACCGCATCCACCGCGTCCACAGCACCGGACACCACCACCGAACGCGGACCATTCACCGCCGCGATCGACACCGCACCGGTCAGCAGCGGCGTGACCTCGTCCTCCGACGCCTCCACCGCCACCATCGCCCCACCCGACGGCAACGCCTCCATCAAGTCGGCGCGGGCCGACACCAGCCGGCAGGCATCATCGAGGGACAACACCCCGGCCACGTGGGCAGCCGCGATCTCCCCCACCGAGTGCCCCACCAACACATCCGGCCGCACACCCCACGACTCGACCAGGCGGAACAACGCCACCTGCAACGCGAACAACGCACGCTGCGCCACACCCGTAGCGCTCAACGCCTCCACACCAACGTCGAAGAACGACGTACCACCCAGCCCCGCAACCACCTCGTCGTAGGCAGCAGCGAACACCGGGAACGCCGCATACAACTCACGACCCATCCCCACCCGCTGCGAACCCTGACCCGAGAACAAGAACGCGAGTTCGCCGTCGGTCTCCGCCTTGCCAGTGGTCAAGCCATGGTGGCGTTGCCCGGTGGCGGCAGCGGTCATTCCCGTGCTCACGTCACCCCACACCACCGCGCGGTGCTCCAACATCATCCGACCGACCGCCAGGGAGAAACCGACGTCCACCGGATTCAGGTCCACCTTGGACATTTGTGCGGCCTGGTCACGCAGGCCCTGTCCGGTCTTGGCCGACAGCACCCACGGCAGCACCCGGTCGGTGGGCGGTTCCGGCGTGGTCTCGACGGCGGGGGCCTGTTCGAGGATGACGTGGGCGTTGGTGCCGCTGATCCCGAACGACGACACCGCCGCCCGACGCGGCTCGGCCCACTCAACAGCCTCGGTGAGCAACCGGACATCACCGACAGACCAATCCACATGCGGCGACGGCTCATCCACGTGCAGCGTCGGCGGCAGCACACCATGCCGCATCGCCATCACCATCTTGATCACACCCGCCACACCAGCAGCAGCCTGCGTATGACCAATATTCGACTTCACCGAACCAAGCCACAACGGACGACCACGACCACGCCCATACGTCGCCAACAACGCCTGAGCCTCAATCGGATCACCCAACGCCGTACCAGTCCCATGCGCCTCCACCACATCCACATCCGACGCACCAAGACCCGAACCCGCCAACGCCGCACGAATCACCCGCTGCTGCGACGGACCATTCGGCGCCGTCAAACCATTCGACGCACCATCCTGATTCACCGCACTGCCCCGGACCACCGCCAACACCGTGTGACCGAGCCGCCGGGCATCCGACAACCGCTCCACCAACAACAACCCGACACCCTCACCCCACCCCGTACCATCCGCCGCCGCCGCGAACGGCTTGCACCGGCCGTCCGCCGCCAGGCCGCGCTGCCGGCTGAACCCGACGAATGTCGCCGCGCCGACCATGGCCGTGACGCCGCCGGCGATCGCCAACGAGCACTCACCCGACCGCAACGCCTGCGCCGCCAGGTGCAACGCCACCAACGACGACGAACACGCCGTGTCCACCGTCACCGCCGGCCCCTCCAGGCCGAACGTGTAGGCGATCCGACCGGAGGCGACACTGCCGGAGGTGCCGGTGCCGAGGTATCCCTCCACATCCTCGGCGGCGTTCTGCGCAACACCGAGGAATTCGTGGTTCATCACGCCGGCGAACACGCCGGTGTCGCTTCCGCGCAACGTTTCGACGTCGATCCCCGCACGTTCGAACACTTCCCACGATGCTTCCAGCAACAATCGCTGCTGCGGGTCCATCGCCAGTGCCTCGCGGGGCGAAATACCGAACAGTTCCGCGTCGAAGAGGGGCAGCCCGGAGAGGAACCCGCCGTGCCGCACGTAACTCGTGCCGCGGTTGTCCGGGTCCGGGTGGTACAGCTCGTCCAGGTCCCAGCCGCGGTCGGTCGGGAACTCCGAGATCGCGTCCGAACCTGTGGCGACGAGTCGCCACAGGTCCTCGGGTGAACCGACCCCGCCGGGGTATCGGCAGCTCATGCCGATGATCGCGATCGGTTCACCCGCGCGCTCCTCGACCTGCTTCAGCCGCTCCCGCGTGTCCTGGAGTTCGACCGTGGCCCTCTTGAGGAAGTAGCGGAGCTTTTCCTCGTTCGCCACCCGAAATCACCCCTCACCAGTACGACATGGACTCGGCGCCGGCGAACCCCGTGTTTCTCAGGAAATTCCGAACTCCCGGCCGAGCAGGTCGAAAACTTCATCGTCGGTCGCCGACTCAAGGCTGTCGGCGGGGTCGTCGGCGTCCTGCCCGGCAGCGGTTTTCCCGATGTCCGCGAGCAGTGTGCGCAATCGTTCGGCGACCAGTTCCCATTCGCCGTCGCCCGGTCCCCTCGCCTTCAAATCCTGCTGGAGCGCGTCGACGTGGACAAGTAGGGACTTCCCTGGGGTTGTGGCCGCCGGGGCGATCTCGCGGAGGACGTGCTGGGCGAGGACGCGGGGCGCCGGGTGGTCGAACAGGAGCGTCGCGGGCAGCCGCAGGCCGGTGACGGCGGTGAGCCGGTTGCGCAGCTCGATGGCGGTCAGCGAGTCGAACCCGAGGTCCTGGAACGGCAGGTCGGGTTGGACGCCGGAACCGGTGGCGTGGCCCAGCACGCTGGCCACCTCGGTCCGGATGATGTCGAGCACGATCTTCTGGTGGTCGGCCGCCGGCCGGCCGGCCAGCCGCTCGGCGAGGCGCGGCGGCCCACCGGCCTCGGCTCGGGCCGTCGGTCGCGCGGTCGACCGCACGAGTCCTCGCAACAGCGGTGGCGCGGTCTCGGCGGTGCGCAGGGCGGCGATGTCGAGCCGGACGGCGGCGACCACCGGGTGATCCGATCGCAGCGCGGCGTCCAGCAGCGCCGCGCCACCCTCGGCGGTCAGGGGCCGCAGGCCCGAGCGCTCCATCCGCCGTCGGTCGACGTCGGTCAGCGCGTCCGTCATGCCACCGGACTCCCAGGGGCCCCAGGCTATGGACGTGGCCGGGAGACCGGCCGCTCGGCGCTGCCGCGCCACCGCGTCGAGGGACGCGTTGGCGGCGGCGTAGTTGCCCTGCCCGGCCCCGCCCAGCAGTCCGGACAGCGAGGAGAACAGCACGAACGCCGACAGGTCGAGGTGGGCGGTCAGCTCGTCGAGGACCAGTGCCGCGTCGACCTTGGGTCGCAGCACGGCGTCGACGCGCCCGGCGTCCAGGTCGGCGAGCACGGCGTCATCGAGCACGCCGGCGGTGTGCACGACGGCGGTGAGCGGCCGGTCGACGGGCACGGTGGCCAGCAGGGCGGCGACCGCGTCCCGATCGCCGACGTCGCAAGCGACCCACGTGACATCCGCGCCCAGGGCCACCAGTTCGGCCCGCAGTTCCTCGGCGCCGGGCGCGTCCCCTCCCCGGCGGCTCGTCAGCACGAGGTGCCGGACACCGTGCGCCCGCACCAGGTGCCGGGCGACGACGCCGCCGAGCAGGCCCGACGCTCCGGTCACCAGGGTGGTGCCGCCGGCGAGCGACGGACCGCCCTGACCGGGAGCGACCGGCGCCAGGCGCGGCACGGCCGCCGCACCGCGGGTCAGGCGCACCTGCGGTTCGCCCGCGCCCGGCACGAGGGCCAGCGCCGCGCGCGACTCGGGCGTCCCGTCGTGGTCGACGAGCACCACGCGGTCGGGGTACTCGGTTTGCGCGGACCGCGCGAGGCCCCACACTGCTGCCTGCGCCGGCTCGGTCTCCGCGTCCCGGGTCAGCACCACGACCGGGGACGCGTCGTCACCGTCGAGCCGGTCCTGGAGGGCGGGCAGCACGTGGGCGAGGGCGGCACGGATGTCCGCGGTCGGCGGGACCTCCAGCACGTCCACGTCCGCACCACCTGGCGACGGCAGGTCGAGCGGCTGCCACTCCAGGGCGAACAACCGCCCCCCGTCGTGCCGTGCGGTCGACGCGGCCCGCCGGAGCACCAGCGAATCGACCGACAGCACCGGTCCGCCGGCCGCGTCCCGGGCGACGAGCGCCACGACTCCGTCGCCGTGCCCGGTCACCTCGACCGTGACGGCCGAAGCGCCCGTGGACCACAACCGCACGCCGCTCCACGAGAACGGGACGTGCGGACCGTCGTCCAGCGGCACCAGGCCACCGGCGCCGATCGCGTGCAGCATCGCGTCGAGCAGCGCGGGGTGCAGGCCGTAGCCGGCGGTGTCGCCCGCTTCGTCCGGCAGCCGGACGTCGGCGCGCACCCACGCGTCATCGCGCGTCGCGGCTTCCAGACCACGGAACGCGGGCCCGTACCCCAGGCCGGTTCCGGCCAGCAGGTCGTAGTAGCCCCCGAGGTCGACCGGTTCGCCGGTGGTGACCGACGTGGTGGGGGCCTCGTGCCCGGTGGACGTGGCGAGGACACCTGTGGCGTGCCGGACCCACGACTCCCCGTCCCCCTCCGCGCGGGAGTGGACGGTCACCGCGCGGCGACCGGAGTCGTCCGGTGCGGCGACGCGCACGTGCACCGCGACGCCGCCGCGTTCGGGTAGCACGAGCGGTTCGCCGGTCGTCAACTCCTCCAGCAGGTCGCAGCCCGACTCGTCACCGGCGCGGATCGCCAGCTCGACGAACGCCGCGCCGGGCAGGAGCACCGCGCCGTTCACGACGTGGTCGGCGAGCCAGGGGTGCGACCTCAGCGAGAGCGTGCCGGTCAGCAGGTACTCGTCCTGGTCCGGCACGGGCACCACCGCGCCCAGCAGCGGGTGGCCGGTGGAGCCGAGACCGAGGCCGGCGGCCCCGGTGGAACGGGGCGTCCCCGCCGACAGCCAGTAGCGCTGTCGCTGGAACGGGTAGGTGGGCAGGTCGACGCGCCGGGCGCCGGGGTAGAACGACGACCAGTCCACCTCGACGCCCCGGACGAACAGCTCCGCGACCGCCTCGACGGCCGTCTCCGCCTCGTCCCGGTCGGCGCGCAGGGTCGGCACCGCGATGATCTCCGAGTCGGGCAGGCATCCCCTGGTCAGCGCCGTCAGCACAACGCCCGGCCCGATCTCCAGGAACTTCGAGACGCCGCGCCGATCGAGTTCGCCGATCTGGTCGGCGAACCGCACCGCGTCCCGCACGTGCCGCACCCAGTAACCAGGCTCAGCGACCGGCGACAACATCGGGATGCGCGGCTCGTGAAACTCCAGAGCCCGCACCACCACCGCGAAGTCATCCAGCATCGGCTCCATCAACGGCGAGTGGAACGCATGACTCACCTTCAGCCGAGAGGTCTTGCGATCGGCGAAGTGCGCCACCACCGCGTCCACGGCCCCGGCCTCACCGGACACCACCACCGAACGCGGACCATTCACCGCCGCGATCGACACCGCACCGGTCAGCAACGGCGTGACCTCGTCCTCCGACGCCTCCACCGCCACCATCGCCCCACCCGAAGGCAACACCTCCATCAGGTCAGCGCGGGCCGACACCAGCCGGCAGGCATCCTCCAGGGACAACACCCCGGCCACATGGGCAGCCGCGATCTCACCCACCGAATGCCCCACCAACACATCAGGCCGCACACCCCACGACTCGAATAGGCGGAACAACGCCACCTGCAACGCGAACAACGCACGCTGCGCCACACCCGTCCGCGCCAACACCTCCACACCAACATCGAAGAACGACGTACCACCCAACCCCGCAACCACCTCGTCATACGCCGCCGCGAACACCGGGAACGCCGCATACAACTCACGACCCATCCCCACCCGCTGCGAACCCTGACCCGAGAACAAGAACGCCGAACGACCCGGGAGAACCGTGCCTTCCACCGCGCTGCCGGAACCGTCCGCCAGGTTCGCGAGTCCACTCGCGTGATCACCCCATACGACCGCCCGCGCGGTGAGCCGGGCGCGCGTGGTCGCCAGCGACAGGCCCACGTCGGTCACGGCGCCGTCGACGGCCGTCAACCTCCGGGCCTGTTCGCGCAGCGCTTCCGCCGTCTGCCCGGACAGCACCCACGGCACGATGCCGCCGACCTGGGGCGAGGGACTGGTTTCCGGTTGTGTGACCTGTTCAAGGATGACGTGGGCGTTGGTGCCGCTGATACCGAACGACGACACCGCCGCCCGACGCGGACGACCCACCGAAGACCACTCCACCGACTCCCTCAACAGCCGGACATCACCCACCGACCAATCCACATGCGGCGACGGCTCATCCACGTGCAACGTGCGCGGCAACACACCATGCCGCATCGCCATCACCATCTTGATCACACCCGCCACACCAGCAGCAGCCTGCGTATGACCAATATTCGACTTCACCGAACCAAGCCACAACGGACGATCCCGATCACGCCCATACGTCGCCAACAACGCCTGCGCCTCAATCGGATCACCAAGCCTCGTGCCGGTGCCGTGACCCTCCACGATGTCCACATCGGATTCCGCCAGCCCTGCCGACGCCAGGGCCTGCTGGATGACCCGCTGCTGCGACGGACCATTCGGCGCGGTCAACCCGTTCGACGCACCGTCCTGGTTCACCGCCGAACCACGCACCACCGCCAAGACCTCGTGACCGAGGCGCCGAGCATCCGACAACCGCTCCACCAACAGCACACCGACACCCTCGGCCCAGCCCGTACCGTCCGCCGCCGCCCCGAACGCCTTGCACCGACCATCCGCCGACAACCCGCGCTGCCGACTGAACTCCACGAACGTCGCGGGCGTGGACATGACCGTCGCGCCGCCGACGAGTGCCATCGAGCACTCACCCGACCGCAACGCCTGCGCCGCCAGGTGCAACGCCACCAACGACGACGAACACGCCGTGTCCACCGTCACCGCCGGCCCCTCCAAACCCAACGCGTACGCCACCCGACCCGAGGCGATGCTGCCCGCGCTGCCGTTCCCGAGGTAGCCCTCGACGTCCTCCGGGGCATCGGTGATCCGCGCGCCGTAGTCGTGGTACATGATCCCGGCGAACACACCGGTACGACTCCCCTTCAACGACAACGGATCAACACCCGCCCGCTCCACCGCCTCCCACGACGTCTCCAACAACAACCGCTGCTGCGGATCCATCGCCAACGCCTCACGCGGCGAAATACCGAAGAACCCCGCATCGAACTCCGCCGCATCGTGCAAAAACCCACCACTACGCGTGTACGACGTCCCCACACGATCCGGATCCGGGTCGTACAACCCCTCCACATCCCACCCACGATCGGTCGGGAACCCCGTGATCCCCTCGCCGCCGGCGGCCACCAGCCGCCACAGGTCCTCCGGCGACCGAACACCGCCCGGGTAGCGGCAGCTCATCCCCACGATGGCGATCGGTTCGTCCGACACCCGATCGGCGGCGGCGACCTGCCGCACGTCGTCGGCCGGGGACACCTCGACCAGCAGGTGATCGGCCAGCACCCGGCTCGTCGGGTAGTCGAACACCAGGGTCGCGGGCAGCCGCAGGCCGGTGACGGCGGTGAGCCGGTTGCGCAGCTCGATCGCGGTGAGCGAGTCGAAACCGGCCTCCTGGAACGCCTGGTCCGGCTTGACCGCCGATGCCGACGCGTGGCCCAGGACCGCCGCGACCTGCTCGCACACGAGGTCCAGGACGAGAGCCGCGCGCTCGGCCTCCGGGACGCGGTCCAGCTGCGCCGCGAGCCCTGCTCCGACGGCCGCGCCGACCGGGGTGGAACGGGCGGAGCGCCGTGCGGAGGTCCGCACGCGGCCCCGCAGCACCGCCGGGGCGGAGGCGGCGTCGAGGTGGGACACGTCGAGCTTGATCGGCACGACCGCGGCCCGACCGGCGGACGCGGACGCGTCGAACATGCGCAGCGCGACGTCCGACGGGATGGGGAGGAGGCCGGTGCGGCGGATGCGGGCGAGGTCGGCCGGGTCGAGGTCGTCGGTCATCGTGCTCGTCTGCGCCCACAGGCCCCACGCCAAGGAGGTCGCGGGCAACCCGGCCGCCCGGCGGTGATCGGCGAGCGCGTCGAGGAAGGAGTTGGCCGCCGCGTAGTTGCCCTGTCCCGCCGCGCCGAAGACGCCCGACACGGACGAGAACAGCACGAACGCCGAGAGGTCGAGGTGGGCGGTCAGCTCGTGGAGGTTCAGCGCGGCGTCCACCTTCGGGCGGAACACCGCGTCGATCCGCTCGTCGGTCAGCGACGGCACCACCCCGTCGTCCAGGACTCCCGCGACGTGCACGACGGCCGACAGGTCGAGGTCCGCCAGCGCGGCGGCCAGGGCGTCCCGGTCCGCGACGTCGCACGCCACCGGGGTGACCAGGACGTCGAGGTCGGACAGGTCGCCGTCGAAGCGCCCACTGCGGCTCATCAGCACGAGGTCGCGGACGCCGTGCACCTCGGCCAGGTGTCGGGCGACCAGGGCGCCGAGGGCGCCGGAGGCGCCGGTCAGCAGCACCGCGCCGGCGCCGAAGTCGAACTCCCCGGTCGCGGTGGGCAACGCCTCCAGGCGCGGCACGAACACCCTGCCGTCGCGCACCGACACCTGCGGCTCGGCCAGTCGCAGGGCGGCAGCCACCGCGTCGGAGGCCCTGGTCCCGCCGTCCACGTCGACCAGGACGACGCGGCCGGGGTTCTCCGACTGCGCCGAGCGCACCAAGCCCTGGACTGCGGCCTGGGCGGGGTCGGTTGCCGCGCCGGTGGTCACCACGACCAGCCGCGCGGGTTGCGGGTGCTCAGCGGCCAGCCACTGCTGGAGCCCGCGGAGCACGTGCCCGACCGCGGATCGGACGCCGTCGGGCGTCAGCTCGGCGGCCGGGGTGGTCAGCACCTCGACATCCGGTCCGAGCGGGGTGTCGGCCGTGCCGCACGCGCCGCGGTCGAGCCAGTCGACGCCGAAGAGGGTCTGCTCGACCTGGTGCCGTCGGGCGGGCCGCAGCACCAGGGAGTCCACCGACAGCACGGTGTCGCCGGTCGCGTCCGCGGCGGTGAGCGACACGGCGTTCGGTCCGGCCGGGACGACCGTCAGCCTGAGCGCCGACGCGCCGGCGGCGGCGAGGTGCACGCCGGTCCACGCGAAGGGCAGCAGGGGGCCGTCGTCGAGGTCGGCCAGGCCGCCGGCGGCGATGGCGTGCAGGGCGGCGTCGAGCAGCGCCGGGTGCACGCCGAAGGCGTTCGCGGCCGCGTCGTCGGGCAGCGCGACCTCGGCGTGGACGGCGTCGGGTGCGCGCCACGCGCCGCGGAGGCCGGCGAACAGCGGGCCGTAGGACGCGCCGGCGTCCGCCATGCGGTCGTAGAAGCCGGTGAGGTCGACACGCCGCGCGCCGGCGGGCGGCCACTCGGCGGAGGGGAAGGCGGCGGGCGCGGCGGCGCGCACCCCCAGGGTGCCGCGCGCGTGGCGCACCCACTCCCCTTCGCCGTCGGTCCGCGCGTGGACGGTGAACGGGCGCGTGCCCTCGTCGGGTGCGCCGACGTGCACTTGGAGCACCACGGCGAGGTCGAGCGGCACGACCAGCGGCACCTCGATGGCCAGGTCCTCGACCAGGTCGCACCCGACCTCGTCACCGGCGCGGACGGCCAGTTCCACGAACGCCGTGCCGGGCAGCAGGACCGCGCCGCCCACGGCGTGGTCCGCCAACCACGCGTGGGTCCGGAGCGAGACGCGTCCGGTCATCAGCCACTCGTCGCCGCCGGCCACCGGCACCGCCGCCCCGAGCAGCGGGTGACCGGCCTCGTCCAGTCCGGCGGCGTGGACGCCGCTCGTTCCTTCGGGCGCGTCGAGCCAGTAGCGCTGCCGCTGGAACGGGTAGGTGGGCAGGTCGACGCGCCGCGCGCCGGGGTAGAACCGCGTCCAGTCGACCTCCGCGCCGTGGACGTGCAGCTCACCCAGCGCCGTGACGGCGGTCAGGACCTCGTCGCGGTCGGCGCGCAGGGCGGGGACGGCGAGGATTTCGGTGTCGGGCAGGCAGTTGCGGGTCAGGGCGGTCAGCACACCGCCGGGTCCGATCTCCAGGAACCGCGTCGTGCCGCGCTCGTCCAACTGCGCGACCTGATCCGCGAACCGCACCGCGTCCCGCACGTGCCGCACCCAGTAGCCGGGCTCGGCGACCGGGGACAACATCGGGATACGCGGCTCGTGGAACTCCAGACCCCGCACCACCGCCGCGAACTCGTCCAGCATCGGCTCCATCAACGGCGAGTGGAACGCGTGGCTCACCGCCAAGCGGGTGGCCTTGCGGCCGGGGAAGGCGTCGACCACCGCCCCGGCCGCGTCCTCGTCGCCCGCGACGACCACGGAACGCGGACCGTTCACCGCCGCGATGGACACCTCTTCGGTGAGGTGCGGCAGCACCTCGTCCTCGGTCGCCTCCAGTGCGAACATCCCACCGCCGGGCGGCAACGCCTGCATCAGATCGGCGCGGGCGGACACCAGCCGGCAGGCATCGTCAAGGGACAACACCCCGGCCACGTGGGCTGCCGCGATCTCACCCACCGAATGCCCCACCAACACATCAGGCCGCACACCCCACGACTCGAATAGGCGGAACAACGCCACCTGCAACGCGAACAACGCACGCTGAGCCACACCCGTCCGCGCCAACACCTCCACATCAACATCGAAGAACGACGTACCACCCAACCCCGCAACCACCTCGTCATAGGCAGCAGCGAACACCGGGAACGCCGCATACAGCTCACGACCCATCCCCGCCCTCTGCGAACCCTGACCCGAGAACAGGAACGCGAGCGCCCCGTCGAGCGGCCGGCCGGTGACCAAGCCGGGCGTGGGGTTGCCGGCCGCCAGGTCGCGGAGGACGTCCAGCAGATCGGCCTGGGCCGTGCCGAGCACGACCGCCCGGTCCTCGAAGCCGGTCCGCCCCGTCAGGGACAGGCCGACGTCGACCGGGTCGAAGTCCGTGCCCGTGACACCCACCAGCAGGTTGCGCGCCTGGTCCCGCACCGCCGCCTCGCCCCGACCGGACAGCACCCACGGCACGACCGGCTGTTCGGTGCGCGTCCGCTCCCGGACCTCGGCCCGCGCGGGCTGCTCGATGATGGCGTGCGCGTTGGTGCCGCTGACGCCGAACGACGACACGGCGGCACGGCGGGGTCCACCGGACGTGGTCCACGGCACGGCTTCGGTCAGCAGGTGGACGGGTCCGCTCTCCCAGTCCACGTGCGGGCTGGGTTCGTCGGCGTGCAGGGTGCGCGGCAGCACACCGTGCCGCATCGCCATCACCATCTTGATCACACCACCGACACCCGCAGCAGCCTGCGTGTGACCGATGTTCGACTTCAACGACCCCAACCACAACGGACGATCCCGATCACGCCCATACGTCGCCAACAACGCCTGAGCCTCGATCGGATCACCCAGGACGGTGCCCGTGCCGTGCGCCTCGACCACGTCCACGTCCGACGTGGACAGCCCGGCGTTCGCCAGGGCCTGCCTGATGACGCGCTGCTGCGCGGGGCCGCTCGGGGCGGTGAGGCCGTTGGACGCGCCGTCCTGGTTCACGGCGGTGCCCCGCACGACGGCGAGGACGGGGTGGCCGTTGCGCCGGGCGTCCGACAGCCGTTCCACCAGCAGCATCGCCGCGCCCTCGGCCCAGCCGGTGCCGTCGGCGCCCGCGCCGAACGCCTTGCACCGGCCATCCGCCGACAACCCGCGCTGCCGGCTGAACTCCACGAACACCGAAGGGCTCGCCATGACGGTCGCCCCGCCGACCAGCGCCAGGGAGCACTCGCCGCTGCGCAGCGACTGGGCCGCCCAGTGCAGCGCCACCAACGACGACGAACACGCCGTGTCCACCGTCACCGCCGGCCCCTCCAGGCCGAGGGTGTAGGCGATGCGGCCCGAGGCGACGCTGCCCGCGCTGCCGTTGATGACGTAGCCCTCAAGCCCCTCGGGCGGGGTGCGCAGTCGGCCGCCGTAGTCGTGGTACATGATCCCGGCGAACACACCGGTACGACTCCCCTTCAACGACAACGGATCAACACCCGCCCGCTCCACCGCCTCCCACGACGTCTCCAACAACAACCGCTGCTGCGGATCCATCGCCAACGCCTCACGCGGCGAAATACCGAAGAACCCCGCATCGAACTCCGCCGCATCGTGCAAGAACCCACCACTACGCGTGTACGACGTCCCCACACGATCCGGATCCGGGTCGTACAACCCCTCCACATCCCACCCACGATCGGTCGGGAACCCGGACACCGCGTCCACGCCCTCCTCGACCAGGCGCCACAGGTCCTCCGGCGACCGCACCCCACCCGGGTAGCGGCAGCTCATCCCCACGATCGCCAGCGGCTCGTCCGCGGGCCGGGTCGTGACGACCACCGGCGCGTCACCCCCACCGGACGCGCCGTCGAACTCGGTGACCAGGAAGGCGGCCAGGGCCGCGGGCGTCGGGTGGTCGAACGCGAGCGTCGGCGGCAACCGCAGGCCGGTGACCTCGCCGATCCGGTTCCGCAGCTCGATCACGGTCAGCGAGTCGAAGCCGATGTCCTTGAACGCGCGTCCCGGAACGACCGCGCCCGGGTCGCTGTGCCCGAGGACGTCGGCGACCTGCTCGCGGACCAGTGCCAGCACCACACCACCGCGCTCGGCCGGCCCGAGGGCGGCCAGCCGGCGGGCCAGGTCGGTGCCGCCCCCGGTCGTGGACCCCGAGCCCGCCGCCCGCCGGGCGGGTGTCCTGACGAGGGCGCGCAGCAGCGGCGGCACGTCGTGCCCCCGCAACGCCCTGGTGTCCAGCTTGACCGGCGCGAGCGCCGGGAGCCGCGTGCCCACGGCGGCGTCGAACAGCCGGAGCCCGTCCTCGGCGGGGATGGGCGCCAGGCCGGTGCGCTCCATGCGCGCCAGGTCGACCCGGTCCAGCGTCGCGCCCATGCCGGACGCCCACAGTCCCCAGGCCAGTGCCGTCGCGGGCAGGCCCAGCGCGTGGCGGTGGGCGGCCAGTCCGTCGAGGAAGCTGTTCGCCGCCGCGTAGTTGCCCTGCCCCGCCGTGCCCAGGGCTCCCGCGGCGGAGGAGAACAGCACGAACGCGGAAAGGCCGGTGGTCGTCTCGTGCAGGTGCCACGCCGCGTCGACCTTGGGCCGCAGCACGGCGTCCAGGCGTTCCGCGTCGAGCGAGGCCACGACGCCGTCGTCCAGCACACCGGCCGCGTGCACGACGGCGGACAGGTCGAGCCGGCCCACCAGGTCGGCCACCGCGTCCCGATCGCCCAGGTCGCACGCGTACCAGTCGACCCGCGCGCCCGAGGCGACGAGCTCCGCCGCGAGGTCGGCGGCACCCGGCGCATCGCCGCCGCGCCTGCTGACCAGGGCGATGTCGCGCACGCCGTGCACGGTGACCAGGTGGCGGGCGAACAGCGCGCCCAGCGCGCCCGAGGCCCCGGTCAGCAGCACCGTGCGGTCCCCGAAGTCCGGCGCGGCAGCCTCCGGGACGGCCACGCGGGTGAGCCGGGGCACGAAGACCTCGCCGCCGACGACCCGCAGCTGCGGCTCGTCCAGCAGCAGCGCCCGCCGCAGCGCGGCGGCCGTGCGCGGGTCGTCGTCCACGTCCGCCAGCACGAACCGGCCGGGGTTCTCCGCCTGCGCCGACCGCACCAGCCCCCACACGGCCGCTTGGTCGACGATGCCGTCGGCGACGCCGCCGGTGACCAGCACCAGGCGCCCGCCGTCCTCGCTCAGCCAGGACTGGAGCAGCTGGAGCACGGTGTGCAGCAACTCGCGGGTCCGCTCCGGCACGGGCAGGTCCTCCGGTGCGGCGCAGCGCACCGTGACCAGGTTCGACCGCTCACCGACCGGCGGCAACCCGTCCAGCACCACCAGGTCGACCTCTTCGTCCGGCAACGGCCCCACGGGCCGCCAGGCGACCTCGTACAGGTCGTCGGGCGTCGTGCTCGCCGCCGTTGGGCGCAACACCAGCGACTCGGCCGTGACGACCGGGACGCCGCCCTGGTCGGTCGCGGCCAACGACACCGCGTCCCTGCCGGTCGGCCGCACCCGCACCCGCAACACCGAGGCGCCGGTCGCCCGCAGCGCGACCCCGGTCCACAGGAACGGGACCAGACCGCGCCCGGTGCCCTCCTCGGGCTCCACCACCCCGAGCCACACGGCGTGCAGCGCCGCGTCGAACAGGGCCGGGTGCAGCACGAACCCTTCGGTGCCCCGGACCGCCTCGGGCAGCACCACCTCGGCGCACACCTCGTCACCGAGCCGCCACGCGGCGCGCAGCCCCTGGAACGCCGGGCCGTAGGCGAAGCGCAGTTCGCGCAGTCCTTCGTAGAAGCCGTCGACGCCGATCGGCTCCGCGCCGGCGGGCGGCCACTCGGCCCCGGTCTCCGCCGGAGCCGCACCGGTGCCGAGCAGGCCGGTCGCGTGCCGGGTCCACGGCTGGTCGTCCGCCGCGCCGTCGGGGCGGGAGAAGACCGAAACCCGGTAGCGGTCCGCCTCCCGGCCCAACCGGACCTGGATCGTCGCGCCGTGTCGAGCGGGCAGCACCAGGGGCACTTCGACCGCCAGCTCGTCCAGCACGTCGCACCCGACCTCGTCACCGGCGCGGACCGCCAGCTCGACGAAGACCGTGCCGGGCACCACCACGTCCTCGCCCACCACGTGGTCGGCCAACCAGGGTTGGGTCCGCACCGACAGCCTGCCGGTGAACAACCACTCGTCCTCCCCCGCGACGAGCACGGCAGCGCTCAGCAGCGGGTGACCGAGGTCGGTCATGCCCGCGGCCGTCACGCCGCCTCGCGTGGCGACCGCGTCCAGCCAGTACCGCTCGCCCTGGAAGGCGTAGGTGGGCAGGTCGACCCGCCGGCCACCCCGGTGGAACGGCGTCCAGTCCACTTCAACGCCGTTGACGTGCAGCTCCGCGAGCGCCGTGACGGCCGACAGGTCCTCCTGCCGGTCAGCGCGCAGGGTCGGGACGGCCAGGATCTCCGCGTCGGGCAGGCAGTTGCGGGTCAACGCCGTCAGCACACCACCCGGCCCGATCTCCAAAAACTTCGTCGTGCCGCGCTCGTCCAACTCCGCGACCTGATCCGCGAACCGCACCGCATCCCGAACATGCCGCACCCAGTAACCGGCCTCCGCAACCGGCGACAACATCGGAATGGTCGGCTCGTGGAACTCCAGTCCCCGCACCACAGCGGCGAAGTCATCCAGCATCGGCTCCATCAACGGCGAGTGGAACGCATGACTCACCGTCAACCGCGACGTCTTGCGATCCGCGAAGTGCGCCACCACGACGTCCACAGCCCCGGCATCACCGGACACCACCACCGAACGCGGACCATTCACCGCCGCGACCGACACACCATCGGTCAGCAGTGGCGTGACCTCGTCCTCGGCCGCCTCCACGGCGACCATCGCCCCACCCGACGGCAACGCCTGCATCAAGTCAGCGCGGGCGGACACCAACCGACAGGCATCGTCCAGCGACAACACCCCTGCCACATGGGCAGCCGCGATCTCACCCACCGAATGCCCCACAAGAACATCCGGCCGCACACCCCACGATTCCACCAAGCGGAACAACGCCACCTGCAACGCGAACAACGCACGCTGCGCCACACCCGTAGCGCTCAACGCCTCCACGTCAACGTCGAAGAACGCCGTACCACCGAGCCCCGCAACCACTTCGTCGTAGGCAGCAGCGAACACCGGGAACGCCGCATACAACTCACGACCCATCCCCACCCGCTGCGAACCCTGACCCGAGAACAAGAACGCGACCTTGCCCGGTCGGACGGCACCTCGGACGACCACCGGTGAGCTGATTCCCTCGGCCAGGGCCGCCACTCCGCTGAGGTGGTCGTCCAGTACGACGGCCCGGTACTCCAGACACGCCCGCGACACCGCCAGTGAGTGACCGACGTCCACCGGCGACATGTCCGCCATCGCGGTCAGGCGGGCGGCCTGGGCGCGCAGTGCCACCTCGGACTTGGCGGACACCACCCACGGCGTCAGCTGGTCGGCAACGGGAACGGGCGCGACTTCCTCGGCAGGTCCCTGTTCGATGACGACGTGGGCGTTGGTGCCGCTGATCCCGAACGACGACACCGCCGCCCGACGCGGCTCGGCCCACTCAACGGCCTCGGTGAGCAACCGAACATCACCGACAGACCAATCCACATGCGGCGACGGCTCATCCACGTGCAACGTCGGCGGCAGCACACCATGCCGCATCGCCATCACCATCTTGATCACACCCGCCACACCAGCAGCAGCCTGCGTATGACCGATGTTCGACTTCACCGACCCCAACCACAACGGACGATCCCGATCACGCCCATACGTCGCCAACAACGCCTGAGCCTCAATCGGATCACCCAACGAGGTCCCGGTCCCGTGCGCCTCCACCGCATCCACATCCGACGGACCAAGACCCGAACCCGCCAACGCCGCACGAATCACCCGCTGCTGCGACGGACCATTCGGCGCCGTCAAACCATTCGACGCACCATCCTGATTCACCGCCGAACCACGCACCACCGCCAACACCGAGTGACCAAGCCGCCGGGCATCGGACAACCGCTCCACCAACAACAACCCGACACCCTCACCCCACCCCGTACCATCCGCACCCGCCGCGAACGCCTTGCACCGACCATCCGCCGACAACCCGCGCTGCCGGCTGAACTGGAGGAACAGGGTGGGTGTCGTCATGACGGTGATGCCGCCGACGATCGCCATCGAGCACTCACCCGACCGCAACGCCTGCGCCGCCAGGTGCAACGCCACCAACGACGACGAACACGCCGTGTCCACCGTGACCGCCGGCCCCTCCAGGCCGAACGTGTAGGCGATCCGGCCGGACACCACGGACGCGGCCTTGCCGGTCAGCAGGTAGCCCTCGACCTCATCGGAGGGCCGGTCGACCCACGAGGCGTAGTCCTGGCCGTTGGTGCCGACGAACACGCCTGTCCTCGTGCCGCGCAGCGCGGCGGGGTCGAGGCCGGCGCGCTCGAACAGCTCCCACGACGTCTCCAGCAGCAACCGCTGCTGCGGATCCATCGCCACCGCCTCACGCGGCGAAATACCGAAGAAGTCCGCGTCGAAGCGGTCCACACCGTCGAGGAACGCACCGCCCGACGCGTAGGAGGTGCCGGGGTGGTCGGGATCGGGGTGGTACAGGGAGTCGAGGTCCCAGCCCCGGTCGGTCGGGTAACCCGCGACGGCGTCCGCCCCGCGCTCGACCAGGTCCCAGAGGGCTTCCGGGGAGCGCACGCCGCCGGGGAACCGGCAGCTCATGCCGACGATGACGACCGGGTCGTCCGCCACCGCGAGCGCGAGCGGGGTCGGGGCACCGGCGTCGGCCGTCCGACCGCCGAGTTCGTCGTTCAGGTACCGGGCGAGTGCCGCGGGCGTCGGGTGGTCGAAGACGAGCGTGGTGGGCAGCCGCAGGCCAGTCGCGTCGTTGAGCCGGTTGCGCAGCTCGACCCCGGCGAGCGAGTCGAAGCCGCTCTCCCGGAACGGCTTGGCCGCGTCCACGGCCTCCGCAGACGCGTGCCCGAGGACGGCGGCGGCGTGCGAGCGCACCACCTCCACCAGCACCGCTGGTCGGTCGGCCTCGGCTACCGCCGCCAGCTGCCGGGCGAGTGCCGAGCCACCGGTGGGCCGGGCTTCGTCGAACCTCGCCAGGGCGTCGCGCGCCTCGGGCACGCCGTCGAAGAGCGGCACCGGGCGCGCGCCGGCGATGTGCTCGACGAACGCGTCCCAGCGCACGTCGGCGATGGTGACGGTCGGCTCACCGCGGCCGACCGCGTCGTGCAGCGCGGTGATCGCGAACGCGGGCGCGAGGGGGTCGACGCCACGCCGGGCCAGGTGCTCGCCGACCCGACCGACGGCCATCCCCCCGTCGGCCCACGCGCCCCAGGCCACCGCGAGCGCGGGCAGGCCGTTCGCGTGGCGTTCGCCGGCGAAGGCGTCGAGGAACGCGTTGGCGGCGGCGTAGGCGCCCTGGCCCGGGTTGCCCCACACACCGGTCATGGACGAGAACAGGACGAAGGCGTCGAGATCGCCGGTCAGGTCGTGCAGGTTCACCGCGCCGTCGACCTTGGCGCGCCACACGGCGCGCAGGGAGTCGGTGGTCATCGTCGCGACCAGGCCGTCGGCCAGCACACCCGCCGCGTGCACGACTGCCGACGGCGGCTCGGGCAGCGAGTCCAAGAGGGCGGCGAGCGCGTCCCGGTCAGCGACGTCGCAGGCGGCCACCGTCACGGCCACGTCGAGCGCGGTCAGCTCGTCCCGGAGTTCCACGGCACCATCCGCGTCGAGGCCCCGCCGCCCGGTCAGCACCAGGTGCCGGGCGCCCGCACCGGCCAACCACCGGGCCACGTGCGCACCCACGGCCCCCGTGCCGCCGGTCACCAGGACCGTGCCGCGCGGCGTCCACCCCGCCGACCGGCCGGTCACCCGGGCGCGGGTCATCCGCCGACTCAGCACGCGCCCGTCGCGGATCGCCACCTGGTCCTCGCCCGACCCGCCGGTGATCGCGCGCACCAGCAGGCGGGCGTCGGCGTCCCCGGTGCCGGGCACGTCCACCAGACCGCCCCAGGTCTGGGGCTGCTCCAGCGCGACCACCCGGCCCAGGCCCCACAGCGACGCGGGAACGGGTCGGACGCGGTCGTCGGGGGAAACCGCCACGGCGCCGGTGGTGGCGAACCACAGCGGTGCGGTGAGACCGGCGTCCGCCGCGGCCTGCACCAGGGCCACTGCCCGCGCCACCGGGGCCGGCGAGTGGTCGTCCTCCTCGGGGACGAACGCGAGGATGCCGTCGACCAGGCCCACTCCGGCCAGGTGGACCGCGAACTCCTCGCGGTCGTCGACGAACGGGACGACCACCGCCTCGACGCCCAGCGGCTCGAACGCCGCGCGCACCCGCGCTCCCGCCTCGACGTCGGCCACCACGAGCCACGTGCCCGGCACCGCGGTCCCGGGATCGACCTGCGTCCACGTGACCCGGTAGCGCCGGTCGTCCAGGGCGGACCGATCGCGTCGCTGCCGTCGCCAGGCCGACAGCTTCGGCAGCACGGCGCGGAACGAGTCTTCCGAGTCGATGCCCAGCGACGCCGACAACGCCTCGACGTCCTCGCGCTCCACCGTCTGCCAGAACTCGACGTCCCCCGGTGACACGACGGCACCGCGATCCGGCTCCTCCAGCCAGTACCGCTCGTGCTGGAAGGCGTAGGTGGGCAGGTCGACCCGCCGGCCGCCCCGGTGGAACGGCGTCCAGTCCACCCCGACGCCGTGGGCGAACAGCTCGCTCAACGCCGTGACGGCTGTCGCTTCCTCGGACCGGTCGGCCCTCAACAGTGGGACGGCGAGGATTTCGGTGTCGGGCAGGCAGTTGCGGGTCAACGCCGTCAGCACACCACCCGGCCCGATCTCCAAGAACCGCGTCGTGCCCCGCTCATCCAACTCGCCGATTTGATCCGCGAACCGCACCGCATCCCGAACATGCCGCACCCAGTACCCAGGCTCGACGACCGGCGACAACATCGGGATACGCGGCTCGTGAAACTCCAGACCCCGCACCACCGCCGCGAAGTCATCCAGCATCGGCTCCATCAACGGCGAGTGGAACGCATGACTCACCGTCAACCGCGAGGTCTTGCGATCGGCGAAGTGGGCCACCACCGCATCCACGGCCCCGGCCTCACCGGACACCACCACCGAACGCGGACCGTTCACCGCTGCCAACGACACACCATCGGTCAGCAGTGGCGTGACCTCGTCCTCGGCCGCCTCCACCGCCACCATCGACCCACCCGAAGGCAACACCTGCATCAAATCCGCACGGGCCGACACCAACCGACAGGCATCCTCCAGCGACAACACCCCGGCCACATGGGCAGCCGCGATCTCACCCACCGAATGCCCCACAAGAACATCCGGCCGCACACCCCACGACTCCACCAGACGGAACAACGCCACCTGCAACGCGAACAACGCACGCTGCGCCACACCCGTCGCGCTCAACGCCTCCACACCAACATCGAAGAACGACGTACCACCCAACCCGAGCACAACCTCGTCATACGCCGCCGCGAACACCGGGAACGCCGCATACAGCTCACGACCCATCCCCACCCGCTGCGAACCCTGACCCGAGAACAAGAACGCCACACCGTCGTCACCGGCGGCCTGCCCGACCACGAGGTCGGGGTGCGTCCGCCCGTCGGCCAACGCCTCCAGCGCGGGCCGTCCTCCCCGCACGACCGCCCGGTGCTCCAGCACCGCACGTCCCTCGACCAGCGAGTGCGCGACATCGACGGGGTTCGCGTCCAGCAGGGGCAACAGCTGTGCGGCCTGGGCGCGCAACGCCGTCCCGGACCTCGCCGACACCACCCACGGCACGACACCGCCCACAGCTGGTTCGGGGGGCGCGATCTCGGCCTCCGGGGCCTGTTCGACGATCACGTGCGCGTTCGTACCGCTGATGCCGAACGACGACACACCGGCCCGGCGCGGACCGTCCGAGTGCCACTCCCGCCGCTCGGTCAGCAGCCGCACCTCACCCGCGGACCAGTCCACGTGCGGGGTCGGCTCGTCCACGTGCAGCGTGCGCGGCAGCACACCGTGCCGCATCGCCATCACCATCTTGATCACACCCGCCACACCAGCAGCAGCCTGCGTATGACCGATGTTCGACTTCACCGAACCAAGCCACAACGGACGATCCCGATCACGCCCATACGTAGCCAACAACGCCTCGGCCTCGATCGGGTCCCCGAGCACGGTGCCCGTGCCGTGCGCCTCGACGGCGTCCACGTCGGACGGCGTCAAGCCCGCGTTCGCCAGGGCCTGCGCTACCAGGCGCTGCTGCGACGGGCCGTTGGGCGCCGTCAGCCCGTTCGACGCACCGTCCTGGTTCACCGCCGAACCACGCACCACCGCCAACACCGGGTGACCGAGCCGCCGGGCATCCGACAACCGCTCCACCAGCAGCACGCCGACGCCCTCGGACCACCCGGTGCCGTCCGCCTCTGCCCCGAACGCCTTGCACCGACCATCCGCCGACAACCCGCGCTGCCGACTGAACTCCACGAACATGCCGGGGGTCGACATGACGCTGACACCGCCGACGATCGCCGCCGAGCACTCACCCGACCGCAACGCCTGCGCCGCCAGGTGCAACGCCACCAACGACGACGAACACGCCGTGTCCACCGTCACCGCCGGCCCCTCCAAACCCAACGCGTACGCCACCCGACCCGAGGCGATGCTGGCCGACGTGCCGGTCAGCAGGTAGCCCTCCAGGCCCTCGGCGCGCTCGTGCAGGCGAGGGCCGTAGTCCATGTCGGTCGCGCCGACGAACACACCGGTGCGGCTGCCGCGCAGCGACAGCGGGTCGATGCCGGCCCGTTCGACGGCCTCCCACGACGCCTCCAGCAGCAGCCGCTGCTGGGGGTCGGTGGCCAGGGCCTCGCGGGGGGACATGCCGAAGAACGCCGGGTCGAACAGGGCGGCGTCGTGCAGGAAACCGCCGGATCGGGTGTAGGAACGGCCTGCCACACCGGGTTCGGGGTCGTACAGCTCGTCGAGCCGCCACCCGCGGTCGTCGGGGAACTCGCCGATCGCGTCGGTCCCGGCGAGCAGCAGCTCCCACAGGTCCTCCGGGGAGCGCACGCCTCCGGGGAACCGGCAGCTCATGCCGACGATGACGACCGGGTCGTCGCGGTCGGCGACCGGGCTGGCCTGGACGACCGCCGCGCGTTCGCCGAGGAGGCGTTCACGCAGGTGGTCTGCCAGCGCGCGGGGGGTCGGGTGGTCGAACAGCAGACCGCTGGGCAGCCGGAGGCCGGTGGCGGTCGCGAGCAGGTCGCGCAGTTCGACGGCGCCGAGGGAGTCGAGCCCGAGTTCGCGGAACGTCGTGGCGGGATCGACGTCGCGGGGCTCGGCGTGGCCCAGGAGCGCGGCGACGTGACCGCGCACGACGTCCAGCACGACCCGGGCGCGTTCGACCTCGGGAAGGGCGGCGACGCGCTCGCCGAGCCCGGCGGTGGGTTCGGCCTGTTCGTCGTCCGGCGGGACGACGTCCGACCCGGACGTCTCCGGCACGGACGTCTCCGGCACGGACGTCTCCGGCACGGGCGCCGGTCGGGCCGGTGCGCCTTCCAGCCAGTGCCGCTTGCGCTGGAAGGCGTAGGTGGGCAGCGGCACGCGGCGTCGTGGCCGGTCGCCGTGCAGGGCGTCCCAGTCGACGGCGACACCGTGGGCGTGCAGCGCGCCGACGGCCTTCAGCACGGCGTCGACCTCGTCCGGGCCGCGCAGCGTCGGGATCGCGACCTCGGCGTCGGTGAGGGATTCGGTCGCCAGCGAGGTGAGGGCGGAGCCCGGCCCCAGTTCGACGTAGGCGGTCGCGCCGGCGTCCCGCAGGGCGCGGACGCCGTCGGCGAACCGGACCGCCTCGCGCAGGTGGCGAACCCAGTACCCGGGCGAGCTGTGCAGGTCGGGGGCGGCCACGCCGCCGGTCAGGTTGGACACGATCGGGATGCGCGCGGGCGAGTAGGTCAGCCCGGCGGCGACCTCGTGGAACGCGTCCAGCACCGCGTCCAGGTGAGCGGAGTGGAAGGCGTGGCTGACGCGCAGCCTGGTGGCCTTGCGGCTGGCCGCGGCGAGCGTGGCCGCGATCCCGTGCACGGCGTCCTCGTCGCCGGAGACGACGGTGGAGGTCGGCGAGTTGACGGCGGCGACGTCGAGCCCGGTGGCGCCCGCGAGCAGCGCGCGGATCTCGTCCTCCCCCGCTTGGACGGCGAGCATCGCGCCGCCCGCGGGCAGGTCGTCCATGAGGGCGGCGCGGGCGGCCACGAGTCGCGCGGCGTCCGGCAGTGACAGCACGCCGGCCACGTGGGCGGCGCTCAGCTCGCCGAGCGAGTGGCCGACGAGGTGGCTCGGGGTGACGCCCCAGGCGGTCAGGAGCCGGAACAGCGCCACCTCGACGGCGAACAGCGCGGGCTGGGTGTAGCGGGTGCGGTCGAGCAGCGCGGCCTCGGCCGAACCCTCGGCGGCGAACAGGACCTCGCGCACCGGTCGGTCGGTCGACGCGTCGAGGTGGGCGCAGACCTCGTCGAAGGCCTCGGCGAACGCGGGCAGGGCGGCGTGCAGGGCCTTGCCCGCACCGAGCCGCTGGCTGCCCTGGCCGGAGAACAGGAACGCGACCGACGGCGCGGCGTGGGCGGCGCCGGTGACGACGGCGACGTCCCGGCGGCCGGTGGCGAGTGCGCGCAGCCCGCGCTCGAAGTCCTCGCGCGTGCGGCCGACGACGGCGGCGCGGCGCGGGAAGGCGGTGCGGTGGCGGGCCAGGGACCACGCGGTGCCCGCCAGGTCGGTGTCGTCGGCGAGGTGCTCCAGCAGCGCCCCGGCCTGGGCTCGCAGCGCCGCCCGCGAGGTGCCCGACAGCGGCCACAGCAGCGGTGCGCCGTCGTCCGCGACCGGTGCGGGTTCCGGCGCGGCCGCGTGCTCGGCCACGTGCTCGGCCAGCACGAGGTGGCAGTTGGTGCCGCCCATGCCGAACGAGCTGACGCCGGCGACGAGCGGCGTGTCGTCCTGGGCGGGCGTGAACTCGGTGAGGACGCGCAGGTTGAGCGCGTCGAGGTCGATGGCGGGGTTCGGCCGGGCGAAGTTGAGGCCGGCGGGGAAGGCGCGGTTGCGCAGCGCCAGCGCCACCTTGACCAGTCCGGTGATGCCCGCCGCGCCTTCGAGGTGGCCGACGTTGGTCTTCACCGAGCCGACGCGCAGCGGCCGGTCGGTGGGGCGCGCGGCGCCGAGGACGGCGCCGAGCGCGGCGGCCTCCACCGGGTCGCCCACCCTGGTGCCGGTGCCGTGCAGCTCGACGTAGTCCACACCGCCGGGATCGACGTCCGCGTGCCGGTAGGCGCGGCGCAGCACGTCCTCCTGACCCGGTTGGAACGGCACGGTCAGGCCGGCTCCGCCGCCGTCGTTGTTGACCGCCCCGCCGCGGATGACGCAGTAGACGCGGTCACCGTCGGCCTCAGCTCGGGCCAGGGTCTTCAGGACGACGATCGCGCCGCCCTCGCCGCGCACGTAGCCGTTGGCGCGTTCGTCGAAGGTGAACGACCGGCCGTCGGGGGACAACCCGCCGAATCGCTGCGCGCCGATCGCGCTGTCCACCACGAGGTTCAGGTTGACCCCGCCCGCGATGGCCGCGGACGCCTCGCCGTTCCACAGGCTCTCGCAAGCGAGGTGCACCGACACCAGCGACGACGACTGCCCGGAGTCGACGGCGAGGCTCGGTCCGCCCAGTCCCAGGAAGTAGGAGACGCGATTGGCGATGATGCTCCGGTGCAGGCCGGTGACCGAGTGCTTGGACACGGCGGTCGGGCCGCGGTCCCGGGACAGGGCGGCGTAGTCGTCCCAGATCGCGCCGACGAACACGCCGGTGCGGGTGCCGCGCAGCGAGCCGGGCACGATGCCGGCGTCCTCCAGCGCCTCCCAGGCCAGTTCCAGCACCAGGCGCTGCTGCGGGTCCATCGCGGCCGCCTCGCGCGGCGAGATGCCGAAGAACGCCGCGTCGAACCGGTCGACGTGGTCGAGGAAGCCGCCGGAGCGCACGGTCGCGGGGATGTCGTCCGGGACCTGGCGCCACCGGCCCTCCGGCACCTCGCCGATGGCGTCCACGCCGTCCCTGAGCAGTCGCCAGAACGCGGTGGCGTCCTCGGCCCCGGGCAGTCGGCAGGACAGGCCGACGACGGCGATGGCCTGCGGCGGCCCACCGGCGGCTTTACCGGACTCGTTCATGTACGGCACTCCCACGAGTTCGCGAAAACAACCACGTGACGCCACTTCGACCACCTGCGGTGGGCGTTTCCCGGTGTGGCCCGGGACCGGTCGCGCCCGCACGGCGCGTCGGTCCACGTAACCACGGGAAGCGTTCGCGGAAGGCACGGCCGAGCGAACTCTAAGGAGTGCCCTAAAGGGGCCGGAGCGGTTAGGGAACTCCCTACACATCCGTCCCGGGAACGAAAGTCCCCGTTCACGCGGATACGGTGGCGGAACTGACCGATCGAGCACCCAGGGGATGCAACGGTGTCCGAGAGCATTGCCGCTTCGTCCGCCGCTCCCGCCACTCCGCCCGGAGGGGGTCGGGCCGCCGCGGTGCTGGCCGTCGTCTGGGACCTGGGCCTGCCGCTCGTCGCGTACTACGCGCTGCACCTGCTCGGCGCGTCCGACTGGGTCGCGCTGCTGGCGGCCACCGCGACCGCGACGGGGCGACTCGTCTGGGTCGCGCTGCGCACCCGGCAGGTGACCTGGTTCGCCGCGGTCATGATGATGGTCTTCGGCCTCGGGCTGGCGCTGGGCTTCCTCAGCGGCGATCCGAGGTTCCTGCTGGTGAAGGACTCGTTCGGCACCGCGGGCGCGGGGCTGGTCCACCTGATCAGCCTGGCCGGGGCGCGTCCGTTCGCGCTCGCGGCGGTCCAGACGTGGAAGCCGGCGCAGGCCGCCGAGTTCGGCGAGCTGTACCGGACCGTTCCGGAGACGCGTCGGCTGTTCCGGCTGAGCGGGCTCGTCTGGGGGGTGGGGTTGATCGCCGAGGCGGTCCTGCGACTACCCGTCATCTACCTGGTGCCGGTCGACGTGGCGGTGGGCCTGTCGGCGTTGATGATGGCCGTGTTCGTCGCGGCGATCCTCACCTGGAACCTGCTCCACATCGCCCGCGTCCGCACCCGTTCACCGCACGCGTGGGTGGGCCACTCGGCCGACCGGCGGTAGTGGAATCCGAACCGGTGAGCCAGGAGCCGAACAGCCCAATTTGCGAAGCGAATGCCAATTGGGACGCCGGAGTCACGGGCATCACGCCCCCCAGGACATAGAAGCCGCAGCGGGACGACCGGGAGTATAATCCTTTAAACCAATTAATGCGAATAACCCTCACATGCAGCGCGGCGGTTTTCCTCCGGCACCCCGAATGAGTTGCCGGGATACCGGTCACGCAATAACGTGGCGTGCGGAAGTGCTCATCGGCGAGCAACACCCGACGGACACCGGTGTTCCGTTCCTGATGGAGGCTGCTGATGGCTCCGGGCACGCGCGTACTGGCCGAAACCGCCGACGCGATGCTGGGCGATCTCGACAAGCTCGTGCAACGCGTCAACGAGCTGTCCCCCGAGCACCGCGCGCTGGACGAGGTGGTGCGGCGCAACAACGCCGCCGACATGGCGATCAGCCTGTCCAACTCGATCACCATCTTCCTGGGCCTGGCGCGCGACCTGCGCCCGACCGTGGAGACCGACCACGAGTGGGAGATGCGCGGCGCCTCCCTGGGGTGGGCGCGGCGCGTCATGAACAGCGGCGTGGTCGACCTGCCCGGACTGCTGAAGATCAGCACCTCGGCGCACGTGATCGTGATGCGACAACTGCTGTCCGCGATTCCCGACGACCACGTGGTCGGCCTGCTCAGCCCCCTCGGCGAGTGGCACGACACCTTCTTCACCGAAGCCCACCGGCACGCGCTGGAGTCCTTGCGCACGGTCCCGCCCCTGCACGGCCGCCAGCGCACCGGCGATCAGCACCGCAACTGGCTGCTCAACGTGCTCACGTCGTCGCACGCGTCCATGGGCGACTACGTGGACCACGTGCCGGCGCGGCTGTTCGTCGTCGTCCTGCGGGCCGCGCCGCCCGTCATCAGGACCGTCCTCGACGGCGAGGAGAGGCTGGACTCGTGGTGGACGGTGTGGCGGCCGACGCCCGAGCAGCTGATCGTCGTCGGCGACCTGGCGCGCGCCGAGGGCGACTGGCTGGGTGACACGCTGCTCGCGCTGCGGCCGGACAGCTCGACCGAGGGCGTGATCGCCGCCGACAGCGGTTCCCTGGCGGAACTGCACGACATCCTGGCCGTCCTGCGCGCGAAGGTCGCGGAGTACCAGCCGAGACCCCTGCGCCCGGCGGAGGTCCTGTCCGGCAGGCGGCTGACCGTGCTGGACTCGGTGTCGGCGAATCCGGCCGCGACCGACCGGTTCGTGCGGATGCTGGCCCAGCTCTCCGGGGCCGGGGAGCTGACCCGCTCGGTGCAGACGCTGCTGACGTGCGACCTGAACCTCAGCAAGGCCGCCGAACTGCTCGCGGTGCACCGGTCCACCCTCGTCTACCGCCTGGACCGGATCGCCCGGCTGACCGGGGTCGACCCGCGGACCACCGAGGGCGCCGCGCTGTGGTGGATCGCCCTGGGCATCGGCCGCCACAGCGGCTGAACCGCACCGGGGCGGGAGGAGCGCCGACGCGGCCGGCCCGACGCCGCGGTGCGCGGACTGGCCGTGCGCGTCGCGGTCACTTCACGAAAGCGGCGTCCACCCTGGGCGGCCAGGACATGGATCGCAGGACGCCCAGCGAGAAGGCCCGCGACACCAGGGCCGCGCGGTTGGGCGCGTCGAGCTTCTTCAGCATGCTGCCCACGTGGTACTCGACGCCCTGTCGACTCAGGTAGAGCTTGGTGGCCAGGTTGATCGTGGACATGCCGGTGGCGATGCCCTCCAGGATGCGCGCGTCCAGTTCGGTGAGCCGGAACCCCTGTCCGGGCCCCTCTTCGACCGGCCCCTCGTTCCAGGTGACGCTGACCACGATGGTCGAGACGGGAGCCTCGCCGGGCACCACCTCGCTGTGGCCGGCGACGGCCGTCATGGTGCCGCCGGTGTCGCACGTGCCGGGCCACAGCCAGGTGACGCGCTCCACGAGGCGTTCGCGACGCCCCAGGGCGAGCTGGGTGAACTGCCGGCGCAGCCGGACGTGGTCCACCGGCGGCACGAAGTCGAGCAGGGTCCGGCCGACGGGGCTGTCGGAGAGGGGGACTTCGCGCAGGAACTGCTTGTTGACCTCGTGGATGCGCAGCATCGGGTCGACGACCGCCATGCACGTGCCGGAACGCTCGAACAGCGACCGGAACGCGTCGGCGTGGCGGGTGTCGTGGTGCGCCGCCCGGTGGTTCGCCGGGCGGTTCGTCGTACGGAGGGAGGGCAGGGTTGCGACTGGACGCACTGCGTCACCATTCCTCTCGATGCGCGGCCCGCACGTGTGGCCGGACAAGGCGGAAAACGCTTGCCGGCACGCGGCCCCGAATAACCACTGCAACCACCGTAAGAAGAATCGACTGCAGGGGTCAACGCTCGCACTGCTTTCGCGGCTAATACTGTGGTGCCCCCCGCACCGGGGTTCGGTCACTTCGGGGACGGGTGGTGTGGTGTGACCGTTCGGACCGCTCGCGACCCGGTGCCGAGAAGCGAGCGAACAGCCTGGACCAGCCCTGACGCGACAACCGATCTTGTGAGAAAGGACACATTGCCGGTCGGGTCCACTATCACCCGAGGGCGGCGCGGCATTAGCCGCGCCGAACTCCCGCAGCACGCGATGAATACCCGCGACAGTCCGTTCACAACAATTTAACCGGGTTGGGACGAACAGCCCAGCGCGATGCCCCGAACCACCGGAAACCCAATTGAGTCCATCCAAGGTCCGCGCGACGCGTGGACGAAGTCACACTCCGTAGTCGTCCAGCGCGGCGGCCAGCGCCGCCCGGCCCGACAGGCTCAGCTTCCGGTAGACGCTCGTCAGGTGCTTCTCGACGGCGCGCGAACTGACGCCCAGCTCCTCGGCGATGTCCTGGTTGGTCCGCCCCTCGGCCGCCCAGCGGGCCACGCGCAGTTCGGCGCGCGTCAGGGCGGTCGACCGCCCCGGAGTCGGCGCGGGATGCCCCGCCGGGACCTGGTCGGCGGGTTGGCGGACGCCGTGCTCGGCGCTCGCCGCCCTGGCCCGGGCGGCGAGCGCGGCGGCTTCCTCCGGTCGCGACCGCTGGAGCGCCCGGGCGAGCTGCGCCTCGGTGAGCGCCACCTCCCACCGGTGGTCGGTGCCGCGCAGCACCTCCAGCGCCTCCCTGGTCGAACGCACGGCCGCGTCCTCGTCCGGCAGCACCGAGCCGAGCGCGCGAAGGGCGCGGCCGATCGCGACCGGTCCGCCCCACGTCCGCGCCGCCGCCAGTTCGGCTTCGACGAGGGCGAGCGCGGCGTCGGTGTCGCCAAGCCCGTGGAGCAGGGTCGCGGCGTGCGAGCGCCAGGCGAGCACCGCCGGGTTGACCCACCCGGCGCGCTCCAACCGGCGACCGCAGTCGAGCAGGCGCTCCACCCTGATCGACGCCGGCTCGTCGCCCTGCGGGGCCAGGGCTCGCAGGGCCTGCCCCAGGGCGGTCGCGGCCGGGTGCTCGGGGCGTTCCGGGTCGGTGCTCAGCAGGTGGTGCGCGCGCCGCGGGTCGGGCAGGCTCAGCACCGCCGCGCCGAGCAGCAGCCCCGTGGTGCTCCCGGTGGCGGACGGTTCCCGCTCGACGGACGCCAGGAGGTCGTCGGCCTGGCCGACGAGCCCCTGGGCGAGCAGCCTCAGCGCCGAAGCGACGGCGGTGGTGGCGGCGGCGTCCGGCGCCTGGTGGTCGCGCGCGTACTGGGCCGCGAGCGCCGACAGGGGGGCCGCGTCGAGCGGGCGGTCCGCGAGGACGAACACCTCGGTCAGCAAGGCGGCCGTGTCGGGCAGGCGCGGGTCCTCGGGCGTCAGCTCACGCATCAGCAGCGTGGCATCGCGCACCACGTCGTCGCGGGAGGGACGGCCCGTGAGGACGGCGGCGCGCAGCAGCACCGCGGACAGCTCCCGACCGCCGGACGTCGCGGCGAGCGCCCGCGGGTCCGCCTCCCGCGCCCGGCGCACCGCGTCCGCGAGGCGGCGCGGGTCGTCGTCGGTGATCAGGAACAGCCGCGCCTCCACGCGCAGCCGCAGTTCCGGGTGCAGCACGTCGTCGGCCAGCACGGCGCGCGCCGCGTCCGCGAACTCGTCCGGCGCTGCCCGCAGGCAGGTGGTCGCGGCACGGGCGAGCGTGGTCGCGCGGGCGGTGGCCGATCGCAAGAGGGGCAGGGCCTCCAGCAGGTGACGGGTCGCCGCGACGGGCGTGGCGGCGCTTTCCACCTCAGCCAGCTCGACCAGCAGCTCACCGCGTTGCGCGGTCTGCACGGGCGTGTCGAACAGGGCGCGGCGCAGCACGCGGGCGGCCTGGTCGCGCGCACCCCCGCGCACGGCGGCGCGGGCGGCGTCACGCAGCGAGTCCACGACCCACACGTCCTGGAACGACGGCACGGCCAGCAGGTGCGCCGCCACCTCCTCGGCCGGTCGGCCGGCCCGGTGCAGGGCCTTCGCGGCCGCGACGTGCAGGCCCTCCTCGTCCGCCGCGTCGAGGGCCCGCAGCACGGCCTCGCGGACGACCGGGTGGACGAAGCGGGGGAGCCGGTCCGGCACGACCACCCCCGCGGCGTGCAGGGCGCGTGCGGCGGCGGCGAGTTCCGCGGGGTCGAGGCGCGTCAGCTCACCGATCAGCTCCGGCTCGGCCGCGTCACCGAGGAGACCCGCCGCGACCGCGTACGACCGCACCGCGCCGGGGAACTCCACCAACCTGGCGCCGTACCACTCGCACAGCTGCGCCGGCAGGCAGGCGAACACCTCCCGCACCGCGTCGTCGACCGGCCGCACACCCGACTCCGCCAGCTCGTCCACCACCGCGCGCGCGATCAGCGGCACGCCCCGGGACACCTCCAGGCACGCGGCGGCGAACCGGTCACCGCCGTCCTCGCCGAACGCCTCCCGCACCAGGCCCCGCACACCGGCGGACGACAGGGGGCGCGGCGCCAGCACGTCCGCCGCGCCTTGCACGACCGCCCACACGGATTCGGAGCCCGACCGGGGCAGGCCGTCGCGCACCGCGACGACCACGGCGACCCGCAGACCGTCGAGGCGGTGCACGAGGTAGGCGAGGCAGCGCAGCGATTCCGCGTCGGCCCACTGGAGGTCGTCCACGACGAGCACCAGCGGTCGACGCCCGCCGGCCACGGACACCAGGTGCCGAAAGCCGTGCAGCACGGCGTGGGAGGCGGACGCGGGGTACCCGGCGCGCGGTGTCGCCTCCCCGTTCGCGAACACCGGGTGCAGGAAGTCCGCGATCCCCGCCGCGACGCGGTCGCGTTCGTCGGCGGTGAGGTCCGCGGTGAGCGGTTCGGCCAGCTGCCGCAGCACACCGGCGGGGAACGCGCGCTCGGCCCGCGCGGCGACGGCCTCCACGACGCGGGCGCCCTCCCGGGCGGCCGGCGGGCGCACGGCGTCGAGCAACGCGGTGCGCCCCGCCCCGATCGGGCCGGTGATCACGAGCAGGGAGCCGCGCCCGGCCGCGGCGTCGGTCACGGCGCGGCTCAGGCGGGCGATCTCGCTGTCACGGTCGAACAGCACGCGTCACCGCCCACCGATCAGGGCGAGCAGTTCGCCCCGGCCTGCCACACCGAGCTTGCGGTAGGCGGTGGTCAGGTGCAGCTCGACCGTGCGGCGGCTCACGCCCAGCACACCCGCGATCTCGGGGTTGGTCATCCCCCGCGCGGCGAGTTCCGCGGCCTTCGCCTGCGCCGGCGACAGCTCGGACAGCCGGCGGGTGCGGTCGTGCGGGACGTCGGCGCCGGCCCGCGCCGCCGCGCTCAGCGCCTCGGCGTGCAGGCGCACGGGCACCGCGCCGCAGGCACGGGCCGTGCGCGCGGCGGCGTCGGCCAGCCGTGCCGCTTCCCGGGTCCGGCCGAGCCGCAGCTCGGCCGCCGACAGCTCCACCTGGGCCTGGACGTGCAGCAGGCGGGCGGGTGACCGGCGCAGCACGTGCTCGGCCTCGGCCAGCGCCCGTGGCTCGAAGGGCTCGCGGCCCCAGCGCGCCGCGGCGAGCCTGGCGGCGCCGACGCAGCTGGCCGTGCCCCACGCGGCGGCCGCCCGGCTCTCCTCCGCGAGGAGGGTCCGGGCCTCGTCGGCGCGGTCCAACCGGACCAGCGCCTCGGCCGCGAGGGGGCGCCAGTCCACCAGCGCCGGGTTGCCGCGCCCCCGCCCGGCGAGCCGGCGCCCGCAGTCGAGCAGGTCGTGCAGCGCCGAGACCGGGTCGCCCGACGCGAGGCTGACGGCGGCGCGGGCGTGCAGGAGGCGTCCACGGCCCGGTCCGGATGCGGGGTCCGCGAGGGCCAGGTGGCGGCGGGCGGCGTCCGGGTCGCCGCGCTCGACCTCCAGCAGCGTGCCGGAGGCGATCAGCATGGCCCGCGTGCGCGCTGGCCACGCCGGCAGCGGAAGCAGCTCCAGGGCGTGGTCGAGGTGCCGCGCGGCCTCGTCCAGGTACCCGGCCCGGCGCGCGGCGTGGGCCAGGTGGTGGGCGATGGAGGCGGCGCTGCCGCGCCGGCCGACGCGCAGGGCGTCGGTCAGCATGTCGGTCAGCACGGCGCGGGCCTCGGCGAGGTCGTCGGTGAGCACGAGCGTGGCGGCGCCGGCCAGCCGGGGCGAGAGGAGCGGCTGCTCCGCGACGGCCAGCGACGCCAGCCTCCGGGCGCGGTGGAGGTCGCGGCCGGCGAGCGCGAGCCGCCAGGCTTCGGCGCCCGCGAGCACCGGGTCCGCCGCGGCCGTGCGGGCGTCGACCCGGTCGTCCACGTCGTGGCCGGCTATCAGGGAGGCGATCCGGCGCAGCTTGCCCAACCCGGCGTCGCCCGGCCGGTCTCCCACCTGGTCGAGCGGCAGCGTCCGGCACACCGCGTCCCCGTCGCCCACGACGAGGAGCAGGTCGACGGCGGGCTGCCGGTGCCGGCCCTCGGACGCCGCGGTGATCAGAGCGCGTCTGGACACGACCGGCCGGTCGCGGCCCTCGGCGCACGCCAGGTCGACCACCAGAGCCGCGCGGGCGGCGGGGTCGACCGGTTCGCCGGCGGCGCGCGCCAGCAGCGCGGCGGCCTCCCTGTCGTGCCCCTCGCGCAGCCTGCGCCGGCCGACGCGGCGCAGCACGGCGGCCGCCCAGGGCGCGCCGAGCGGCGCGGCGCCGAGCAGGAGACGGGCCACCACGTCATCGGGCGCGGCGACGCGGTGGGCGGCCTCGGCGATCCGGGCGTGCAGTTCGCGGCGCACCGCCGGGTCCGTGCCGGCGAGCACCTGCTCGGCGACGTGCGGCGCGAGCCGGGGGCGGTCGCCCGCGGCCGGACCGGCGGCGGTGAGGCCGTTGGCGCGGAGGTGGTCGAGCGCGGCGGCGGTACCCCGCGCCGCGGGTAGCGGGACGGCGTCCCCGGCGACGGCGAGGACGCGGACCACGTCGAGGAGACCGGCGGGCAGGCCGGTGAGCGTGCGGTCGACGACGGCGGCACGGCGGCGCAGCACGGCGGCCTCGACCGCGCGCACGTCGACGCGCGCCCCTGTGTCGCGCAGCTCGTCGAGGGCCGGCACGAGGACCCCGGGCAGGCCGAGCGACGCCTCGACGACGGCGTCGAACCGGTCGTCCGCGCCGGGCAGCCCGAGGCGGTCGCGGCTCACGCGGCGCCCGCCCGCGGCGGTGAGCGGCCGGGGGCGCAGCGGGGTGCACTCGCCGGCCTCCGGGGCGGAGCGACCGGTGCACACCACGGCGATGGGGGCCTGCCGCAGCCGGCGCAGCAGCATCCCGAGCAGGTGGGTGGAGGCCCGGTCGGCCCGGTGGACGTCGTCGACCAGCAGCAGCAGCGGAGTGCGCCTGGCGGTGGCGAGCAGCGCGGAGCACACGTCGGACGACGCGGCGGCCCGCTGCTCGGGCCGCAGGCGGTCCAAGGGCGGCCACCCGGACCCGTCCGGGGCCAGGGACGCGCGCCACTGGTCGACCACGCCCCACTCGACGTCGGTCTCCCACCGCCGGGCGCGGGCCGCGACGGTGCGCACGCCGTGCCCGGCGGCGACGCGGGCCGCGTGCGCGAGGAGCGCGCTGTGGCCGATCGCCGGCGGACCGATCACGGCGACGGCCGCCGACCGGCCCGCGGTCAGGTCGCCGACGACGCGGTCGAGGAGCGAGGTTTCCGCGTCCCGCTCCACCAGTGGTGTCACGGGGTGCTGCTCTGGGTGCGTCGCGGACACCGGTCAGTCGCCCTCCCCGCCGGCGAACACGGTCGCCAGCTCCGCCCTGCCGGTGATGCCCAGCTTGCGGTACGCGCTGGTGAGGTGGACCTCCACGGTGCGGGCGGTGACGAACAGCGCCTCGGCGATCTCGCGGTTGGTCGCCCCGCCCACCGCCAACCGCGCCACCCGCCGCTCGCTGTCCGTGAGGATGTCGGCGCGGTTGCCCGTGAGGTTCCGCATCCGGCCACCTGCCTTGAGGAGCAGCGCCCTGGCCCGGGCGGCGGCGACCGGCGCGCCGCACAGCGTGGCGAGGTCGGCCGCGCGCCGCAGGTGCTCGCGCGCTTCCCGGGTGTCGCCGCGGCGCAGCAGCGCGCTGCCCAGGCGGTGCTCCGCGCGCTGGAGGTCGTACCGGGCGCTCGACGCCTCCAGGACCCGCACCGCCTCGGTCATCGACTCGACGGCCGTGGAGCCCTTCTCGACCGCGGCCCGGGTCAGCAGGACGAGCCCTCGCGCCCGCGGCACGTCCCAGTTCGCGGTCAACCGCTCACCGTGCTCGACGTGGGCCTCGGCTTCGGCCGTGCGGCCCTGGTCGGCGAGCAGGAGAGCCGCTTCGGCCCACCACGGCGCGAACACGGGGTTGGCCACCCCGGCTCCGGCGAGGCTGCGACCGCACCACGACAGGTCGGCCAGGGCACCTTCCGCGTCGCCCAGTTCGGCGCGGGCCGAGGCGCGCGCCATGCGGAACAGGTGGCCGTCGAACAGCAGGTCGTCCAAGCCCGGGTGCTCGACCGCCGCCAGCAGGTCGGCCGCGCGACGCGCGGCGCCTTCCCGCACGAGGACGTGGGCGAGGGTGACGGCCGGCTGGACGGGGTGGGACCGCCGGGTGCGGTGGCGCGACGACTTCAGGGCGAGCCTGGCGTCCACGCCGGCCGACGTGAAGTTGCCCGCGCCGCACAACAGGGTCGCGCGGGTGCCCAGAGCGACGCGGTGCGCCCAGGCCGCGCCCTCCGCGCGGCTGCGCGTGACGAGGCGGTCGACCGCCGTGACGGCCGCGGCGGTGTCGTCCGCGAGGTCGAGCACGAACGCCGACGCCAGCGCCGTCCAGCCGCCGCAGGCCGCCTCGTCCAGCAGCAGGGCCCGCTCGGCGCGGCGGACGGCCCGCTCGACGGGGTGCCCGGCAATCGCGTCCGACACCGCCAGGACGGCCAGCAGTTGTCGTTCGGCCGGGGTGCCGCCGGCGGGCTCGCCGAGCCGGAGCACCCGGTCGCGGGCTTGGCGCACCGTCGACTTCTCGTCGACCGCGGACATGAACAACGAGGCGCGGACGTGGTGGAGCAGTTCGCGGTCCTCCCTCGACGGGGTCGGCCCGGCCGCCTCCACCAGCGCGTCGAGCGCGGTTTCCAGGACTCGCGTGGCGTCGGGCGAGCGCTGGAGGGCCAGCGCGGTCTTCCCGTGCTGCACGGCGATGCGCGCGCGCAGCCTCGGATCGGGCGCGTCGGCGAGCGCGCGGTCGAGGTGGCGCAGCGCTGAGGACGGGTCGTCGTGCGCCAGCAGACCGGCCAGCCCGGCACGCAGGGCGGCATCACCGGGCATGGCGTCGACCAGCGGCAGCAGGAACCGCGCCGCCGCGCGGGGCGCCCCTCGCCGGGCGCTGTCGTCGGCCGCCGCGCGCAAGACGGCGCGCATCCACGGCTTGTCGGGCGCCGGCAGGCGGAGCAGGTGCGACGCGACCACCTCGGCCGGCCGGCCGGCGTCGTTGAGCAGGCGGGCCGCCCGGGTGCGCATGTGGACGACACGAGATCCGGACAGGCCGGTCAGCACCGCCTCGCGGACCAGGTCGTGGACGAAGCCGTCGCCACCGGGCACGAGCAGGCCGGCGGAGCGCAGGAGGTCCGCGGCGCCGGACACGGCGCGGGTGGGCACACCCGACAGCGCGGCGACGAGGTCGGGATCGCCGGTCTCCAGCACCGCGATGGCGCGGGCGACGCGCGCCACCTGCGGGCGCTGCGCCAGCAGCCAGTCGACGACCGAGGTGATGACCACCTCGACACCGACCGCGGGGGCCGAACCGTCCGCGAGCCGCGCGAGCAGGCGCGTCAGCAGCAGCGAGTTCCCCCCGCTCAGCCGGCGGACCTCGGTCAGCACGCCCTCGTCCACGGAGTCGCCCAGGGCTTCGGTGACGAGCCGGTCCACGGCGTCGGTGGGCAGCGGCCCGAGGTCGATGGTGGTCGTGCCGGCGCCGAGGAAAGCGCCGCGCAGCACCGTGATCGGGCGGATGAGCGGTGTGCGCGCGGTCAGCGCGAGGCACAGCGGCCGATGCCAGGAGCGCCGGATCAGGTAACCGAGCCAGTCCAGCGAGTCCTCGTCGGACCAGTGGAGGTCGTCGACGGCGAGGACCAGCGGCCCGGACGCCATCAGGTCGGCCGCGCGCCGGTACAGGTAGTGCATGATGGCGGGAGCGTCGGGCTGCCCGGGCAGCCCGCTGGGACAGCCGAGGAGGTCGCGCGCCACGCCGTAGGAGACGTTGCGGAGTTCCGGATCGCAGCGTGCGCGGAGAATCGTGGTCCCCGCGGGAACGACCGCGGTGTCCAGCACCTCGTCGAGCAGCCGGGACTTCCCGACCCCCTCGTCCCCGCGGATCATCAGCAATTGCCGCACGCCGACCTCGACGGCTTCGACGCGGCCGCGAGCCGAGGCGCACTCGCGCTCACGGCCCAGCAGTCGCCCACCTCGACCTGCCGCGCGATCGAGCGTTCGGGGTGTAGACACCTCGACGACCTCCGACCACTGTGCGAACGATGTCCCAAGAGATATCGCAATAGCTGAACGAATTCCGTCGATAACCTATCGTAGCCATCCGAGCACGATGTGTAAAGGCGACCGGATGCCCCTTCAGGCAACCTCGGCCCAGGTCAGCGAGTCGCGACCGAGGTCACGACACCCCCTTCCGCGAATAGCGGAGGCTTCGCCGCCGCCGTGCGCAATTCGCGGAAGGACGGGTCGGGCACACGAGACGGAGCACCGCGACCGGATCGCGCCACCCCTGCCGACCGAATGGGAAGTCCCGACATTTCATTCCGAGGACACCTGTTCGACACACCGATCACCACCGACCGCGGCGCCGGACGACGGGCCCGGCTTCCCACCTGTGTTATCGGGTTTGCGGGTCCGGCCTGCCCATCGCCTGCCGCCGCACCACCACGAGCGAACTCCCCCGGATGAACGGACTTCTGCGGGCGTGCGGATCCGGGCGTGTTCCGTGATCGCCGTCAAGGTCACCGGTGAGGTGGCGCTGCGCAACAGAGCACCACCAGCCCGATAGGACCCCACCAGCACAGCGGCTGCGGCCTGCTGGAGGAGCCCGGTTCGCCGAGTCCTCCCCCCTGCTCGGCGGCGGGCTTCGCCTGGCCGGCGCGCACGGCTTCTTCCCCGGGACCGGCTCCGGTGCGGTGGTGGGCCGGGTGCTCGCCCGGCCCACCACCGCCGACCGCTACTGGTGCCCCTCGTCGGCGCGTTGCCGCCGCAGGTGCTCCCGTTCCGCGTCGCCGTCGGGCTCCTGGTCCAGCCCTTGGTGGATCTTGTCCACTTTCTCGTCGGGCAGGTGCGGGGCCAGGAGGGGCACCGCGGGGTCCACGACCGCCTCGACCACCACCGGCCGGTCGGCGTGGAACGCGTCGTGCCACGCCTTGCCCACCGCTTCCGGTGAGTCGACCCGGATGCCGCGCAGGCCCAGCAGCTCGGCGTAAGCGGCATAAGGGAAGTCCGGGACGCGTTGCGAGGTGGGGAAGCGCGGGTCGCCCTCCATCTCGCGCTGCTCCCAGGTGACCTCGTTGAGGTCGCGGTTGTGCAGCACCAGCACCACGAACCGCGGGTCGGCCCAGTCGCGCCACCGGTCCGCGACGGTGATCAGCTCCAGCAGGCCGTTCATCTGCATCGCGCCGTCACCCACCAGGGCGACGACCGGCCGGTCGGGCGCGTCCAGCTTGGCCGCCAGGCCGTAGGGCAGGGCGCAGCCCATGGACGCGAGGTAGCTGGAGGTGTGGGCGGGCACGCCGGCCGGCAGCGCCAGGTGGCGGGCGAACCAGTAGGTGGCCGAGCCGACGTCCACCGCCACCCGCACGTCGAGCGGCAGGTGGCCGGACAGCTCGTGCACCACCAGTTCCGGGTTGAGCGGGTCGGCAGGGGCTTGGGCGCGTTCGCCGGCGATCCGCCGCCACGTGGCCACGGAGGTGAACACCCGCTGCTCCCACCGGCGGTCGGGGTTGCGGTGGAGCAGCGGCAGCAGTGCCCGCAGCGTCTCGGTGGCGTCCCCCACCAGCGGGACCTCGACCGGGTACTTGCTGCCGACCACGCGGGCCTCGACGTCGATCTGCACGGCGCGCGCCTGGCCGGGTTCGGGGTAGAACTCGGTCCACGGGTCGTTGCTGCCGACGATGAGCAGCGCGTCGCAGCCGGCCATCAGCTCGGCCGAGGCGGTGGTGCCCAGGTGGCCCATCACGCCGGTGTGCCAGGGGGCGTCCTCGGGGATCACCGGCTTGCCCACCAGGGATGCCGTCACCCCCGCACCCAGCGCTTCGACCACCTGGGCGACCTCGCGCTCCGCGCCTGCCGCGCCGCGCCCGACCAGCAGCGCCGGCCGCCGCGCCGCGTTGAGCACTTCGGCGGCGCGGCGCAGGTCGTCGGTGCGCGGCAGCACGCGCGGCCGGGCCACGACCGCCGAGGACGGCACCACGCCGTGGGTGTGCGGCAGCTCCTCCACCGCGTCGGCGCGCTGCACGTCGTGCGGCACGATCAGGCACGTCGGCACGCGCTCGGAGATCGCGGTGCGCATCGCGTTGTCCAGCAGGACCGGCAGCTGCTCGGGCGCGGACACCGTCTGCAGGTACTGGCCGCAGACGTCCTTGAACAGCGTGTGCAGGTCCACCTCCTGCAAGTAGCCCGTCCCCAGTGCCGTCGACACCACCTGGCCCACGACCGCCACCACCGGGCGGTGGTCCAGCTTGGCGTCGTAGAGCCCGTTGAGCAGGTGGATCGCACCGGGTCCCTGGGTGGCCAGGCAGACGCCGACCTCGCCGGTGTACTTGGCGTGACCGGTGGCCATGAACGCGGCCATCTCCTCGTGCCGCACCGGCACGAACTCCGGATCGCCGCCGGCCCGGTGCAGGGCGGCCAGGATCGGGTCGATGCCGTCGCCCGCGTAGCCGAACACCCTGGGCACGCCCCAGGTCCGCAGGCGCCGGACGAGCGCGTCGGCGACGGTGCCGCTCATGCGACGTCCAGGACGGTCTTGAGCCAGCCCTCTTCGCGCCGGTCGAAGGTCTCGTAGGCCTCGACCGCGTTGACCGGCTGCTCGTGCTGGGTGATGAACGCGGTGGGGTCGACCACCCCGCTGACGACCAGGTCGAGCAGTTCGGGCAGGTAGCGGCGGTGGTTGCAGTTGCCCATCTTGACGGTGAGGTTCTTGTTCATCGCCTCGCCGATGGGGAAGGCGCTGAAGCCGGGCGGGTAGACGCCGATGATCCCGATGCTGCCCGCCTTGGCCACCGCTTCCACCGCCCACCTCAGGGCCTGGCTGGGCGCGTCGCCGGGCACCCACTGCTCCCCGGCGGGGTCGGCGTCGGGAGCGGCCTGCCGCCGTTCCTGCTCGAACCGCTCCGCCTGCTGCTCGGCCCGCTCGGCGGCGGGGCCGGTCTTCGGGCGCTGGGCGTCCACGCCGACGGCCTCGATGACGCGGTCGACGCCGATGCCCCCGGTCAGCTCCTTGACCAGGGCGACCGGGTCCTCCCGGTTGAAGTCGACGGTCTCGGCGTTCTGCTCGCGCGCCTTGTCCAGGCGGGAGGCGATGCCGTCGACCGCGAACACCCGCCCGGCGCCCTGCCGCTTGGCGGAGGCGATGGCGAACTGCCCGACCACTCCGGCGCCCAGCACCAGCACGCTGTCGCCCTTGCGGACCTCGGCCAGCCGGGCACCGAACCAGGCGGTGGGGAAGATGTCGGACAGCAGGATCGCCTGGTCGTCGCTCACCGCGTCCGGGACGCGCACCAGCGTCGTCATCGCGAACGGCACCCGCGCGTACTCGGCTTGGAGGCCGTCCACCGGACCGGTCGTCTCCGGCCCGCCGAAGAAGCTGGTCCCGGCGGTCGGCCCGTTCGGGTTCGCCGTGTCGCACTGCGCGTAGTAACCAGACCGGCAGTAGGAGCAGGTGCCGCACCCGATGGTGGAGGTCACCACCACCCGGTCACCGGGTGAGAAACCGCGCACCGCCGGGCCGACCTCTTCCACCACGCCCACGGCCTCGTGGCCGAGGACCGTGCCCTCCACCATGCCGGGCATGGTGCCGCGCACCAGGTGCAGGTCGGTGCCGCAGATCGCGCTGCGCGTGATGCGCACGATCGCGTCACTGGGCTCCAGGATCTTCGGATCGGGCACCGCCTCCAGGCGGATGTCCCCGATCCCGTGCCACACCACTGCCTTCATGCCGTCTCCTCCGTCGTCGTCCACGGACGGCTTCCCGTGCTGTGGGTGGCGAAACGCCACCCACAGCCGGTCGACCGGATCGACCACCCGGTGGGCATCGGACCGGTGACTCGTGCACCACTTCCAGCTCGCTCACGCGGGCGCCCCTCACCGGACCGGCGGGTACTGGGCCTGCTTGAGCAGCCGCGCCAGGTGCACGGCGTTGCCCGCCGGCTTCTCGTTGGTCGAGGCGACCGCATCCGGGGTCTCGTCGAGGTCGAGGTAGTCCTTCGGGTTCATCGCCTCGTTGTTCCAGTAGGTGCCGTCGCCGGTCGGGATGGTGAAGCCCACGTCGTTGAGCGCCTGGAAGCAGTCGGCGACGATCTTGTGCGCGCCGTCCTCGTTGCCCACCACCGCCACCACCGCCACCACCGCGACCTTGCCGCACATCGACGGGCGGCCCTGGTCGCCGTCGCCCATGTCGGTCTCCACGCCGGGGCGCACGTCGAAGTCCACCACGCGGACCAGGTCGCCCTCGACCGGCTCAACCCGGCACGGCGGCGGTGAGGCGCCGGTGCGCACCCGCGGTGGCAGGTCGACCCGACCTCGCTGACCGAACGTGCGCGCCACCGGAACAGGTGATCCGAGTTGCCGGTCCCCGGCGGACGGGCTTCACTCCGGTGACCGGTCGAGACTGGGGATCAGGATGCGTCCACGGCTGCGTGCCGACGTGCGGTACGTGAGGAGCCCGGACGGGGTGTACGTGCACGGCTTCGCCGGCGCCTGCACGCTGACCGGCAGCGCGAGCTACGAGTGGCTGGACCGCCTGGCTCCGTTCCTCACCGGCGAGCACGTGCTGGGCGACCTCGTCGCGCCGTTGGGACCCGACCAGCGGGCGGCACCGTCGGGTGGGACGGGCGCGTAGGACCTCCCGGCCACGCCAAAAGTGAGGGATGATCATGTCATCCAAGTCCGTCGATGCCGACCGGTGGGTGCTGGCGGCTCGCATCGCCGACGCGTTGAAGTCCCACCTGATCTGACACCCCCGTCGAATCAGCACGGGTCGGATCAGCGCGGGTCGCAGGGCGCCCGGGCGGCCCGGCAGTGGACCGGTCCACCCTCCGGTCGTCAGGGCATGCGGGCCGCGACGGCGGCGGCCAGGGGCTCCAGGCGGGCGCGCATGTCGGCGGGCGTCCAGTCCGCGTTGCCGTTGGTGAGGCCGCAGCTGATCTGGACCTGGTGGACCCCGTGCGTGAACTCCAGGGTGAAGGCGGAGGCGACGACCCCGAACACGGCCCCGTCGCCAAGACCGGGGATGTCGACCGCGCCGGCCACGTCGCGACGGTCTTCCGCCATCGCCTTCCGCGCCGCCGCCGCGTCGGGGTGCAGGGTGACCGTGACCTTGGGCGACATCGCCCCGTCCATGTAGGTGGCCCCCTCGGGGGCAGGCCGCTCGCGGTCGAGCGCGGCGGTGGTCCGCCTGCACGTCCTGGTGATCGGACCCACGGGCGTCGTGCGGTACGTGCGGTCGACGTTGGTGGGGTCGACGACGTAGCCCACCGCGTCCTGGAAGTCCGCTCCGGTGAACACCGCGCAGGCGTCGGTCACCGCCTTCCGGTCGCCGCCGCCCGGCTCACCGAGGTCCGCGGCCGGGCTCGGCCCGTTGGGCACCCCCTTGACGACGGCGTCGACCAGCGCGGTGAGCGTGGGCTCGGGGATCGCGGGCTTCTTGTTCCCCCAGAAGAGGTTGAGCCTGAAGCGCGTGTTGCGGACCCGGCCGAACACCTCCGCGCCACCGTCCCCGTCCTGGACGGCGACGTTCTCGATGCCGGGCAACGACCGGCCCCGCTCGACGGGCCTCTGCTCGACCACACCGTCCTTGGCGTACTGCTCCAACTCCAGCGACAGGGTGCGGAACACCGCCTTCTCGTAGTCCACCGGCCTGATGTCGCAGAGCGATCGCGCCGAGAAGGGCCACGTCGGCGGCGACGCCGGGTCGGCCGTCGGCAGGGGGTCCATGAAGGACTCCTGCACCAGCAGGCCGTCGTTGCCGATCGGTCCGATCCGGTTGGCCACGCTCGACGGGTCGAGCAGGCCGCAGGCGTTCACGTACTGGTACTCGCCGAGGCAGTACTCGCCCGAACAGCCGGCGCCCTCACCCACACCGCCGCTACGTCCGCCACCAGGAGTCCCTTCACCCTCACCGCCCAGGACCAGCCAGGCGGTGACGCTCCCGGCCACCAGCACCGCGATCACGACCACGACCACCCACACCATCCGGCTCGTGCGTCGCGGCGGCGGCGGCGGGGTCGATGACCACCCCGGCCCACCGTGCACCGGTCCAGCCGGGTAGGCGGGCCAGGACTGCGGCCCGTGACCCGGCCCCGGTCCACCCGGGACCTGCGGGTACGGCGACGACGACATGCCGGACACTGGATCACCCATCCCCTGAGGAGCATCGACTCGCTGAACACCCGTGCGCAACGGGCTTCGACGGCTCGACCCGGCCACGGGTTCCACCGTCGTTGACAGTGGTCATCCGTCGAGCCCCCGGATGCGATCGGCGAAGCGGTAAGTAGCAGCTGTCGACACCCTCATGCGCAAGCTCGGTCATCGGCGCTACGGCGTGCACAGCTCCGACCACGGCGCGATACTCGCCCGCGAACTCGCATCCTCCGGTTCGCGGTCGCGCGTGCGGATCAGCGACACCACCCCGCTCCGGACCATTCCTCCCGGTTCTCGAATCGCCGGGAACCGGATGCCGCCCACATCCGACCAGTGAGCAGATCCTCCCTTCGTCCCCACCAGAGGTGCTCCGTGTCCGCTCCACCGATCGACGTCGTGCGAACCGACGAGCCCTCTGGCTCGGCCCGGGTGTCCGTGGTGCCGCTGCTACGCCGGTTGCACTTCTACGCCGGGGTGCTGGTGGCCCCGTTCCTGGTGGTCGCGGCGTTCTCAGGGCTGCTGTACGCGTTCGCGCCGCAGCTCGACGCCGTGCTCTACGACGATGTGCTGGAGGCGTCGTCGACCACCGGTGCACCGCGCCCGCTGGCCGACCAGGTAGCCGCCGCCCAGGCCGCGCTGCCCGACGGCGCGGTCACCGCCGTGCTCACCGCCGACGACCCCGACGCCACGACACAGGTCGTGTTCTCCCTCCCCGGTCTGCCCGAGGGCTCCAACGAGACCGTCTACGTCGACCCCCGCACCGCCCAGGTGCAGGGCCGGCTGACCACCACGTTCGGATCCACCCCGGCCACGACCTGGTTGGGCGGCCTGCACCGGCACCTGCACCTGGGCGAACCCGGCCGCCTGTACTCGGAGCTGGCCGCGAGCTGGCTGTGGGTGCTCGCCCTCGTCGGCGTGGTCCTGTGGCTGGTTCGGCAGCGCACCGCCCGCCGCAGGGTCCGCGCGGTGTTGACGCCGGAGGGTGGCGCGAAGGGCGTGCGCAGGACCCGCTCGTGGCACGGCAGCCTCGGCGTGTGGGTGCTGCTCGGCGCGCTGTTCCTCTCGGCCACCGGTCTGACCTGGTCCACCTACGCCGGCGAGAACTTCAGCGCCGCCCTGACCGCGCTCGACGCCGGGACCCCCGCCCTGGACACCAGCCTGGGCGGCGACGCGGCGGCCACCGGCTCGGACGGCCACTCCGGACACGGCGAAGCGTCGCAGGACTCGCAGCCGGTGGACCCGGCGACGTTCGACCGGGTGCTCGTCGCCGCCCGCGGCGCCGGTCTGGACGGCCCCCTGCAGCTCGGCGTCGCGGCCGAGCCGGGCACCGCGTGGACCGCCGCCCAGATCGACAACACCTGGCCGATCCGCCTGGACAGGGTCGCCGTCGACCCTGAGGCCGCGGCGGTGAGCGCACGATCCGACTTCGCCGACCGACCGCTGTTGGCCAAGCTGTCGTCACTGGGCATCCAGGCCCACATGGGCCGGCTGTTCGGCCCGGCCAACCAGGTCGCGCTGTTCCTGCTCGCCGCGGGGCTGATCACGCTGATCGTGCTCGGCTACCGCATGTGGTGGCAGCGCCGTCCCACCCGCGCCGACCGCCGCGCCCCGCTCGGCGCCGCGCCGAAGCGCGGAACCTGGCAGCACCTGCCGCTGTGGTTCGTCATCCCCGCGCCGCTCGTGCTCATCGCCATCGGCTGGGCCATCCCCCTGCTCGGCCTGAGCCTGCTCGCCTTCCTCGTCCTCGACGGGTTGATCGGCCTGGCCTCCCGCGCACGCACCTCACCACGCAGCCGGTAACCGCTCGCCCACCCGCGTGTGCCCTGCCCGTGCCGCATCGACCACGAGTGGCACGGGCAGGGCACACGCGGTGTCCTGGTTCAGCCCCGCCTCTGCTTGAGCCCGACGAGGACGCGTTCCTGGAGGTCCTGCCAGACGACGCCCGCGCGCCTTCGGGCCACAGCGTCGCGCGCAGCGCGAGCGCGTCGGCCAACCCCGGCTCAGCCTCCGCGGCCTCCCTGGATTCCGCACCGCCGGCCGGCGCGCGGTCGCGCCGGTCGAGGGCGATGGCGCCGCCGTCGGAGTGGTCGCCGGTGGTCCCGGCGAGCAGCTGGGCCAGGGCGAGCCACAGTTGGACGATGGGGCGACCGCAGCGGGGTCCAGGCCCGGCGCCAGGGCGGTGTGGCGGGGTGGGGCGGCGGCCGGCACGGCGTCGACGAATTCCGGGCCCGGTCCTGCCGGCCGGACCCGGATGGACCTGGTCAGCGCCTGTGCGCCTGCCTGCCGCCGGGTGCAGGCGGGGCACTGCGCCAGATGCGCGTCCGTCTCGGCGGCGGGCACGGGCTCGACCTCGCCGTCAAGGCGGGCCGAGAGCGCTTCACGGCAGGATCGGCAGTCCACGCACCAACAGTCGCTCCATTCGGCTCACGAGTTCCCCACGAGGTGTGGTTACGATCCGGAATCGTGACAGCACCCGATGACGAGGGCACCCGCTGGGCACTCGCGGCGCGCTCCGGCGACCGCGACGCCCTGGAGCGGTTCGTCCGCGCCACCCAGCGCGACGTGTGGCGCTTCCTCGCCCATCTGACCGATGTGGGGCTGGCGGACGACCTCGCGCAGGAGACCTACGCCCGCGCCCTGCCCAGCCTGCGCCGCTTCGCCGGCCGCTCCTCGGCACGCACCTGGCTGCTGGTCATCGCCCGCCGCGTCGTGGTCGACCACATCCGCACGGCGCAGTCACGACCCCGGCTCTCCTCCGGCGCCGACTGGGCGCACGAGGCCGACCGCAAGGCCGCCGACCCCGGCTTCGAGGACACCGTCGCGCTGAACGCGCTGATCGACACGCTCAGCCCCGACCGCCGCGAGGCCCTGGTGCTCACCCAGATCCTGGGCCTGTCCTACGCCGAGGCCGCCGACGTGGTCGGCTGCCCGGTGGGCACCATCCGCTCCCGCGTCGCCCGCGCCCGCGACGACCTGCTGCGCGCCGCCGGCGACGAGGCCACCGAAGCGGGGTGAGCCCCGGGGCGCCGGCGGGAACCAGAACGCCCTTCCGCGCGACCACCTCTACGTCGGCTTCCCACGTTGAGACCGACAGGGACAGAGGTGGGGACGGGGGCACGAGGAACCCCCGCCCCCACCTCGGAACGTCGCACGCCCCTCGTCCCGGCACTACGATCAGCACCACAGACGAGGAGCGGACCACACGATGACAGCGGTACCAGACCAGCACCCCTCCACCGCGGGGTCCGCGGTTGCCGGGCAGGCTGCCGCGGGGGACCTGCGGGACTTGTTCGGGCAGTCCATCGCCGTGTTCGCCGCGCTGGCGGGGTCGGCGCACGTGGTGGAGGCGGCGAACCCGGCGTTCTTCGCCACCATCGGCGAGCACCGGGCGCGCACCGGCGTCCCGCTGGCGGAGTTGATGCCCGAACTGGCTGGTCAAGGCTTCATCGCCCTGCTCGACGAGGTCTACCGCACCGGTGAGCCCTACACCGGTCGCGACGTGCGGATCGTGCTCGACACCGGCCCGCACGGCCGGGAGGCGTTCTTCGACTTCACCTACGAGCCTCGGCGCGACGGCGAGGGCGAGGTCGTCGGGATCCGGGTGATCGGTGTGGAGACCACCCAGGTCAAGCACGCCCAGCACCTGATGGCCGAGCACCGCGCCCTGCTGGAGCAGATCGCCCGGCAGGCGCCGCTGACCGAGGTCCTCGACGGGATGGCCCGCTGCATCGAAGACCTGGCGCCGCAGGAAGTGCTCGTCTCGGTCCTGCTCGCCGAACCCGACGGGCTGCACCTGCGCCACGGGGCCGCGCCCAGCCTGCCCGACTTCTACAACCAGGCCATCGACGGGATCGCCACCGGCGAGGGCGTCGGCTCGTGCGGCACGGCCGCCCACCGGCGGGAGTCGGTCGTCGTCACCGACATCGCCACCGACCCGTTCTGGGACGACTTCCGGGGCCTGGCCGACCGGGCCGGGCTGGCCGCGTGCTGGTCCACGCCGATCCTGGCCCGCGACGGGAGCCTGCTGGGCACCTTCGCCATGTACCACCGCAGCCCGCGCGCCCCGCAGGACTCCGACCTCGCCCTGGCCCGCGTCTTCGCCGGCACCGCGGCCCTGGCCATCGAACGTCACCACACCGAGCAGGCCCGTCGCGACGCCGAGGCCCGCGTCGAAGCGGCCCACGCCGAGCTGACCAAGGCGATGCGCGCGGAGCAGAAGCTGCGCGCCGAAGCCGAGCAGCGCGCCACCGCCGCGGCGGAGCTGGCCGAGCGGATGCGCGCCGCCGAAGCCGCGCAGGCCGCCGTGCCGCACCCCCGGCAGTGCGCGCTCGGCGGCGCCGACGGGTGCGCGGCGCCGGCCGAGCTCAAGATCGCCGACGCCTGGGGCGACGCCGCGTGGGGCTGCCACGACCACGCCGAGGAAGCCCTCCTCAACGTGCGGTCGGCGTTCATCGCCAACGAAGAACTCGGCGGCCTGACCGCCTACATCAACCGCCGACCCGCCCGAGCACGGCACGCGGGAGATCCCCGCACCGGGTGAACACCCGCCACGCGATCGGCATGTCGGCGGCCCCGCTCGACCAGTTTCTTCGGGCCGTAGAAGGCGATCTGCGCGCCCTGGTTTCAGCCGCACGTGCCCCCGTTCGCCCATGAACCCCACGAACGCGCGCCTGATGTCGTGGGCGTTCACCGCGGCCACCGGCCGGAGCACTCGTGCGATCGTCGCGGTGTCGGCATGACCGGGCGTCCTTCCCGGGGCGTATCAGGCGACGGAGGAGGGGTGCTCCCCGCCGGTGGCGGCGTCGAGGCGGGCGCGGGCGCGGTGGACGGCGTACTCGTGGTCGGCGAGCTTGGCCCCGGCGCCGTGGCGGCCGTGGTACATCACCAGCCGCACCTGCTCGCGTTGCAGTTCGCGCAGCGCCTTGGCGGCCTCGCGGCCGTGGGCCTTCTTCACGGCCTTGCGGGCGCGGCGGCGGGCGAGCAGCGAGGGCAGGTTCGCCCGCTCCTGCGCCGTGATCAGGTCGTCGGAGACGAAGTGGTCGGCCAGCACCTTCAGGTAGCTGCCCTCCTCCTTGCCCGCGAGCCGCCAGATCAGGTAGCCCACCACGGCCACCGGCACGGCCTTGATCAGGACGCTGGGGAAGAACCCGAGGTCGGTGAAGAACGGCGAGTTCCAGAAGAAGTGCAACGACCAGGCGACGACGAGCGCGCCCGCGGCCACCGCCAGCCGCTGCGCGACGGGCTTGTGCCGGCGGGTCAGGAAGTAGCCGATGCCGAACGCCGAGATCGACGTGTACATGGCGTGGCTCCAGATGCCGCTGACGATCCCGCGCGACCCCAGGACGAGCGCCACGGGCAGCACCTCGTTGTCCATCGGGAACGCGATGGCGGCGTTGAGCGAGTAGGACAGGTCCTCCAGCACCTGGAAGCCCAGGCCGACCATCGCGCCGGTGACCACGACGGACAGGACGGTCGGGAACTGGGTGCGCGCGATGAGGACCAGCAGGACCACGCCGAGGTACTTCAGCGGCTCCTCGATGGTGGGTCCGGCCAGCGCCGCGCCCCAGTCGCTGCCGTACTGGGGCCCGCCGAGCTTGGCGGCCAGCGAGAAGATCGCGGCGTTGGCCGGGACGGCCAGGTAGGTGGCGGCCAGGCCGCCCCAGGCGAACGCCATCACGAACCCGAGCGGCGGGTGCTGCTCGAAAACGTCCAGCGACCGGAAGAACAGCAGCGCCGGGATCGTGTAGAGCGTCCAGACCACGATGCCGAACAGCACCGCGGTCGGCACGATCCGATAGGCCGTGAGCAACTGCGTGGTCTGGAAGAACAACCCGTTCGCCACTAAGAACACGAACAGCCAGAACGCCGCGCGACGGGGCTGCCAGAAGCTGTCGACGCCCACCGGCGCCAGAAAGCGGGTGGGTCCACCGGTGGTCGTCACGCGCCCGCTCCCGTCATCCGGATGCTGTTGGTCATTTCGTCGAACGGGCCGGAAACCCGCTGGGCGGTTTCCGGGACGCTGGAGGCGAAGACCACCACGGCCAGGTCGGCCGCGTCGTCGACCGCGACCCAGGCGGAGCCCTGCGTGGTGGGCCCGGTGTACCCCAGGCGCGTGCCGGTCAGGCCGCCCTCGGTGCGGAAGGGCGCACCGTCGCCGATCACCCGCAGCGAGTTGGCGTCGATGGTGCGCCGAGTCCGCTCCACCTCGGCGTCCAGGCTGTCGTCCCACTCCTTGACCTGCACGCTGAAGCTGCCGCCCTGCGCGGCGACGGCCGCTTCGCTGCCCGGCGTCGTGTTCTCGCGGACCAGGGACCACCCGTCGGCCGGCACGAAGGTCACGCCCTTGCCGACGTCCACCGTCGTGCCCGGGGCGACCTCCTCCGCGCCGGAGGTGTTCGAGTCGACCACGACCAGCGCGCCGACCAGCAGCACGATCACCGCGAACACGACCGCCGACCCCAACCAGGTCCGGTACGGCTCGCGCCGGGGCAACTCCGGCATTTCCGCCGAACCCGGACCCACCGCTCGTGTCATACCGGCACCTCCCTGATCAGACACCCGATCGGCACTTGGTCAAGAATTATGTGCAATCACAACGACCACCACCACACGAGGAGAATGACCTGAACCATGTGAAGATCCATTACGGAGGTTCGCCGGCCCGATTCACATAACCCAGAAACAGCGCATTCGCATGATGAACGAGGAAAAATCACCCACGCAGTAGTCCGGAATTTCCGCGAACCCGTTCAGGACATGGGTCGGCCTCAGGTCACAGCAGGCCGCGGCGGTACGCGGCGACGAGGCGGCGGGGCACGGTGAGCTTGCGGCCGTCCAGGGTGGTCACCGGCACGAGGTCCGGCGCGGTGGCCTTCCACTGCGAGCGGCGGTGGCGGGTGTTGCTGCGCGAGGTCTTGCGCTTGGGGACGGCCATGTCAGCGGTTCCTCTTGCCGTAGCGGCGGTTGAACTTCTCCACGCGGCCCGCGGTGTCCATGACGCGCTGCGCGCCGGTCCAGAACGGGTGCGAGTCGGACGTGATGTCCACGGTGATGAGCGGGTAGGTGTTGCCGTCCTCCCAGTCGATCGTGCGGGCGGACGTGGCCGTGGACCGGGTCAGGAACGCCTTCCCGGTCGCCTGGTCCTGGAAGACCACCGGGTGGTAGTCGGGGTGGATGCCCTGCTTCACAACTCCTCCATCTCGTCGTGCCGCTCGGCGCGGGGGTCGGGGTTGCCGGGTGCTCGAACCACCCTCGGCAACCACGTGCGCTAGCCTAACGGAAACGATTGTCGTTTCAAACTGGAGGTAGCGTGTCCTCACGGCACTGCCAGGTCACCGGGCGCAAGCCCGGCTTCGGCAAGCAGGTCTCGCACTCGCACCGGCGCACGTCCCGGCGTTGGCTGCCCAACACCCAGCGGCGCCGGTTCTGGCTGCCCTCGGAGAACCGGCACGTGGTGCTGACCCTGTCGACCAAGGGCATCAAGACCGTGGACAAGCGGGGCGTCGAGGCCGTGGTGGCCGAGCTGCGCCGCCAGGGGGTGAAGGTCTGATGGCCAAGTCCACCGACGTCCGACCGATCATCAAGATGAGGTCGACCGCGGGCACCGGCTACACCTACGTGACCCGCAAGAACCGCCGCAACGACCCCGACCGGCTGGTGCTGCGCAAGTTCGACCCGGTCGTGCGCCGCCACGTCGACTTCAAGGAGGAGCGCTGATGGCCAAGAAGTCCAAGATCGCCAAGGACCGGCAGCGGCGCGAGGTCGTCGCCCGGTACGCCGAGCGGCGGGCGGAGCTGAAGGAGGTCGTCCGCACCGACCCCGAACGGCGCGACGAGGCCGTCAGGGCGTTGCAGAAGCTCCCGCGCGACGCCAGCCCCACCAGGCTGCGCAACCGCGACACCGTCGACGGCAGGCCCCGCGCGGTGTTCCGCGCCTTCGGCCTGTCGCGCATCCGCCTGCGCGAGATGGCCCACCGGGGCGAACTCCCCGGTGTGACCAAGTCCAGCTGGTAGGAGGAACAACCGTGCCCCGCCCCGAACGCCCCGCCAAGCGCCGCGTCAACCTCCTGCGCAAAGAGGGCATCACCGACGTGGACTGGAAGGACGCGACGCTGCTGCGCAAGTTCATCTCCGACCGCGGCAAGATCCGCTCCCGCCGCGTCACCGGCCTGACGCCGCAGCAACAACGCCAGGTCGCCACCGCCATCAAGAACGCCCGCGAGATGGCACTGCTCCCCTACCCGTCGCAGGGTCGCTGACCGTCCGGTGTGCTCCGTCCGCGCGACGGAGCACACCGGGCCCTATCCGGGAAGAACCACCTGACCTCCGATTCGCGCGTTCCCGTCACGGTGCTGTCCGGCTTCCTCGGCGCCGGGAAGACCACTTCGACACGATCCTGATCGAGTCCACCGGCATCTCCGAGCCGATGCCGGTGGCCGCGACGTTCGAGTGGACGTTCGAGGACGGCACGAGCCTGTCCGACCACGCCCGCCTCGACACGATCGTCACCGTGGTCGACGCCTCGAACTTCCTGCCCGAACTGGAACGCGGCGACCGACTGGACGACCGCGACCTCGCCGCCGCCGAGGAGGAGCACGGCATCCGCTCGGTCACCTACCGGGCCGACCGGCCGTTCCACCCCGCCCGACTGGTCGCCGCCCTGGCCGACGGGGAAGGCGTGGTGCGCAGCAAGGGCTTCTGCCACATCCCCAGCCGCCCGCACACCTTCGCCGTGTGGTCCCAGGCCGGTCCGAACATGACGATCGAACCCGGCGAACTGCTCACCGACGATGCCGTCGGTCGGGTCGTAGAGCAGGGCCGCGACCCCCGTGCCCGGTCGGTGCGATCGGCACTCGTCGCGCGTGGGCGTCGGATTGCGGGGTGAGGTGGAGGTCGACGGTGGTGCCGTTGTCGCGGACTGCGGTCGTCGCCTGAACGGGCACGCCCCGCCGGGCGGGCACGTCGCAGGAGAGTCGCGTGGTCGGGGAGTCGCGATCGGCCGACGGTGTTCGGCAATTGATGTGGAGATCGACCGCGGTCGGAATCGGTCCGGCAATGGAGGCGACTCCGAACCGCGAATTCCAAGGGCGATCGGAAATCGTTCACCTGAGGTCTCCGGTCGGCTAGCGTGTGGTCAACCGGTTGCGGGAGGTTCCGTTGAGGGCACGCGTGTTCGCGGTGGCGGCAGCCGCCGTCACCATGATCACCACCGCCACGCCTGTGGTGGCCGCACCCTCCGTCGACCTCCGCTGCCAGTCGTACGGCAGTCACTTCACCTGCTTCGCCGTCCGGAGCGGCACCGCGCCGGCGGCCTTGACCTGGACCAGGAACGGCGTCCCCGTGCCGACCTCCGACGGCCGTGGCTACTTCCTGGGTCAGTGCGTGCTCGGCGAGGTGGTCGACATCGCCGTGACGGCAACCGACTCCACCGGGTCCACCACGGCCGGCAAAACCTTCCCGTGCAACACCGGTCCATGGCCTGAAAACGCGGGGACGCTTCGCTGATCGACCCGGAGCGCTCGCTTCGGCGGGGCGAAGTGCGCGCTCGGAGGACGACACTGCGTTGTCGAACGGTTGCACGTTCACGTGGCTCGTCAGCACGTCGAATTCCTGATTCACGCATGTCCTGCTCTCCCCTGTGCGGCGTGTTCAGGCTCGATGGAGGTGGGTGCTGTCGGGTCAGCAACGGCCCCTTGGATTCGGTTGAAGTGAGGACAGCTCATTGAAAACCTGAAGGTGGGGATGTCGATTCGGCACCACCCGGCGACGTGAGTGGAGAATACTGGGAGCAGGGGGTGGAAGATGCTGCGAATCGGACTTGCGGCGGTGTCGCTGCTGCTGGTGGCGCTGTGGGCGGTGGCTCAAGTGCCTGCGGCGCTGGTCGGTCAGGCCCGTCCCGTGCCCGACCAGACACCGCCGAGCGTCGCCACGGCACTCGAACGTTGCGTCCAGCTGATGGGGGCGACGCGCTTCGAATCGTTCACCGCCGGCCCGAGCATGGTGCGCGGCCGGAAGGTCGTCCTCGTGGCACGTTCGGAGTCGGTCGCCCTGGTGTGCACCGTAGACGGCGCCAGGACCACCACGTGGCACCGCGAAATCCACCACGACAAGGCCGTGGGCTCGTCGGGCTTGGTGGGTGACCCGCCGAACGGGGACTGGTACGTCCACGGGGCCGTGCGCGCCGACGTCGCCGGGTTGAGCATCCGGACGACATCGGGTCACATCGTGGCCGCGCGGGTCAGCGGCGGCAGCTTCCTGGTCGACCTGACCGGCGTGCGCGAGGACGAGCTGCCCTACATGCGCGTCCACCAGGCGCTCGACGCGCGTGGTGCGGTTCTCTACGAGGGGTGACGCACGACCCCGTCTGCCGGGAGTCCCGGCAGACGGCGTCCGCTAGTCGAGGACGGGCTTGTAGCGCAGGAGGACCGCGCCCGATCCGAACGTGCGGTTCTCCACCAGTTCCAGCTCCAACCACTTGTTCAACGACGGGAAGAACGGTGTGCCGCCGCCGATCGCGACCGGCGTGACCAGGACGTGGAACTCGTCCACCAGGCCGGCTCGGATCAAGGGGGCGGCGAGTGCGGCGCCGCCGACCTCCATCAGGCCATCGGTTTCGGATTTGAGCTTCTTGGCGGTCTCGACCACGTCACCCCGTTCCAGCCTGGAGTTCCAGTCGACCGATTCCAGGGTTCGGGAGAAGACCACTTTCGGCATCGCGAGCCACAGCCGGGCGTACTCGGCCTCCACCGGGGGCACGTCGGGCGCCTGGCCGGCGGTCGGCCAGTGGGCCGCCATCAGCTCGTACAGCTTGCGCCCGTACAGCGACAGCGCGACCTGCCCGGTCCGGTCGTTCCAGTACTGGTGCAGTTCGTCGTCCGGCGTGCTCCAGCCGAGGTCGCCGTTCGCGTCGACCGTGTAACCGTCCAGCGAGACGTTCATGCCATAGGTCAGCGTTCCCATGGCGGTACAGCCTGCCCGAACGCGAAAACCGGTTCCACGGAGGTCAGAAGTACGAGCGCAGCTCGCCGGTGCGGCGGATGTCGGCGGTGACGCAGTGGAAGCAGCCGCCGAAGCGCATGACGTTGCGGAACGGCACGGCGAGCACGTCGAAGGCCCAGTCCCGCAGCAGGTCGATGAGGGGCTGTTCGCCGGCCTCCACGACGACGGTGCGCTCGTCCAGCACGAGCACGTTCATGCTCACCCAGGCACTGGACAGGTAGAGCACGTGGTCGGCCGGCAGCGCGGGTTCGGGGGCGAACCGGATCTCCCAGGTGTCGAAGCAGCTCGGCACGGCCTTGACGCGCTCGGGGTTGAGCAGCAGCTTTCCGGGGGCCAGCGGCACGAACGAGGCGTCGAGGTGCATGGGCGCGTGGTCGGTGGTGTCCAGGACGTGCACGCGGTAGTCCTCACCTACGTGCCGGGCGACCCACTCGATGCCGGCGCGGTTGGTGACGTGGCTGCGCTGGGCGAACAGGTCGCGCCCGCAGCGGGTGAAGTCCGCCGCGTCGAAGGTCGGTTCGGCCTCGGTGGTGGCGTAGCGACCGCTGCGGTAGGGGTGCTCGTGGTCGTGGTCGGGGTCGTAGAGCGAGTCGAGCAGCCGCGGTCTCGGGGCGCTGATCCAGCGGGCGCCGCGCCGGAAGTAGTCGTTGAGCAGCGACCGGTAGGCGTCGACCTCGAAGTAGCGGCAGCGCCAGGCCATCGGCGCCTCGATGACCAGGTCGCCGACCACCAGCAGCAGGTCGCGCGGCATGGCGCTGTAGAGGCCGCCGGGGCTGCGCCAGTTCGGCGTGGCGAAGGGGCGGCCGTGGTCGACCGCCTCCGGCCGCACGACCCGGACGCCGCGGGAGGTCAGCAGGGCGGCGAAGGCGTCCAGCTCCTGGGCAGCGCGTTGGACGTGCTCGGCGGGGAAGCCGCGCCCCGCCTCCCGGCGGAACAGCTCCTGGTGCCGCTCGGGCGTGGTCGCCCCGACAGCCGGGTCCCACGCCGGGATCGCGCAGCCGCGGATCTCGCCGACGACCACTTCCTCCAGCGGGTCCCACTCCGTGTGCGACCACACCGGCGACGTGCGCACCGCATCGGCCATGGCTCTCCCGGTTCGGCGATCCGAGCAGGCTGCGACCCCGATGGAACCACGCGGTAACCGATCGGGCAGCGCGGCGAAGGACCACGATCGGGTACACCTCGTCGTTCGGGAAGTCCGAGCGCGCCGCCAGGCGGATCTCACCACCGCCGGACACCCAGCCGCCCTGGCTCGCGACCGTGACGCCGTAGCGGTTCTCGATCAGGATGGCGTTGTTCCCGCCTTGCACTTCTCGCAGATGGTCGCGCTACCGCGGGTGCCACTCGCTGGCCAACAGCCGCAGCGCGCGGCACGCTGGAGGACGGGACGGCCACTTCAGAGGCGGAGTTGACGCGTGATGGAAAGACGCATACCGGTTGCGACGCACTGGGGCAGCTTCACCGCGGTGGTCGACTCCGGCCGGTTAATGAGGATCGAGCCGACTCGCGATGACCCCGATCCCTCGCCGATCGGCCCCGGGATGGTGACAGCCGCCGACGACAGCGCTCGCGTGCTGCGCCCCGCGGTGCGCAAGGGCTGGCTGGACGGCGAGCCTCGCGCCCACGGCACGGCCAGGGGCGCGGACACCTTCGTGGAGGTGAGCTGGGACCAGGCGATCACGCTGGTGAGCGACGAACTCCGCCGGGTCCGCTCACAGCACGGGGACAGCGCGGTGTTCGGCGGGTCCTACGGCTGGGCCAGCGCGGGCAGGTTCCACAACGCGCAGGGTCAGCTCCAGCGGTTCCTGGCGCTGGGCGGTGGGTACACCGACTCGCGCAACACCTACAGCACCGCGGCCCTGGAGGTGATCCTCCCCCACGTGATCGGCGGTCACCCGTGGAGCTACCAGAGCCGGATGCCGATGTGGGACGACATAGCCGAGAACTGCGAACTCGTGGTGGCGTTCGGGGGGCTGGCCCTCAAGAACAGCCAGATCAACCCCGGTGGGCTGGCCCGGCACCAAACGCGGGACCTGCAGCGCCGGTGCCGTGAGGCCGGGGTGCGGTTCGTGAACGTCAGCCCCATCCGCAGCGACACCGCGGGCTTCCTCGACGCCGAGTGGCTGCCCGTCACCCCCAACACCGACACCGCCGCGATGCTCGGCATCGCGCACACGATGCTGGTCAACGGGTGGCACGACGAGGACTTCCTGCGCCGGTGCTGCGTCGGGTTCGACCGCTTCGCCGCCTACCTGGTCGGCGAGCTCGACGGCATCCGGAAGGACGCCGCCTGGGCGGCGGCGATCACGGGCATCGGGCACGACGTGATCACCGACCTCGCCCGCCGCCTCACCACCCAGCGGTCGCTCATCATGGTCAACTACGCGGTGCAGCGGGCGGACCACGGCGAACAGCCGATCTGGATGTCCGTCGTGCTGGCCGCCATGGCGGGTTCGATGGGCCGTCCCGGCTGCGGGTGGGGCGCGGGGTACGCGACGATGGACGCGACGGGCGTCGCCGAAGGCCGCGCCTTCGTGGCGACGATCCCGGAGGTCCCCAACCCGGTCCCGGACTTCATCCCGGTCGCGAGGATCGCCGACACCCTGCTGAACCCGGGTGAGGTCATCGACTACGACGGCAAGCGCCTCACGCTGCCCGAGCTGCGCCTGGTCTACTGGTGCGGGGGCAACCCGTTCCACCACCACCAGGACCTCCACCGGTTGACCCGCGCCTGGCAGGTCCCGGACACGGTGGTGGTCCACGAAGCCTGGTGGAACACGACGGCCAAGTTCGCGGACATCGTCCTCCCCGTCGCCACCGGCCTGGAGCGCGACGACTTCGCCGCCGGGTTCTCGGACCCGCACCTCGTCGCGATGCCGAAGGTCCGCGAGCCCGCGGGCGAGTCGCGCACCGATCACCACATCTTCGCCGCCCTGGCCGCCCGGCTCGGGTTCGAGCGGGAGTTCACCGAGTCGCGCTCCGAGATCGAGTGGGTCCGGCACCTCTACGAGCAGACGAGGGCCCAGCTCGGCGGCGAGGCCGCCCTGCCGGACTTCGACGTCTTCTGGCAGAACTCCACCGCCGAGCTGCCGGCGTTGACCGGACCGTTCCCCGGCAGCTTCGAAGACCTCCGCTCGGACCCGCAGCGCTTCCCCCTGGCGACGCCGTCGGGCCGGATCGAGGTCTTCTCCGCGGAGATCGACTCGTTCGGCTACGACGACTGCGCCGGTCACCCAAAGTGGTTCGAACCGGCCGAATGGCTTCGCGCCGACCTGTCGAACCGGTTCCCGCTGCACCTGATCTCGAACCAGCCCGCCTCGCGCCTGCACAGCCAGTACGACAACGGCGGCCACAGCCTCGACTCGAAGATCCGCGGCCGCGAGCCGTTGACGATGAACCCGTCGGACGCCGCGGCACGCGGCATCGAGAGCGGCGTGGTCGTGCGCGTCCACAACGACCGGGGCAGCTGCCTCGCGGGCGCGATCCTGTCGGACGACGTCATGCCGGGCGTCGTGCAGCTGTCCACGGGGGCGTGGTGGGACCCGGTCGAGCCGGGCCTGAGCGGAACGCTGGACCGCCACGGCAACCCGAACGTCCTCACGGCGGATCGACCGTGCTCAAGCCTGTCCCAGGGACCGAGCGCCCTCAGCGCGCTGGTCGACGTCGAGCCCTACGACGGTCCCCTGCCCGATGTGCTCGCCTTCACGCCACCGAGCCTCGTGCCGCCCAGCTGACGTGGACGATGGCGTCACTCGAACGAGTGATCCGAACTCCCCGGTGGTCGCGTCCCCTGGGTATTGCCCGACCGCTTGACTACGTTGCGCTGTCATGACTGCAGTTCAGGATCTCAAGTACCGCCAGTGGTTCGAGGGCGCGGACGTCGACGGCGACGGGGTGATCACCCGGCAGGACGTCCGGTTGATGGGCGAGCGGTACATCGCTGCTCGTGACGCGGCGCCGGGGTCCACGACCGCCCGCCGGTTGACCGACGGGCTGGACGCGTTCTGGGCCAACGTGATCGCGCCGATGGACCAGGACGGCGACGGGAAGGTCGACCTGCGGGAGATGACCGAGGGGTTCCGGCGGGCGCTGGCCGACCCCGCCCTGTACCCGCAGCAGGTCGGGCCGGTGGGCGACTGCTACTTCGACCTGATCGACCTCGACGGTGACGACAGGCTCGACCGGGCCGAGTTCGGGGAGATCTTCGGCCTGGCGGGCAACGTGTCCCCCGAGGACTGCGCCGCGGTCTTCGACGCGTTGGACCTGGACGGCTCGGGTTGGCTGAGTCGCGCCGAGTTCCACCAGGCGCTGGCGGAGTTCTTCTACGGCGACGACCCGAACTCCCCCGCCGCGCACCTGTTCGGCAGGATCGCCGGCTGACCGGCCCCGGCCTGCGCATCCCGCACGACCTGAGCGTGGTCGGCTTACGACCTGCCGACCTGCCGACCGGCCGGTGGGCCATCCCGCCGCTGACCACCGTCCACCGGCCGGGGCAAGCCCCTCACCCGGCACCCCCTGATGCTCACCACCGAACTGGTGGTCCGCGCCGGCACCGCACCGGCCGCGCCGTGGGCTTCCCGAGAACCCGAACGGGACGCCGTCGTCGTAGCGATCGCGCGGTGCCCGCCGCGTTGGTACGCCGCCCGCCTGTGGAGCCTCGCGACTTCACCGACCAGCTGAGTGGGAGCGGTCGGACGTCTGCTGCGCTCAGCCCAGCGACGCGCGGCGCTCCGAGCGCAGGGGCGCGCCGGCGTCGTGCAGGTGGCGCAGCACCTGGGCGTAGGAGGAGCGCAGGCCGGCCTTGCTGTAGGGAATGCCGTTGCGAGCGCAGAAGTCTTCGACGACGGGCTGCGCGCGGCGGAGGTTGGGGCGGGGCATGTGCGGGTAGAGGTGGTGCTCCACCTGGTGGTTGAGGCCACCGAGCAGCGCGTCGACCCACCGGCCGCCCGTGACGTTGCGCGAGGTGAGGACCTGCTTGCGCAGGTGGTCCAAGCGCTGCCCCTTGGCGATGATGGGCATCCCCTTGTGGTTGGGGGCGAAGGAGCAGCCCAGGTAGACACCCATGAGGCCCTGGTGGACCGCGATGAACACGACCGCCTTCAGCGGGGACAGCACCAGGAACACCGCGGTCAGGTACGCGGCCGCCGGGAGGAGTTGCAGCGCGGCCTCCCGCCAGGGGTGCTTGAGCTCGCCGCGCCACAGGGCCTGCAGACCCGAGATCCGCAGCACGACCGCCTCGACCAGCAGCAGCGGGAAGAACAGGAACGCCTGGTACTTGGTGATCCACCGGTACAGGCCGCGCTTGTCGCCGGCCTGCTCGCGGCTGAAGGCGATGGCGTGGATCTCGATGTCGGGGTCGTGGTCCTCGTGGTTGGGGTTGGCGTGGTGACGGGTGTGCTTGCCGACCCACCACTGGTAGCTGATCCCGGTGACACCGCCGTGCAGGTGGCCCACGAGGTCGTTGTGCCGGTGCGAGCGGAAGATCTGCCGGTGCCCCGCGTCGTGGCCGATGAAGGCGAACTGGGTGAAGACCACCGCGAAGAGCACCGCGGTCAGCACCTGCCACCACGAGTCGCCCAGCAGCACCATCGCCGCTCCGGCCACCGCGAGCAGCAGCACGTTGATCGCCATCCTCGTCGCGTAGTACCCGCGTCGCCTCTCCAGCAGGCCGGCGTCCTTGAGCTGCCGCGTCAAACGGGCGAAGTCGCTGCTCTGGCGGGCCTCGGGAGGTCGTGCCTCGGCGGTGGGTGAAGAGATCATGAACATCTGCTTTCCGAGTGGACGGGCGCGCCCGCTTCCCCGGTGTCCGCGACCTGGGGTGGAGTGGCGCCTGGGAGGAGGGGGCCGATCAGCCGATCAGTCGGCGCGGCCCGTTCGCGAGGTTCACGAGGGCCCGTGGAAGTGCGGGCCGTTGGACGCCCCGGGGGTTTTCGGTGGACGGATGCGCAAGAACCGGATTTGCCCGTCATCGAGTTGAACGCGGCCGGCACTCGGCTTGTTCCCGTTGTCGACCTGATGTGCCGAGCGGCACACGCCGGCCCGTTCACCGCAGACCGTCCGATCGCACCTGGTGGCGGCCACCACCGTGAAAATGGCGGAAATGACGTCCGGCGACAACCGGCGAGGTATTCGGGGTACCCTTGGAGGTGTCGCCCCGGTCCCCGGCGAAGCCGATCTCATTCGACGCGTCCCCGGAGAACGAACCGGGGAACCCTCCCGCCCGCGGTTCGACGTCCGCGGCGGCAGCGCATCGGACACCACGCCTCAACCACACGAAGGACTGACCGATGACGACGACCCACATGCTGATCGACCCCGTGGCGCCCGACGCCGCGAGGCAAGCCGAGCCGTCCTGCTCCGCGTGCCCGCACCAGGCGGACGCCCACGACCCCCTCGCACGGCGGTTCTGCGCCGCGACCCGGGCGGGCGGGCTGCACCGAGGTTGCCTGTGCTCCGCCGAGTCGAGCAGCGCGACCTACGGCAAGTCGGACCAGGGGAACATCAGCGATCGGGCATGACGCCGGTGCCGGCGCTCGGCCCGCGAAGACGCCTGATCGGGGCCCCGCACCGGCACATCCTCGAACTGGGGAGAAAACACCTCGAACTCGAGGTCCGGTCCGGTGACGGCCGGCGGCCGGAGCGTGGGGTCCGGGCGGGCTGACGAACATCAGGTATTCGGCACATCGCCCGGCGCGATCCCCGCACAAGGCGACGCCAAACCCGGTCCGAACATTTTCGAGCACTCCGGACTCTTTTCGCATCTCCGGCCGAAAACCTCGGCGAATCGTTTTTCGGCTGTTCGACGGCGTAATGTGGGCAGTACCGAGGGCGCATCGAGCGCCGGCGTTCGAGCCGGCGCCGCCTTGGGCGCACCACGATTCCGGCCGGACCGGCCGGAGGCGGGAACGCCGAGTTGACCTCGAACCAGTCAGGTCCCCCCACCACCGACCCGACCACAGGGCCTCGATGCCGGTGGGCGGTGAAACCGCACACCGACGGGTCGGGTTCCGTCGACGGTGGCTGGTGGCCGTGGTCCACCGACCCCGCGACCGAATTCCCCCCGCTGATCACCGCCATGGCCGCGCGGGGGGTGCACGTGCAGCGGGTTTCCTACAACCTCGACGCGTGGGACGCCGTCGGACCGCGTCTCACCGTGCGCGACGCGGTGGTGCGCATGGAGGGTTTCCGCACCACGCAGCCGCACACGGTCACGATGATCGGCCCTGGCCGCGCCCGGACCCGGCTGCTGGTGATCCCGTCGGCCACGCCGGGTGGCGCCGCTCGGGCCGCGTTGCGCGCCGCGGCGGACACCGGCTCGACCGCCGACGTCGAGGACATCCTGGAGTGGAACAACGTCGCTGTCCGGCGTGCCGGCGTCGCCGCCCTCCCGGGGTGGCGGACGGTTGAGCGCGCGGAGGTCGACGGCGGCGGGCTCGACCTGCGGGCGGCGGCGCGCGGACCGCGACGGGAAGTGCGCCTCTACGAGGACGAGGCCGCGTCATGACCGCCTCCACCCCGTCGGGACGAACGACCACGTCTCCCCCGGCGGTGGTACCCGGTTCGCCGGTCGGCGTCGCCGTGCCCCCCGGGCCGCTGTGGCGCAGGCGTGTCCGGGTGAACGTCAGCCGCCGTCGGCGACCGTCTCCCGCTCGACTGGGAGTTTCCGGCACCTGGCCCCCGACGCCGGTCAGCGGGCGGCGGGGTTGCGGCGCGTAGAGTGGGTGATCGTGTTCTGCGGTGCGGGAGGTTCGGATCGTGCCCTGCGACCCGCTGACTGGGAGGTCTCCGGATGGCCCGGTACACCACCAGTCGGTTGGCGCAAGTGAGCCGCTGGATCTCGGAGGAAGCCGCCGAACTGGGCACGCCCGTCTCGGTCGACGCCCTCTGCCAGGCCGCCGTCGCGCGGTTGGGTGTCAGCGGCGCCGTGCTCACCGTGGACACCTCGGGCTGGCCGGAGGTCAGGTGCGCCACGGACGCGCTGGGTGAACGCCTGGCCGAGTTGCAGGTGACGGTGGGCGAAGGACCGGCCGTGGACATCTGGCGCGGGGGCGGCCCGGCGCTCGTCGCCGATCTCGACGCCCCGTCCAGCCAGGCCAGGTGGCCGATGTTCGCGCCGCTGGCCGTCGAAGCCGGAGCGAGCGCGCTGTTCGCGCTGCCGCTGTGCGTCGGCGCGATCCGGGCCGGGGTGCTGTCGCTGTACCGGCTCGACGTGGGACACCTCGACGCCGCGGCGCTCATCGACTCGCTGGCGTTCGCGGAACTGGCCCTGCGGCTGCTGCTGGACGAGCACGCCGGCCTGGACCTCGCGGACGGCGCCGAGGACGGCCTCCCCCTCCACAACCCCCACGTGCACCAGGCCACCGGGATGGTCGCGGTGCAACTGGACCTGGGCATGGCCGACGCGTTCGCCCACCTGCGCGCCCGCGCGTTCGCCGAGCAGGTGCCGCTGAGCGGGCTGGCGGCCGACGTCGTGGCCCGCCGACGGCGGTTCGACCACGACGGAGGACGACCGTGAACACGCACGGAACACGATCGCGCTCTGAGCACACCAGCGGAGGTGGCTGCGATGGACGGTGAACGTCTCGTCGAAACGTTCGTCGAGTTGGCCGACACCCTGGTCGACGACTTCGACGTCATCGACTTCCTGCACATGCTCGTGAACCGGTGCGTCGAACTCCTCGACGTCGACGCCGCGGGGCTGCTGCTGGCCGACCAGCGGGGCAGGTTGCAGCTGATCGCGTCGTCCAACGAACAGGCCCGGCTGCTGGAGCTCTTCCAGCTCCAGAACGACGACGGGCCCTGCCTGGACGCGTTCGCCACCGGCACCAGGGTCAGCCACCCCGACCTGGCGGAGGCGGGTGGGCGGTGGCCGAGGTTCACCGCCGTGGCCGCTGAAGCGGGGTTCGCCGCCGTGGACGCGGTGCCCATGCGCCTGCGCAACGAGGTGATCGGTGCGCTCAGCCTCTTCCGCAACCGGTCCGGCGAGCTGGACACCACCGCGTTGCGCACCGCCACGGCGCTGGTCGACGTCGCCACCATCGGCCTGCTGCAACAGCGGTCGATCCACCACCACCAGGTGCTGACCGAGCAGCTGCAAGTCGCGCTGAACAGCCGGGTGGTCGTCGAACAGGCCAAGGGGCTGGTGGCCGAACGCCTCCAGGTCGGCATGGACACCGCGTTCACCGCGCTGCGCGGTTACGCCCGCGGGCACAACCTCAAGCTGAGCAGCGTCGCCCACGGCGTCATCGCGGGGGACATCGACACCGCGGAATTCCTCAAGGCGTCCGCCCACGCCAAGACGCCCCGGCGCTGACCGGGCGCCTACCGGTCCGGTCCGCCGCGCGGCGGCCTCGGGTGGCGTCCGACCAGGTCCCGGAGTTCCTGGGTGGGCGCCAGGCCGAGGTCCACGTGGAGGAGGCGGCTGAACCGGTCGAACGCGTGCGCCGCCTCGGACCGGTTGCCCTCGGCCAGGTGGACGCGGATGAGGGCGGTCTGCGCGCTCTCCCGCAACGGGTCGGCCCGGACGACCACGCTCGCCGCCGCCGTGGCGTCACCGAACCGCCTCGCCTGCACCAAGCCGTCCACCACCGCCTCCAACGCGTGGAGCCGGAGCTGGCGCCAGTCCTCGGCCTCGAAGTCGACCCAGTCGTCGCACCAGAACGGCAGCAGTTCCGACGACAGGGTGGTGACGGCCTCCACGCTCAGGTCCGCCGCGGCGTGCGGACCGGCTTCCAGCAGGCGGTGGGCGAGCGCCTGGGCGTCGCGCAGGTCGACCGAGACGCCGGGCGCGAGCGCCAGGCTCGACGGGGTGACCAGCAGCGTGTCCCGGCAGGCGCGATTCATCCGGAGCAACGTCGACCTCAAAGCCGCGTAGGCGTGGCCTTCGGTCGCGTCCGCCCACAGCGAGCCCGCCACGAACAGCCGTCCCACGGCCCTCCGGCGCACCGCCACGAACGCCAGCAGGCGCTCGGCTCCCCCGGAGACCGGGACGGCGTCGGCTCCGAGGGTGAGCCGGAACCCGTCCAGGAGCGCGACGCGCGAACCCGCTTGGCCCCCGTGGGCCGCCAAGCGCGCTTCCGGCGCCACGAGCGAGGTCATGGGCCCGGGTTCGGTGTTGTGTCGAAGAGGTCCGAAAAGATGATCACGGATGACCTTCCGGCTTTGACTTGCTCGGTGTGCGCGGAACCGCGCACTCGCGGCCGAATCGGAGCCGGCTGCGGTGGACCGTCGACTGACGTCCTGCCGACCAGGTTACCAGCGCGGACACGGCGAACGACGCGGTTCGTGCGCGCATCCCTTGCCACCAGCCGGATTCGTCGTGCGCGAAATGGGCTGCGCCGCCGCTCAAACCACCCGTTCAGGGGTTCGTTCCCGGAGTTCTCGGACGGCACGAGGAGCGACCCGGTCCCCTTCCGGGGCCGGGTCGTCGGCGGGTCGCCGTGTTCGTGGGTCATCCCGGTGGTGCCGGGTGTCAGGACTCGCAGCTGCTGCGGAGGTCCGGGGGAACGCCGACGGGCCCGCAGGAGTCGGTGTTGTCGCCGCCGTTGAGGGTGTCCTGGGCGAGGTCGGCGCCGGGGCCGCTGAGCGTGTCGTTGCCCGCGGAGCCGTTCAGCGTGTCCGTGCCGACGTCACCGTGGAGGAAGTCGTCCCCCACCTGGCCGGTGAGCGTGTCGTCGCCGGCCCCGCCGTGGATCGTGTCGGTGTGGGCGGTGCCGGTGATGGTGTCGTTGCCGCCGTTGCCGTGGACCGTCTTGCCGGGGTTGGCGCTGGTGCAGTCGATCGTGTCGTTCCCACCGGAACCGAACACCGTGGTGTCGTTCTGGGTCACGTTGGGGCCGATGGTGCACGGGACCGCCGCCGAGGCGCTGCCGGCGCCGACCAGACCGCCCATGACCATGATGCCCGCGGCCAGGACCGGGTAGAGCTGTCGAGTTCGCACTGTGTCCTCCGTTTCGCCTCCGGGAGTTCCGGCCACCACAGCGTGGCCCGTCAGGCGTCACCGCCGCGTGACGCCCCACCGACGAAAAGACGAGAGCACGCGGCCGTTCGGGCGACTTGGGTATCGGCCGATCCGCCGAAGCGGCTATGTTGGAACAGTCATCCCGGACCCCGGTGGCGAAGCACCCCGCAGCGTCTGCGGAGGCGCATCGCGATCCGGGGTCCTTCTCACTGGTGAACAGCACCAGCCACGCGAACCACGCCGGCCTCGACGCCGACACCCGCGCAGGTCGCCCCCAATCCTGTTCCAGGAAACGAAGTCCTCATGCGACACATCCGCACCACCGTCCAAGCCCTGTTAGGCGCCACCGCCGTGACCGGGAGCCTGATCGCCCTCGCGCCGGCGGCGCAGGCCATCACCATTCCCGTGGCGTGCAGCGAGAACGCCCTGGTCGCGGCGGTGAACCTGGCCAACTCCACCCCCACCTCGGACACCCTCGCCCTGGCCGGCGGCTGCACCTACCGCATGACCACCGGCCACGGCGGCCCGTCCAACGCCCTGCCCGTCATCACCACCCCGATCGAGATGGTCGGCCCCGCCACCGTCACCAACGCCTCACCGCTGGGCCTGGGCCTGTTCCGCATCGCCGAGGTCGGCCCCACCGGCAGCCTCACCCTCACCACCGGGATCGCGTTCACCCGCGGCAACGTGCTCGGCCACGGCGGCGGCATCCTCAACCGCGGCGCCGTCACCCTCACCGGCAGCACCCTCACCGGCAACACCGCCACCGGCAACGGCGGCGGCCTGGCCAACGCCGACACCCCCACCGGCACCGCGCCCGCCGCGACCTTCACCAACAGCCCCGTCACCGGCAACACCACCCTGCTGGGCAACGGCGGCGGCATCCACAACGGCCTGCGCGGCACCCTGACCGTCACCGGCGTCACCGGCAGCCCGCTGTTCATCACCGGCAACAGCGCCGGCCGCGGCGGCGGCATCTCCGCGATCAACTCCACCGCCACCACCCTCACCCGAACCGCCATCACCGACAACCACGCCCTGCTCACCCTCGGCAACTCCGGCGGCGTCCACCGCCAAGGCGGCACCATGACCACCACCAACTCCCCCATCACCGCCAACACCGCCAACAACTGCGTCGGCAGCACCCCCGCCGTCCCCAACTGCACCGGCTGACCACCCCGCCCAAGACGCCACACCGGTTCTCCCCGACCACCGCCTGACGGCAGCGCGTGAACGGCAAGGCCCCCTTCGGATGTGACCGAAGGGGGCCTTGCCCGTGACCGGGCCGTTCGCGGCGTCGCCTAGTCGTTCTCGGGCAGTGCGGGCACCGACCTCAGCGTGCGGTTGTCGCGCGGTTCGGTGCGCGTCTTGGCCTCGTCGACCTGTCGGATCAACTCGTCGCGGACCTCGCTCAGCGCCGCGGGCAGGTCGCGCTTCGAGGACGTGGCGACGAGGTGCAGGCGAGGTCTCCGGTTGATCCAGCACTCCAGGGCGACCCGCTGCTCGACGCCCTGGCGGTCCTTCAGGCTGATCGCCAGGTCGACCTGGTCGGCTCGGAACGACCGCAACCGCGAGCCGAGGGCGGCCAGGTGTCCCGAGACCCAGTCGTGCTCGGAGGCGAGGAAACCGGTTTCGAGCCGAAGTCGCTGGAAGATGACCGCTCTGCCTCCGGGGGCGTCATGCATGCGCTGTCCATCCTCTGCAGGTCGGGATCGGTTGGCGGAACCGGTCCTGCCGGGACCGCCGGGGGTGTCAGGAGGCGGTGGCCTTGAGCATCCGGGTCAGCCGCTCCGGCCGCTGCCAGCGGACGTTGGTGGCCCACCCGAACACCTCGAAGACCCGGATCAGCCGCGCGGAGATGTCGATCTGGCCGCGTCGCACGCCGTGGCGGGCGCAGGTGGGGTCGGCGTGGTGGGAGTTGTGCCAGGACTCGCCCATCGACAGGATCGCCAGCGGCCAGAAGTTGGCGGACTTGTCGCGCGAGGTGAAGGGCCGGTCGCCGATCATGTGGCAGATCGAGTTCACCGACCACGTGACGTGGTGCAGCACCGCGACGCGCACCAGGCCGGCCCAGAAGAACCCGGTCAGCGCGCCCCACCAGCTCCACGTGATGAGCCCGCCGGCGAGCCCGGGCGCGAGCAGCGTCACGACGGTCAGCGCGGGGAACCAGCGGTTGACGCGCTGGATGTCCTCGTCGGCGAGCAGGTCGGGGGCGAAGCGGGCGGCGTTCGTCAGCTCCCGCTGGAACAGCCAGCCCATGTGGGCGTGCCAGAAACCCTTGGCCAGCGCACCCGCCGACGTCCCGAAGACCCACGGGGAGTGCGGGTCGCCCTCGCGGTCGGCGTAGGCGTGGTGCCGGCGGTGGTCGGCGACCCAACCGATGACCGGGCCCTGCATGGCCATGCTGCCGACCACCGCGAGCGTGATCCTCAGCGCACGGGTGGCCCTGAACGCGCCGTGGGTGAAGTAGCGGTGGAACCCGATGGTCACCCCGAGGCAGGTGAGGGTGTAGAAGAAGGCGGCGAGACCGATGTCGACCCAGCCGAGACCCCAGCCCCACGCCAGCGGAACCGCCGCGGCGAGCGCCAGCGCCGGGATCACGGCGAACAACTTGACCAGGAACATCTCGGTCGACGACTTCTCACCGGCCAGCATGGGCTGCGGCGCGGCAGCGGCTCGGGGGACGTCTGGTTGGACTTTCGTGCTCACGTTCGTACCTCCGGGACGGAATGAGTTTTCCGTCGCCGGGGTCCGGGGCGATCGGTGTGGGGTTCGGTGGGTGCCGTGCGGCGGGCAACCCCGTCGAGCGTCGCGCCGGTCGGGTACCCCGCGCGCGGGAGGGCGAAACCGGCGTGACGAGGCCGGTGCCGCGCGTCGGGGGCGGCATGCCCTGCCGCGGGTTCGGGAAGGCGGCGCGGTGTCGGCGGTCGACGGCTCAGACGCGGGCGTGCGGGTACTCCGGCGAACGGTGCTGGAACGACAGGACACCGGGGTTCAGGATGGTCCCCCCGCGGATCTCGACCGCACGCCGGATGACCTCGTTGGAGTCCCAGTCGCCGGCGAGGAGCGGGCGCAGGTGCGGGAGCAGCGCTTCGCTGATCTCCCAGGTCGCCGAGTTCCACAGGTAGGACGGGCTGTGGTCCACGCCGTAGTAGCGCACGTGGTCGCCCACCTCGAAGTCCGGTTGCGCGAACGAGGTGGGGCGCGCCCACTCGAAGCCCATGCCCGCGTCGCAGGAAACGTCGACGATGAGGGTTCCCGGCGCCAGGGCGGGCAGGTCGTCGTCGACGAGGAACATCAGCGGCGCGTCGGGGTCTTGGAGCACGCAGTTGACGATGACGTCGTGCTCCGCGAGGAACTCCGCCAGTGGGACGGGGCCCGCGTCCGTGGAGACCTGGCTGCGCCGCGGATCGGCGTCGTCGTGGCCGAAGTGGATGATCCGCGCGGAGTGGATCGGCGAGCCGACCTCCGCGACCCCCCTGTTGGTGAGCACGTCGACGTCGTGCACTCCGTGGGCGTTGAGGGCGGTCACGGCGCCCCGCGCGGTCGCGCCGAAACCGATCACGACGGCGCGCAGCCGACGGCCGTAGTCGCCGGTCGAGCCGACCCGCTGCAAGGCGTGCAGCACCGAGCAGTAACCGGCGAGCTCGTTGTTCTTGTGGAACACGTGCAGCCCGAACGAGCCGTCGGCGTTCCAGTGGTTCATCGCTTCGAAGGCGATGAGGGTCAGCCGGCGCTCGACGGCCAGCTGGGTGATCCCCTCGTCCTGGACGCAGTGCGGCCACCCCCACAGCACCTGCCCCTCCCGCAGCTGCGCGACGTCCTCGGCGAGCGGCTTGAGCAGCAGGACGACGTCGCACTCGGCGATGATCCGCTCGCGCGAGCGCAGTCCCGCGACGGAGGTGGCGAGTTGCCCGTCGGAGACGCCGAAGCGTTCTCCGTAGCCGTGTTCGAGGTAGATGCGATCCCGGAGGTCCGCGTCGATCCGGTGCAGGTGCAGCGGGTGGAGGGGAAGCCGGAGTTCGTTCTCCTTGCGGGAGGTCGCGATGACCCCGAGGCTGAGCTGATCCATGTGCGTCCTGTTCGTCGGTGGTGGCGACCGCGCTCACGGGATACCCGACAGCGGTTCGACCGGAACTCGGTCGCGACCGGAGCCGGTCGGCCGGAGCGCCGCAGGCACGACGGGCGCCGTCGGGTCGAACCACGTCCAGCGCGGGCTCCGCGTCGCCGACCCGCCCAGGGCCGCACTGGAGGCGCATCCGATCAAATCGCGAACCGCCCGATGCGGAATGCCGACCCCCCCGGATCGGATTTCCGCGGCAGCTGCCGCTTCCACTTCAATGCTACACGCGTCTTGCGGGTGCGCTCGCACTTGTCGGGCATGGCGCTTCCGCCGCACAACGCGGTCCGCGATGAGTTCCGCCGGGCGATCTCGGCGTCCTCCACTCCGACCGACCTGCTGAAACGAGGTCGGCGCGCGACCGGGTCCGATGGTCGCGCGCCGGCCGCCGTGACGCCGGACCGGAACGTCCGGTGTTTTTTCGGATATTTCGTCGACCGCGAACGGCCACGTCGGAAAACACTCGGCAAAATTCCGGTCGATCATGACCGAATGGGTGTAGGATCCAGTTGTCGAGGACATCCCGCACACGGGCGGTCAAGCCCATGTCGTACTCGGTGAAAATCGAAACCGGCCTTTTCCCGGCCGGAGACGGGAGTCCGGCATGACGTCGGCACCCCACCTCCTCATCGTCCCGCCGGCCACCGCGGTCACCGAGCGGCCTCCGCACCCCCGGCGACTGCGGCTGCGGCCGAAGGCGCTCACCACCACGGGGCACGTCGACGGCGCTTGGTGGCCGCGTTCCCGGGACCTCGTCACCGAACTCCCCGCGTTGCTCGCGGTGCCGGCGGTCCGGCTGGGCGACGTCCTGCGGGTGAGCTACAACCTCTCCGAGTGGAGCTCCGCGCCCCGCAGCGTCACCGCCGACAGCCGCCAGGTCCGGCTCGACGGGTTCAACTCACGACCCGCGCACACCGTGGACCTGGTCGCGGCGGACGGGCACCGCCTCACGCTGCTCGTCGTGCCATCGGACACCGATCCGGCCGCCGCGCACCGGGCCATGGCGCTCGCGGCGGATCGCGACAACGCCCAGACCGCGGACGACCTGCTCACCGCGGGCGTCAGCACGACCGCACCGGCACGGCACGCGACCGACCTGGCCCACATCGCACTCCTGAGCTGGGAAGCGGACGGCGGCCGGGTCCCCGAGCAGACGAACAGGCGCACCTCATGACGACACCGACCTACCTGTCCTTGTACGAGCGCAGGATCGAACTGGTGCGGGAAGCGCTGTCAGCGCACTCCGAGCTCAGCCGGAAGGACGCGCGGGACCTCGCCGTGCACGTCCTGCACGCGCTGGACCGCATCCCGGAGAACCTGCGCTGACGGTCCGCTGACGGACCTCCGCGGCAGTCCTCCCCCTGACCGGCGCCGCACGACGTGATCCCGTCGTGCGGCGCCGAACCACGCTCCACCCACCCGGAAGGCTTGGATGTCCCGCACCTACGGTTTCCTGAGCACGTACCCGCCCACGCAGTGCGGACTGGCCACGTTCACCGCCGCCCTGCTGCACCACCTGACCGCGGTGACGCCGGGCAGCGAGGGACGGGTGGTCCGCGTCCTCTCCGAAGCGGACCACGAACCCGCGGTCGCGGAAGGGACCGCGGTGGCGCACCAGATGGCTCCCGGCGCGGTCGAGACCGCCGCCGAAGCGCTCAACGGCTGCGACGTGGTCGTGGTCCAGCACGAGTACGGGATCTACGCCGGTCGTGACGGCGAGGACGTGCTCGGCGTGCTCGCCCGGCTGAGGGTGCCTGTGATCGTCGTGCTGCACACGGTGCTCACGGCGCCCACGCCCGGCCAGCGCCAGGTGCTGGACGAGGTCGTCGGGCACGCCGACGCCGTGGTGACCATGTCCGAGGCCGCGCGCCGCCGACTCGTGGACGGCTACGCCGTCGAGCGGCCCGACGAGGTCGCCGTGATCCCGCACGGCGCGCTTCCCGTCGAGCCACCCGCTCGCCCACCGTCCACCGACAGGCCGTTGATCCTCACCTGGGGTCTGCTGGGGCGAGGCAAGGGCGTCGAGTGGGCCATCTCCGCGCTGGGTGCGCTGCGCGACCTGAAGCCGCGTTACCTGGTGGCCGGCCAGACCCACCCCAAGGTGCTGGCGCACGAGGGCGAGGACTACCGCAGGAACCTGCGCAACCGCGCCATCGCGTGCGGCGTCGCGGACCTGGTCGAGTTCGACCCGACCTACCGCGAGGTGGACTCGCTGGCGGAGCTGGTCGGCCGCGCCGACGTCGTCCTGCTCCCCTACGACTCGTCCGAGCAGGTCACCTCCGGCGTCCTGGTCGAAGCCCTGGCCGCTCGCAAACCGGTGGTCGCGACCGAGTTCCCGCACGCCGTCGAGCTGCTGGCGGACGGGGCCGGGCTGCTGGTGCCCCACCGCGACCCGGCCGCCATCGCCGCGGCGCTGCGGCGGGTGCTGACCGAACCGGGACTCGCGGCCGGGATGAGCCACCGCTCGGCGAGCCTCGCCCCCGCGCTGAGCTGGACCGCGGTCGCGAACCGGTACCGGGGCCTGGCGGATGACCTGCTCGCCGCCCGCGTCGTCGTGACCACGTGACCGGCCCGAGCTTCGCCCACCTGCTCCGGCTCAGCGACGACACGGGTCTGCACGAGCACGCCGACGGGCCGCTGCCCCGCAGGGAGCACGGCTACTGCCTGGACGACGTCGCGCGCGGCCTGGTCGTCCTGTGCCGCGAGCCGGAGCTGCCGGCCGACCTGGTCGTCCTGGTGGAGCGCTACCTCGCCTTCACCGCGCACGCGCAGACCGATGACGGGCGCTTCCACAACCGGCTCGGCCCCGACCGCGGGTGGCAGGACGAACCGGGGTGCGGCGACTGGTGGGGACGTGCGCTGTGGGGGCTGGGCACCGCGGCTGCCCGGTGCCCGGTGCCCTGGATCCGCACGGCCGCCCTGGCCCGTTTCGAGGCGAGTGCCCACCACCGGCCGCCGTCGGTGCGCTCGATGGCCTTCGCCGCGCTCGGCGCCGCCGAAGTGCTCGGCGCCCACCCCGACCACTCCCCCGCTGCCAAGCTGCTCGGTGACATCGCCTCGTACGTCGGCGAGCCCTCCGACGTGCCGGACTGGCCGTGGCCCGAACACCGGCTCTTCTACGCCAACGCCGTGCTGCCCGAGGCCCTGATCGCCGCGGGTCACCTCCTCGGGGACCGCACGATCCGCGACAACGGGCTGCGGCTGCTGGACTGGCTGCTGACCGTCGAGTCGCGCGACGGCCACATCTCGCCGACCCCGACCCGCGGTTGGCGCGTCGGCGAACCCCGTCCGGCGTTCGACCAGCAACCCATCGAGGTCGCGGCGCTCGCCGACGCCTGCGCCCGTGCGCACCGGGTGACCGGTGACCGGGCGTGGCTCACCGGTGTCCGCCGCGCGGTCGCGTGGTTCGACGGCGACAACGACGTCCGCGTGCCCCTGCACGACCCGGAGACCGGCGGCGGTCACGACGCGCTGGTGCCCGGTGGGCGCAACGGCAACCAGGGCGCCGAGTCGACCTTGGCGCTGATCTCCACGCTGCAACACGGCCGCACCCTGGTGGGGAGCGCCGGGTGAACGCCCTGGTCACCCGCACCTCGCTGCGACTTCGACCGGATTCCCGCCGGGTCATCACCAAGCTGTTCGTCCCGGGAGAGGAGCGGCCCGAGCACGAGTCGCGGTCCGCGGCCGTGATCCGGCGCGTGATGGCCTTGGACGAGGAGACCGTGTCCGCGGCGCTGACCCGCACGGTCCGCCTGTTCGAGGATCGGCACCGCGACGTCCGGGCGACCTTCGCCGACCACTTCGCGAGCGTCAGCCACCGCTTCCCGGCGGGCGTCGAGCTGTCCGAGTCCCGCCGACTGCTCATCGGCGCGTACTTCACGCACGAGTACGCCGTCGAGGGCGCCGCGCTGTGCAACCCCTCCATGGTCGCGCACCCGGACCAGGACGGGTTGGCGCCGGGGCACTTGAGGTTCGTGCTGAGCGTCCGCGGGATCGGCGAGGGCCACCTGTCGTCGATCGGCTTCCGGACCGGCGTGGTCGGACCCGGGGGCGCGATCACCGTCGAGCCACCCCCGGATGTCACCACCACGGGACTGCGCAGGGACTCGGTGCACGAGAAAGCCCTCTTCCTGGGCAAGCTCGCCGAGCTCGGCCACGACGACGAGGTCTCCGCCGTGCTGAACCGGTGGCTGCCCGCGCGGTTCACCGACGCCGAACTGGACGTGGTGCTGGCCGACCTGCACCCGCGGCTCGTCGCTCGCCAGGAGGCGCACCGGACCGTCGAGCTGATCCGGTGGATCGCCGCGTGCAACTACACCTCGGAGTTCCCCGGCGACACCGTCGTCAGCGGCCGGCTGCTCTGGCCGACCGGTCCGTCCGAGCGCCAGGGGATGGAGGACGCCAGGTTCGTGCGCTTCACCGACGACGGTGGTGGCCAGACCTATTACGCCACCTACACGGCGTTCGACGGCGCCGGTGTCGCGCCGCAGCTGTTGCAGACCGATGACTTCCGCACCTTCCGGGTCACGCAGATGACCGGTTCGGCCGCGCGCAACAAGGGTGTGGCGCTGTTCCCCAGGAAGATCGGGGGCCGGTTCGTCGCGCTGTCGCGCGGCGACGGGGAGAGCACGGCCGTGGTGAGTTCGGACGACATCGCGAAGTGGAACGAGCCGCGGCCCGTGGAGACGCCCGGCAAGGACTGGGACCTCGTCCAGGTCGGCAACTGCGGCTCGCCGATCGAGACCCCCGAGGGCTGGCTCGTGCTGACCCACGGGGTCGGCCCGATGCGGGTCTACTCGATGGGCGCGATGCTGCTCGACCTGGACCACCCCGAACGGGTGCTGGCGACCCTGCCCGAACCGCTGCTGCTGCCCGCCGCCGACGAGCGCGACGGCTACGTGCCCAACGTCGTCTACTCCTGCGGCGGCCTGCCGCACGGCGACACGCTGGTGATCCCCTACGGCGCGAGCGACTCGACCATCGGGCTGGCGACCACGTCCCTGCGCGGCCTGGTGGCCGCCTTGACCGGGTGCCGAGCCGAGTCCCGCTGACGAGCCGGCGCGCTTCCCGGCACAGCCGGGCTCCCCTTCCGCCGACACCGCGACCGCGGCGTCGCCTCACCCGGTCGGAGCGGTCAGAGCAACCGTGCGGTAGCAGGACAGTCGCATCACCGGTGACACTGGTGCAGCCAAGCCGACCAGGACGCGACGACGCGGAGGTGATTGCGACGATGGGGCTGAGGGAGCACGAGCAGCGCGCGTTGGCGCAGATCCAGCAGCAGTTGGCCGATGACGACCCCCGCTTCGCGGCGCGGCTCACCCGCGGGCGGGCGGTGTTGCGGGTTCCCAGGAGGGTGCTGCTCGGCGCGGTCCTGGTCGGGACCTACGTGCTCGGTCTGCTGGGCATCGTGGTCGGGACGGCCCTGTCGTCGCCGCTGCTGATCGCGCTCGGCGCTGTCGTCACCGCCGCGCTCCCCGTCAGGGTGGCGGCGCGGGCCTGGCGCGAACGACGGCCCTGAGAGGGCGGCTCGGGAAAGGGGTTCGCCCGGTCCGTGGAAGGCGGACCGGGCGAGTCGGGGGATCGTCGAACGGACGGCGAGGGGTTCTGGGAGTCGCGCGACGGGCGCGCAGTCAGCCGATCCAGACGATCCAGGGCCAGTCGGTGAGGTCGCCCTCCTGGTTCGGGGCGGTGGGGGTGGCGAGTGCGGCGAATGCGGTGAGGGACATGAAAACCATGGTGCGAAGTTCGCGCGCGCCGGACAATGGAATTGCCCAAAGCGGCAAATCGCGGTGTCAGGCTTGCCCCGCGCCCCTCCGGGCTGCCCCCCGCCGGGTGAAGCGCAGCGTGGCCACACCCAGCAGCAGCCCCCACAGCAGGAACCAGGGGTCCCAGACGAACAGGTGCCAGTAGAACGCCAGCGCGTCGTAGGACCCCGCCCGCGGCAGCACGCCGAGCGCGATCAGGGCCTGCGCGACGGTCAGGACACCGCCGTAGAGGACCAGGACGACCGTGGCGGTCCAGGACGCGGTGAGCAGCATCCAGCGCGGCACGCGGCGGCCCCACGGCTCGACCAGGGCGGGCCCCAGCAGGGCTCCGACCAGCTTGAGCACGACCGTGACCCACACGACGGCGATGAGCCGCGGGTCGCGGGCGCGGGCCAGTTCGGCGAGCGTGCCGCCGAGGGTGTCCAGACCGGCGGTGCCGCCGATCGCCCAGTAGGCGCTGACCGCGGCGTAGAGAGATCCGACGACGAACACCGCCCACCCCAGCCACCGGCCGCGTCGAATGGGCGCGGCGGTGCGCGTCATGGTCGTCTCCGTTCCGTTGATCTCGTCCGTACAGTCGTATCGACGTTCGACCTGCCGCGTCAAACCGGGTGGATCAGGTCACACCGCGGTGCGCGCGGTGGCGGCGAGCAGGTCGCGCCGGATGAGGCCGCTGCCGAAGCGGACCAGCAGCCAGTACGGGCGGAACGCGAGGCGGGTGGTGGCGTCGGTGCTGTGCACGCGGGTCTCGGTGGACAGCAGCGTGCCGTGCTCCCCGTCCGGGTCGAGGCGGAAGTTCATCACGACCTTGGTCCAGCCGGGCTCGTCGAACGCGGTGAACGCCGCGCCGTCGCCGCGCGGCAGGTCCGGCCGGCCCGGTGCGAGCCTGGTGTAGCGGGCCACGTCGGCGAGGACGATCTCGTGCGGCGGGTCGTCGAGCACCGGTTTCGGGGCGAACGAGGTGAGCGCGCGGGTGTCCGGCGGCGCCTGCACGCCGCGCAACCAGGCCACCGGGCCGCCGCGCAGGCGGACCAGGGCCATGGTCAGGGGCAGGTCGGACACCCGCAGGTCGACCAGCGCCGCCCAGACCCGCTCGGGCGGGGCGGCGACGCGGCGGGCGTGGTGCTCGCGGTGCTCCCAGGCGGGCAGCACGGTGTCGATCAGGTGGGTCATCGCTCGGCCGCCGGGGCGGGGGCGGCGGTCAGGGCCAGGCGGTCGTGGCGCCGCTCCACCGCGGGTGCGGGGGCGGCGGTCAGGGCCACGCGGTCGTAGCGCTGCTCGACGTGGTGCAGGGCGGTCAGCAGGGTGCTGCTGGTGACCGCGGTGGGCGGGCCGTCGGGGATCAGCGGCATCGCGCCCACCGACGACCAGCGCAGCCACCCGGCGCCGTCCACGTGGGCGCGGGAGCGGTTGGCGTTGTCCGGGTGCAGGCAGTAGGGCACGTCCAGCACACCGGTCTCGAACGCGCGCGCCAGCGCCTCGCCCACGTCCGGGTGCAGGTCGAGCACGGCCGCGACGAGCGTGCGCGCCTGGGCCTCGATCCCGGTGTCCGCGATCGGCGGACCGGTGCGGGAGGTGGCGCGGGCGGTGGCGGCGGCGTGCTCCAGGGACGCCACGTTCTCGGCGATCCTCGGGATGCGGTGCGCCTCGGCCGGCGTCTTCACGATCAGCCGCGCCGCCGAGCCGCGCACGGCCAGCCGGGTGGCGTCGGCGAGCAACGCCAGGGAGCCCGCTTCGGTTCGCGGGTGGACGCCCATGTAGGCGTAGAGCACCACGTGGTGGTCGACGTCGGGCAGCAGGTCCGCGGCCAGCCGGTGCAGGGCGCGCAGCGCTTCGGCGTCCTGCTCGGCGTTGGTCTGCTGGGTGAAGCTCAGCGACAGGCTGCGGATGCCGTGCGCGCGGAAGAACAGGCCCTCCAGCACGGTGAGCGCCACGAGCAGGCTGGGCGGGCACAGCTGGCCCATCATGCAGCCGCCGAAGCTCTCCAGGTGCGGTTCGCCCGGCGCGGCGGCGAACGCCTCGACGGCGCGCCGCCAGCCGGTGACGGAGTCGCGCAGCGGCGACCTCCCGTACGGCAGGCAGTAGGACACCGGGCCGCCCTCGGTGGCGTCCAGGCCGAGGCGGACCAGGGCGGTGACGATGTCGCCGGGCAGCGGGGAGCCGTGCCGGACCTGGACGGGGAAGCCGTGCGCCACCGCGTCGGACAGCACGTGCGCCGTGGTGGTCGGGTCGGTGGTGACGAGCGGGTACCCGTTGAGGGGCGTGCCCCGGGCCTCCGCCACCCTCAGCGCCTGGTAGTCGCCGATCCGGGTGTAGCTGTCGAGGGTGATCGTGCCGACGGCCGTGGCGCGGGCCCGGCGGGTGGCGACCAGGCCGGCGCGCATCCGCTCCGCGTCGCCGAAACCCATCCGGGGTTGGACGACGAGGTGCCCGGCGGCGTGCGCGTCCCGGACGAACGCGGCGAAACCGGTCACGTGGCAGCGCCTTCCAGTGCCCGCCGCTCACCGGCGGCGGTGACGAAGTGGGTGAACGCGCCCAGGTCGGAGCCCTCCGCGAAGACCGCGTCGAACCCGGCGTCGACCAGGTCGGCGACGCGGTCCAGGTCGGCGGCGCCCGCCACGCCGAGCTTGCCGCCGATGACGGCGGGCAGGCCGCGCAGCGCCGGTTCCGCGCGCAACTTGGCGATCAGGCGCTTGCCGTCGGCGTGGCCGTGGCCGTTGACGGTGCTGATGACGAGCAGGTCCGGCGCGTCCGCGAGGCAGTGCGCCAGGACCAGGTCGTCGGGCGCGCACGCGCCCAGGTTGACCACCTCGTGCCCCTGCTCCTCCAGCAGCAGCTGGAGGAACACCAGGTTCCAGGTGTGCGAGTCGGAGGACACGCTGCTCAGCAGCACGCGCCGTCCACCAAAGCGGTCGAGCATCGCTCCTCCTACAGCGGGATGTTGCCGTGCGCGCCGCGGCCGGCGGGGGCCGCGGCGAGGGCCCGGGCCAGTGCCCGGCGGGTTCGGGTGGGGTCGACGACCTCGTCCACGACGCCGATCGCGATCGCCCGGTCCACGCCGCCGGCGATCCGCTCGTGCTCCCGCACCAACTCGGCGTGCAGCGCCTCGCGCTCCTCGTCGGGCACGGCCGCGAGCTTCCTGCGGTGCAGGATGCCCACCGCGGCCCCCGCACCCATCACGGCCACCTCCGCCTCCGGCCACGCGAACACCGCCGTGGCGCCCAGCGACCGCGAGTTCATCGCGATGTAGGCCCCGCCGTAGGACTTGCGCGTCACCAGCGTCACCCGCGGCACGACGGCCTCGCCGAAGGCGTGCAGCAGCTTCGCGCCCCGCCGCACCACCCCGTCCCACTCCTGCCCCACCCCGGGCAGATACCCCGGCACGTCCACCAGCACCAGCAACGGCACCCCGAACGCGTCGCACATCCGCACGAACCGCGCCGCCTTCTCCGCCGACAACGAGTCCAGGCAGCCGCCCTTGCGGATCGGGTTGTTCGCGATCACCCCCACCGCGCGCCCGCCCAACCGGCCCAGGCCGACCACGACGTTGGGCGCCCACCGCGCCTGCAACTCCTCCAACGAGTCCTCGTCCAGGATCGCCCGCACCAGCGGCTTGACGTCGTAGGCCCGCCGCGGCCGGTCCGGCAGCAACGCCCGCAGGTCCTCCCCGTCGGGCACCGACTGCAGGTCGAACACCCCCGGCCGGGCGAACAGCCCGGTGATCCGCCGCGCCCGCAGGTAGGCGTCGGGCTCGTCCTCGGCCACCACGTGCACCACACCGGACCTGCGCCCGTGCGCCTCCGCCCCGCCCAGACCGTCCATGTCGATCCGCTCGCCGGTCACCGACCGCACCACGTCCGGCCCGGTCACGAACACCTTCCCGGCCGGGGCCATCACGACCACGTCGGTCAACGCCGGCCCGTACGCGCCGCCGCCGGCGGCGGCGGGGCCGACCACGACCGAGACCTGCGGCACCCGCCCCGAGGCCCGGATCATCGCCGCGAACATCCGGCCCATGCCGTCCAGCGACTCCACCCCCTCCGGCAGCCTCGCGCCGCCGGAGTGCCACACCCCGATCACCGGGACGCGCTCACGCACCGCGGTGTCGATCGCCTCCACGATGTGCCCACACCCCTGTGACCCCAACGCGCCACCCATCCGCGTGGCATCACTGCAGTAGGCCACGACCCTCGCGCCGTCGATGCGTCCCCGCACCGCGAACATGCCGCTGTCGTCACGCGGACGCAGCGGCACGATCGAACCGGGGTCGAGCAGCTGCGCCAACCGGAACTCCGGATCGCGCGGATCGGGTGGGACGGCGGGCAGTTCCGTGGGACGTTCCGCGAGCACGGTCATGGTCGCTCCTGGGTAGGCGGTCGGGGTGGGCGGTCAGCCGCAGCCGCCCGCGGTGTCGTGGTCGAGCCCTCCCACGCGCTCCAGCACGGGTGCGGGCAGGTCGTCCAGCACCGCGGCGGGCACGAGCTGGTCGGCGAGCGTGGGCAGCAGGGCGTCCAGGTAGTCGTCCACCCGGTCCAGGCCCCAGAAGCGGTGCCGCCCGACCTTGAAGTAGGGGATGCCGAAGACGTCGTCCTTCCACGCCTGCTCCATGGCGTCCAGCCCCTCGGCGCGGATGGCGGGGTCGTGCGCGGCCGTCACCAGCGGCTCCGGGTCGAGGCCCGCGTCGGACAGCACGCGGCGCAGCACGTCGGCGTCGCAGATGTTCTCGCCGCGCCCCCACCGGGCGCCGGTCACCGCGTCGTAGAACACGCGGTCCTGACCGAGGTGGCGCGCCTTGAGCCAGCCCAGGTGCGGCAGCTCCCACCAGGGGTCGACGTCGACCGGCCACGTCATGGAGTAGCCGAAGCGCGCGGTGAGCCGCTTGGTGTCCTGGAGGATGTACAGGTGCTTGGCCTTGCTCATCTGCACGTAGTGGTAGCCCGCGCCGCGCTCCTCAAGGCCGCGCACCGTCTCCGCGTCCGGGTCCCAGTAGGGGACGAACTCGATGATCTCGCGGGCCTGCGGCAGGCGCTCCTCCAGCCGGCGCAGGGACATCCAGCTGAACGGGCTGCGCAGGTTGAAGTACAGGCGCGGTGGCTTGCGGGCCATCAGCGGTCACCGCCCAGCAGGGCGGCGCGGGTCTCGGGGTCGAACTCGGCCAGCGACCCGGCGTTCTCACCGCGGCTGACCGCGTAGCCGTGCACGATGGACGCGGTGGCGGTGTGCACCAGGGTGTCGCCACGCCGCACGTAGGTGTCCATGCGCGCGGTGTACATGACGTCCTTGAGGATTTCCTCCACGGTGAAGACGGTGTGCAGCGTCTCCTCCATGTGCGCGTCGGCCAGCAACCGCACGCGGGCGCGCGACACGACGGGGATCCAGCCGCGCTCGTCGAGCAGCTTGCCGATGCCCAGGCCGCGCTCGTGCAGGAAGCGGTCCACCACCTCCTCCAGCGCCCGGGTGTAGCCGGAGTGCTGGAACCGCAGGGAGAAGTGGCAGTAGAAGTACGGGATGCGCCAGGACCACAGGAAGGCGTTGGAGCCCGCCGGGGTGAGCACGTCGGCGACCCCGCCGGCGCACTCGACGTCGCGGCGCACGGACGCGGCGCTCTCCAGCTCGGCCACCTCGGAGACCACGAACGGCACCAGCTCGACCGGCACCGGCTCGTGGCCGGGCGCGTCCTTCTCCGCCACCAGGGCGATCCGGACCTTGCCGGTCAGCACGGTGACGTCGCGGTCGTCGCGCCGGACGCCCAGCCGCACGGTGAACGCGGCGCCGTGGCCCGGCTTGGCCTTGGCGGGCACGACGGTCGCGGTGACCTCGTCGTCCACCAGCAGGGTGGCCGGGAGCTGGATGGAGGTCTCCACGAACTCGATGCCCAGCCCGTGCCGGTGGTACAGCGCGTCGGGGCCGATCCCGCGGTCGCGGAAGTGCTGCAGCACGGCCTCTTCGAGCAGGTAGGTGAAGTGCTTGAAGCCGATCCAGGTGCGGATGTTCGCGCCTTCGTAGCGGGGGCGGCCCACGTAGGTGGTGGGGCCCGCGTCGAGCGTCGCGGTCATGGGAGCTTCCTTCAGGTGCTGGCGCCGACGGGAGTGCGGCGGGACGGGTCGAGGAACGCGTCGAGCTCGGCCGCGACGTCGGCGGCCTGCTCCACGTGGCAGAAGTGCGAGTAGTGGGACCGGGTGCGCAGGCGGGCGGCGGGCAGCGCGCGGGACAGGGCGGTGGCGCGCTCACCGCGCAGGCACTCGTCGTCCTCGCCGACGAGCACCAGCACCGGTGTGGTCACCGCGGCCAGCGGCAGGTCGGTGGTGGCGACGAAGCTGCGGAAGAACGCGCCGAACCCGACCGGGCCGATGCGGTCGACCACGGTGCCCGCCATCGCGTCGAGCAGGTCGTCGCCCAGCCGGTCGGCCCGGTCGCCCAGCCGCAGCCGCAAGCCCGAAGCCATCACGCGGCGCACGCCGGCGAGGGCGTTCTCGTGCAGCTCCCAGTCGACGGTCAGGGTGGGCGGTCGGAAGAACGGCGCCAGCAGGGCGACGGCGCTCACCGCGCCGGGCAGCCCGTCGTGGGCGAGCAGTTCGAGGACGGCGTTGGCGCCGAAGGAGTGCGCGACCACGGCGGTCGGCTCCTCGGGCAGGTGGGCGAGCACGTCGCGCAGCACCGCGCCGGGTGTGCCGTCGTGGCACCAGCCGTGCGCGCTGCCCGCCCGCCACGGCAGGTCGAGGGCGTAGCAGGTGCGGTCCCCGGCCAGGCCGTCGACCAGCGGCAGCCAGCCCGTCCAGGTGTCCTCCAGGCCGTGCGCGAGGACCACGGGCGAACCCGTGCCGGGCCGTCGCCACGCTGTCGCCGCCCCGGCGGTGATCGGCTGCCAGTCGTCCCGCGCGCTCATCGGCCCGCCGCTCCCCCGGTGGTCAGGCGCACGGCGGCGTAGCCGTCGGCGTCGCCGCCGCACACCACGCCGGCGGCCGTGCCCGCGGCGGACCGCAGCCAGGCCGCGGCCAGCGCCACCTGGAGCACGCCGCGCGCGCCCGAGGTCGGGCCGACCAGGTCGTCGGCGCCCGCCGCGTCCAGCAGCAGGTCGTCGACCGCGGCGGTGCGGGCCACCCGGCCGAGCCGGACGCCGTCCTGCCCCCGGTCGGGTTCGAGCACGACGCACGCGGCCAGGGCGCGCAGCGGTCCGGCCAGCGCGGTGGCGACGTCGTCGTCGGGTTCGACGCCGACGACCACCACCCGGTCGGCCCGCCCCGCGCGCACGGTCAGCGCGGCGAGGGAGATCGCGTCCAGGCCGGAGGTCTCGCCCGAGCACACCGTCAGGTTCGGGCCGGTGAAGCCCCACCGGATGGCGATGGTGCTGGCCACGACGTTGCTGGAGGCGTTGGGGCTGCGCAGCGGGCTGACGTCGTGGCCGGAACCGGCGCGCTGCTCGCGGACGATGTCGGCGACGGTGGCGACGTTGCCGTAGTTCGAGCTGACCACGACGCCGGTCCGGTCCGCGCCCGGCAGGGGGAGCTGCGGCTTGCCGTCGGGCAGGCCCAGCGCCCGGTGCACGGCGCACAGCGCCAGCCGGGTGGACGGCTCCTTGTAGAGCAGGCCCTTGCGGCCCAGCAGCGCGTGCGCCTGGTCGGCCGCCACCGCCGGACCGCCGGCCAGCAGGCCGAGCAGCGGGTCGTCGACCCCGGGTCCGGGCAGGTGCACCGACTGCGCGGTCACCAGCACTTCGGCGGTCACGGGGTCACCTCCAGCACGCACACGGCGTTGACGCCGCCGAAGCCGAACGCGTCCACCTGCACCACGGTCGGCCCGGTGATCGGCTCGGCCTCGCCGACGACCAGGCGCAGGCCCGCGGCCTCGTCGATCGGCTCGACCAGACCGGTGACCGGCGGCACGAGACCTTCGCGCACGGCCCGCGCCGCGAGCACCAGGCTCATCAGCGCCGCCGCGCCCGAGGTGTGGCCGATCCCGCCCTTGACGCCGGTGACCAGCGGTCGGGCCGCGCCGAAGACCTCGGTCAGCGCCGCCGCCTCGGTCGGGTCGTTCAGCGCCGTGCCGGTGCCGTGCGCCAGCACCAGACCGATCCGGTCCGGGGTGACGCCGGCGCGGTCGTGCGCGTCGCGCATGGCCGCGACGATGCCCCGCACGTCCGGCGCGGTCTCGTGGAACGCGTCGCAGGACAGGCCGACGCCGAGCACGGTGGGGCCGTCGCCGGAGCGCTCCAGCACCACGGCCGCCGCGCCCTCGCCGAGCAGGACGCCCGTGCGGTCCCGGTCGAACGGCCGCACGGAGGTCGTCGGGGCGTCCGCGACGCGGCCGATCATGGTCAGCATGCTCTCCGCGGTGGCGTCGCAGCCGGCGACCACCACCGCGTCCGCCTCGTCGGCGGCCAGCAGGTCCTCGGCCAGCGCCAGCGCGTGCCCGGACGCCGAGCACGCGTTGGCCACCGTGATCACCTCGGCGACGCCGGGCAGGGCCGCCCGCACCGCCGCGGCGAAGTGCAGTTCTTCCGGCGCCACCGGCACGTCGTCCGCGGTCGCCCGTTCGACCGAGCGCAGCTCGCGCAGGCCGGTGCCGACGATCGCGGTGACGCGGCGGCCGGCGGTGTCGAGCCCGGCCTGCGCCGCCGCGGCGGCCACGCACTCGGCCAGCCACCCGGCGGCGCGGCGCGGGCGCTCCTCGTCACCGTCGTCGATCTGGTAGCCGTGGGTGACGTTGAGCTTGGCGGTGTCGTGGAAGCGCAGCGGTGACACCCCGCTCACGCCCTCCGCCAACGCCTTGAACGTGGTGGTCGTGTCGCCGAGGCAGGTTCGGATCTCGGCGCCGGTGATCGTGCTAGGCACGGGAGTACCCCCGCACCACGGCCGCGCCCACCGCGCCGTCCGCCGACACCGAGGTGACGACGCCGACCCGGCCGTCCAGGGCGCGGTCGTCCCGGTGGTGGGACAGCAGCGCGGCCAGCTGGAGGGCGCCCGAGGCCGCCTGGCACTCGCCGGTCAGCTCCTTGACGCGCACCCGACGGGCGGCGCCGCCGAACACCGCGGCCACCCCGCGCGCCTCGACCTCGTCGAGCGGTTGCGCGCCGGTCTCGCCGGTGGCCACGGCCCACACCTCGTCCGCCGCGACACCGGCCCGCTCCAGGGCGCGGGCGATCGTGGTCGCCAGGCCCTCGCCCGCGTCGGGCAGCTGCCCGGTGGGCGCGTAGTAGCCGATCTCCACCGCCAGCACCTCGGCGTCGGGGGTGCGACCGGCCGCGCGGGCCACGTCCGGGTTCTCCGCGACGAACACCGCCGAGCCCTCGCCGACCGGCACCTGCACGCCGAGCTGCCGGTGCAGGTGGTGCGCGCTCCACGCGGTGTGCGGGCTGAACTCCTCCACCGCGCCGACCAGCGCGCCGTCCACGTACCCGCGCCGCACCAGGTTCCTGGTGTAGCGCAGGGCGTTGAGGCCGGCGAGCTGGCCGCCCGCGACGGTGGCGTTGACGCCCTTGAGCTTGTGCCAGATCGCCGACTGGCCGGCCGCGCAGTTCATCACCGTGTTGGGGAACAGCATGGGGTTGACCAGGTAGGGCTTGTCCTGCACCAGCGTCTCGCGGCTGTAGTCGCTGGTCGCCTTCAGGCTGCCCGCGGTGGTGCCGAGCACGATGCCGACGCGGTCGCGGTTGGCGTCGTCCACGACCAGGCCGGTGTCGTTCAGCGCCAGCTCGCAGCCGATCAGCGCGAGCGAGGTGCTGCGGTCCAGGAACGAGGTGCCCTTGCGGCCGAGGTGGTCGCGGGCGTGGAAGCCCACCAGGGCGCACGCCTTGGACGTCGGCAGCTGCTCGTCGAAGGCGCCCTCGACGTCGACCAGCCCGGAGCGGCCCTCGCGGACCGCGGCGGCGAACTCGTCGGCGCCGAACCCGGTCGAGGTCAGCACTCCCCAGCCGGTGATGGCCAGCGTGTCCGGTGCGGTGCTCATGCCACCCGTCCCAGGATCGTGATGGCGTTGTTGCCACCGAAGGCGAATCCGTTGTTCTGCACGACGTCCAGCCGCGCGATCCGGGCCTTGTTCGGCACGGGGTCGATGCCCACCAGGTCCGGGTCGGGCGTGGTGTGGTTGGTCGTCGGCGGCATGAAGCCCTGGTCGATGCCCAGGGCCGAGGCGATGGCGCCGAAGCCGCTGGCCGCGCCCATGGTGTGGCCCAGCATCGACTTGATGGAGCTGATCGGCGGCGGGGTGTCGCCGAAGACGTCCAGCACCGCCCTGGACTCGACCGCGTCGTTGGCCGGGGTCCCCGTGCCGTGGGCGCAGATGTAGTCCACCTGGGAGGCGTCGATGCCCGCGTTGCGGTGGGCGCGGCGCATGCACTCGGCGATGCTGTCCGCGTCCGGCGCGACCATGTGGTTGGCGTCGCAGTTGAGGCCGTAGCCCAGCACCTCGGCGTAGACGTGCGCGCCGCGGGACTCGGCCGACTCCAGGGTCTCCAGGAACAGCGCCGCGCCGCCCTCGCCGGTCAGGATGCCCGACCGGTTGGCGTCGAACGGGCTGCACGCGTGCTCGGTGAGGGCGCCCAGGCGGTAGAACCCGGCGTGCGCCCAGCGGCACACCGAGTCCGCGCCGCCCGCGATCATGTAGTCCGCGTCGCCCATCGCGATCTGGTCGTAGGCGTAGCCCAGCGCGTAGTTGCTGGCCGAGCACGCGGTGGACAGGGTCATCGCCTCGCCGGTCAGGCCCAGCTCGCGGTTGACGGCGACCGCCAGCCGCGACGCCGGGGCCTGCCGGACGAGGTCGGGTCGCAGCGAGGACAGGCCGCCGTCGACCCACTGGGCGGTGAGCTGTTCGACCACCTGCGACTCGCCGCTGGTGGTGCCGATGCTGGAACCGGCCCGGGACCGCGCGAGCACCGCCGGGTCGAGGCCGGAGTCCTCCACCGCGAGCCGGCCCGCCGCGGCGGCGAACAGGCTCGTGCGCCCCCACTCGTCCGGGGACAGCGAGCGCACCATGGTCCCCGGGTCGAAGTCGGGCACCTCCCCCGCCATGCGGTGGGGGAAGCCCGAGGCGTCGAAGCTGGAGATCGGGGAGATGCCGCTGCGGCCCTCGCGCAGGGCGGCGCCGAAGTCCTCGGCGCCGATGCCCACGCTCGACACCGGGCCGAGGCCCGTGATCACGACACGGCGCGACACGGTCAGTCCTGCCAGTCGGCGTACTGCGCGAGCACGTCGTACACGGCGCGGAGGTTGCCCATGTTCGGCAGCTCGCTCTGCGGGATGTCGACCTTGTACTGCTTCTCGATGCGGGCCAGGATCTCGATGGCGCGCAGCGAGTCCGCGTCGTGCTCCTCGACGAAGTCGCTGGTCTCGGTGACCTCCTCGGGCTCGATCTCCAGCACCTCGGCGACGATCTCGCGGAGGTCGTCGAGCCGCTGCTGCTCGGTGGTCAGTGCCTGGGTCATGTCGTCGCTCCTGGGAGTGGGTGTGCGCCATCGCCCGACGGGGTCGCCGGGGAGGACTTGGGGGGTGGTGCTAGAGGGCGTCCGGCTCGCGGATCACGGCCAGCACGGAGCCGACCGAGGCGATGAGCCGGTCGCCCGCGCGGACCTCGCCGGTCATGAAGGCGTTGGGCCCCTTGGCCGAGTCGATCCGGACGGTGTGGGTCAGCACGTCGCCGGGGTGCGCGCGGTCGTGCACCACGACGTGGCGGGCCGCGCCGAAGATCAGGGTGCCGGGGTGGCGCTCGGCGTCGGGCGTGCCGACCAGCCACAGGATCGCGCCCGCCTGGCCGAACGACTCCACGACCAGCGGCACGGGGAAGGCGTAGGCGGCGGACGGCGCGTCCTCGGCGATGCCCGCGAAGCAGGGCTCCGAGCCGGAGATCGCCTTGGTGGCGGTGATGCGCTCGCCGGGGACCAGTTCCAGCACCTGGTCGACCAGCAGCACCGGGTGCCGGTGCGGCAGCACGCGCCTGATCTCGGCGTGCCCCATCAGGGGCCGGGTCAGCTGGGCGGTCACGCCTGGCCCCTCTCGGTGGTCGGTGCGTCGGAGGTGACGCGGACGTCCAGGGTCATCCGGGCGGCGACCACGTCGTCCGCCCGCAGGCACACGGCCTTGACCCGCACGAGGTCCTGGTCGGGCGACGGGACGCGGTCGGCGCGCACGGTGAGCGCGTCACCGGGCAGCAGCGGCGCGTTGAGCCGGACCGAGACGATGGCGGCGATCTCGGCGCGGGCGTGGTCCCCGCGCTCGGCGGACACCATCGCCCGCACCGCCTGGTGCACCGACTCGATGGTGAACACCCCGGGGTAGATGGCGAAGTCCGGGTAGTGCCCGGCCAGGTAGGGGTCGTCGGCGACGACGCGCTTCTCGGCCCGGACCCCGCCGGGGGTCGGCTCGACCTGGTCCACCGCGGTCAGCGGTGCGGCGTGCGTGCGGTTCACTGCTGGCTCCTGGTGGGTGCGCCGGGTCAGATGACGATGCCGCCGTCGACCTGGAGGACCTGGCCGGTGATGTACCCGGCCCGGTCCGACACCAGGAACGACACGAGGTCGGCCACGTCGGACGCCTCGCCGAAGCGGCGCAGCGGGATCAGCTTCTTCGCCTTGTCGCGCACCTTGTCCGGCAGCGCGGCGGTCATGTCGGTGTCGATGAAGCCGGGCGCGACCACGTTCACCCGCACCCCGTAGGGCGCCAGCTCCTTGGCCAGCGCCTTGCTCATCCCGTTGATGCCCGCCTTCGCGGCGGAGTAGTTGGTCTGGCTCGCCTGCCCGTACACCCCGGCCACCGACGACAGGTTCACGATGACGCCCTCGCGGCGCTTCATGAACCGGAACGCCACCGTGCGGCAGAAGTTGAAGGTGCCGGTGAGGTTGGTGTCCACGACCGCGTTCCAGTCCTGCAGCGGCATCAGGACCATGGGGTTGTCCCGCACGATCCCGGCCGAGTTCACCAGCGCGGCGACCTCGCCGAGCTGGCCCTCGGCGGCCTTGACGAACGCCTCGACGGCGTCGGCGTCGGCCACGTCGCACGGCGCGTGGTAGACCGCCGCGCCGCGCTCCTTCAGCTCCGCCTCGGTGGCCGCCGCGGCCTCGATGTCACCGCGGTAGCAGAACGCGATGTCGTACCCGTCCTCGGCCAGGGCGAGGGCGGTGGCGCGGCCGATGCCGCGCGAACCACCGCTGACGATGGCGCTTCGCTTCACAGACATGGGGGTTCTCCGTCGCCGTGACCGGGTGTCGGGGTGATCGGGCTCCGGGGTCCTGTGTGGCCGGTGGTCTCCGGCCGGTGGCCCGGTTTTCCTTGCCGTGGAACCAACATAGGCACCACGCGGTGCGCGCTCAACGGTTCGCGGACCGATTGCCTGAACTTGCAACCAGGCTCGTCGGGCGCATGTCGGTCCAGGTGCGCTCGACGTGGGACAGGCACTCCTGGCGGCTCTCCGGGCCGAGCGCGGTGGTCCAGCCGGCGGGCACCTCGGCGAACGCGGGCCACAGCGAGTGCTGGCCCTCGGCGTTGACCAGCACGAGGTAGCTCAGGTCGTCGTTCTCGAAGGGGTTGGTCACGGTCGGTGTCCTTCCGGTGAGGACGCGCGGCGCAGCGCGTCGGCGAGCACGCGGCCGATCTCGGCCAGCGGTTCGGGTCGGGTCATGTCGTTGTGCCGGGCCGCCACGTCGTGGCGCACCACGCCGTCGACGTGCGGCGCCCAGCGGTCCGGTGCGGGGCTGTCGGGCAGGCCCTGGTCGTGCGCGGCGACGAACAGCAGCACGTCGCCGGTGACGCGGCCGGGCACGTGCTCGCGGGCGAGCCGGGTGTTGTTGGCGAAGACCTCGTACAGGCCGGTCAGGTGCTGCTCGGTCAGCTCGCCGAACACGCCGTCCTGCGCGCTGAGCAGTTCGGCGATGCGGGCCCGGTCCAGCGGATCATCGCCGACCGCGGCGCGGTCGTAGCCCGCCAGGTCGAGCAGCGCGCCGAACAGCTCGTCGGCGTCGAGGAAGGCGCCGGGCAACCGCTCGTCGCCGAGCTTGGGGAACGAGTCCAGCATCGCCAGCACGGCGACCTCCTCCCCCTCGCCCTGCAGCCGCCGGGTCACCTCGTGCGCGACGAGGCCGCCGAACGACCAGCCGAGCAGGTGGTAGGGCCCGTGCGGCTGCACCTCGCGGATGCGCGCCAGGTACTCGTCGGCGACGTCGGCGACCGTGCCGGGCAGCGCGCCGCCGGGCGCGTCCATGCCGCGCGACTGCAGCGCGTACACCGGCCGGTCGGGGCCGAGGTGGCGCAGCAGGCCCGCGTAGGACCAGCCGAAGCCGCTGGCCGGGTGCACGCAGAACAGCGGCGGCAGGGACCCGCCCCGGCGCAGCGGCAGCAGCACGTCGAACGCGCCGCCGGCGTCCTCGCCCAGGCGCCCGGCCAGCTCGGCCGCGGTCGGCGTCTCGAACAGGCTGCGGATCGCCAGGTCCACGCCGAACGTGGCCCGCACCCGGCTGATCAGCTTCGTCGCCAGCAGCGAGTGGCCGCCCAGGTCGAAGAACCCGTCGTCGATGCCGACCGACGGCAGGCCGAGCACTTCGGCGAACAGCTCGCACAGCACCCGTTCGCGCTGGTCGCGCGGCGCGCGCCCGGCGGGGGCCGAGTCGGCGCCGGGCGCGGGCAGGCCGCGCCGGTCCAGCTTGCCGTTGGGGGTCAGCGGCACCTCGTCCAGCGCCACGAACGCCGAGGGCACCATGTACTCGGGCAGCGCGGCGGCGGCGTGGGCGCGCAGGGCGGCCGGGTCGGTCGTGCGGCCGGGTTCGGCGACCACGTAGGCCACCAGGCGCTGGTCGCCGGGCCGGTCCTCGCGGACGACCACCGCGGCGCGGTGCACGTCCGGGTGCCCGGCGACGACGGTCTCGATCTCGCCCAGCTCCACCCGGAAGCCGCGCAGCTTGACCTGGTCGTCCACCCGGCGCAGGAAGTGCAGGGTGCCGTCGGCGTTCCAGCGGACCACGTCGCCGGTGCGGTACATCCGGCTGCCGTCGCCGTCGAACGGGTTGGCGACGAACTTCGCCGCGGTCGCGCCCGGCCGGTTGTGGTAGCCGCGGGCCAGGCCGTTGCCCGCCACGTACAGCTCGCCGGGCACGCCGACCGGCACCGGCCGCAGCCGCTCGTCCAGCACGTAGAGCCGGGTGTTGTCGAGCGGGCGGCCGATGGGCAGCGGGCCGGGCGGGATGACCTCGCCGGGCTCGATGCGGTGCTCGGTGCAGTTCACCGTGGTCTCGGTGGGGCCGTACATGTTGTAGACCGCGGCGCCGGGGTGGTCGCGCCGCCACTCGTCCACCAGCTCGCCCAGCAGCAGCTCGCCGCCCAGCAGCAGCTCCGCGCTCGGCGAGAACTCGTCGGGCAGGGCGTGCAGCAGCGGCAGGTGGCTCGGCGTCGCCTTGAGGAACGTGGCGGGCCTGCGCCGCAGCTCGGCCAGGACGCGCGGGTCGGCGTCGTCCAGCGAGGTGGTCAGCACCGTGCCGCCGACGACCAGCGGCACGTACAGGCCGGTCACGGTCAGGTCGAACGAGATCGGCGAGTGCAGCACGGTCACGCCGCGCACGCCGGTGTAGTCGCGGCCCGCGAACACCAGGTAGTCGGTGAGCGAGCGGTGCTCGACCACGACGCCCTTGGGCTTGCCGGTGGACCCGGAGGTGTAGATGACGTACGCCGGGTCGTTGGGCGCGGGCGGGTCGCCGGGGTCGGTGTCGTCCAGCGCGGCCAGCCGGGCGGCCACCGCCGGGTCGTCCACCAGCAGCCGGGGGCAGTCGGCCACGGCCAGCCGCGGCGCCAGCGCCGAGTCGGTGACCAGCAGCAGCGGGTCGGTGTCGCCGAGCATGTGCGCGATGCGGTCGGCCGGGTAGTCCGGGTCGACCGGCACGTACGCCGCACCCGCCCGCAGCGCGCCGAGCAGCGCCACCACCAGGTCCGCCGAACGCGGCAGGGACACCGCGACGAACCGCTCCGGCCCGGCGCCGTGCTCGCGCAGCAGCCGGGCGAACCGGTTGACCCGGCGGTCCAGCTCCGCGTAGTCCAGCTCGACGCCCCGGTCCCACACCGCGGGCGCGTCGGGGGTGCGCGCCACCTGCGCGGCGAACAGCTCCGGCAGGCTCAGCTCGGGCACCTCGGTGGCCGTGTCGTTCCACTCCGCCAGCAGGAGGCGCCGCTCGGCGTCGTCCAGCAGCTCGACCGAGCCGATGGCGGCGTCCGGGTCGGCGGCCAGCGCGGTCAGCAACCGCACCAGCCGGGTGGCGATCGAGGCGACCGTGCCCGCGTCGAACAGGTCGGTGGCGTAGGAGATCCGCCCCGCCAGGCCCGCGGGCAGGCCGTCGGCGTCGCGCTGCTCGGCCAGGTTGACGGTCAGGTCGAACTTGGCCGCCCCGGTGTCCGGCGCGACCGCCGAGATGACCAGGCCGGGCAGCTCGAACGCGGTGTCCAGGTGGTGCTGGAAGCTCAGCACCACCTGGAACAGCGGGTGCCGCGACAGCGAGCGCTCCGGGTTGAGCGCTTCGACCAGGCGCTCGAACGGCACGTCCTGGTGCGCGAACGCGGCCAGGTCGGTGTCGCGCACCCGGGCCAGCAGCTCCCGGAACGTCGGGTCGCCGGAGGTGTCGGTGCGCAGCACCAGGGTGTTGACGAAGAAGCCGACCAGCTCGTCCAGCGCCTCGTCGGAGCGGCCGGCGACCGGCGAGCCCAGCGGGATGTCGGTGCCGCCGCCCAACCGGGTCAGCAGCGCCGACAGACCGGCCTGCACCACCATGAACAGGCTGGTGTGGCTGGTGCGCGCCAGGTCGGCCAGCGCGGTGTGCAGGTCGGCGCCCAGCTCCAGCGGCACCGACTCGCCGCGGTGGCTCGGCCGCGCCGGGCGCGGCCGGTCCACGGGCAGGTCCACCTGGTCGGGCAGGCCGGCCAGGGCGGTGCGCCAGTGCTCCAGCTGGCGGGCCAGCGGCGAGCCCGGCCGGTCCGGGTCGCCGAGCACGTCGCGCTGCCACAGCGCGAAGTCCGCGTACTGCACGGGCAGCTCGGGCAGCTCCGGCTCCATGCCCGCGCCGCGCGCCGAGTAGGCCCGGGCCAGGTCGCGGGCCAGCGGCGCGGCGGACGCGCCGTCACCCGCGATGTGGTGCAGCACCAGCACGAGCACGTGCCGGTCGTCGGCCACCTCGAACAGCGTCGCGCGCAGCGGCAGCTCGCTGGTCAGGTCGAAGCCGCGGCGGGTCTCGGCGCGCACCCGCTCGTCCAGGTCGTCGCCGGTCACCACCACCTCGGCCAGCTCCGGGCGGACGTCCAGCACGACCTGGTGCGGCTCGCCGTCGACCTCGGGGAACAGCGTGCGCAGGCTCTCGTGGCGGGCCACCACGTCGCGCAGCGCGGTGCGCAGCGCGTCGCGGTCCAGGTCCCCGTCCAGGTTCAGCACCAGCGGGATGTTGTAGGTGCCCGCGCCGTCCTCCAGGCGGTTGAGGAACCACAGCCGGCGCTGGGCGTGCGACAGCGGCACCCGGTCCGGCCGCTCGGCGGGCCGCAGCGGCGGGCGGGTGTCGTCGCCGACCTCCAGGGCGCCCGCCAGGCCCGCCACCGTCGGCGCCTCGAACACCCGGCGGACCGGCAGCTCGACGCCGAACACCGACCGCACCCGGTTGACCAGGCGGGTGGCCAGCAGCGAGTGCCCGCCCAGGGCGAAGAAGTCGTCGTCCACGCCCACCGAGGGCACGCCGAGCACTTCGGCGAACACCGTGCACAGCACCTCTTCCCGCGGGGTGCGGGCGGCGCGGCCGGTCCCGGCGGCGAAGTCCGGCTCGGGCAGGGCGCGCCGGTCCACCTTGCCGTTGGGCGTCAGCGGGAACTCGTCCAGCACGACCACCGCCGAGGGCACCATCGCCTCGGGCAGCAGCGCGCCCACGTGGTCCCGCACCGCCGCAGCGAGCACGCCGGCGGCGGGCGGCGCGACCACGTAGCCGACCAGCCGGGTCTGGCCGGCGGCGTCGGCGCCGGTGGTGACCACCGCGTCGGTGACGCCGGGCACCTGCCGCAGCGCCGCCTCCACCTCGCCCAGCTCGATGCGCTGGCCGCGGATCTTGACCTGGTGGTCGCGGCGGCCCAGGAAGTCCAGCTGGCCGTCCCGGCGGCGGCGCACCACGTCGCCGGTGCGGTAGAGCCGCGCGCCGGGCGTCGAGGAGAACGGGTCGGGCACGAACGCGCGCGCCGTCTTCACCGGGTCGGCCAGGTAGCCGTGGCCCACGCCGACGCCGCCCACGTACAGCTCGCCCGCCACGCCCGGCGGCACCGGCGAGCCGTGCTCGTCCATCACGTACAGGGTCGTGTTGCGCACCGCGCGGCCGATCGGCACGCCGGTCAGCTCCACCCCGGAACGGGCGGTGAGCACGGCGTGCGTCACGTCGTCCGAGCACTCGGTCGGCCCGTAGGCGTTGACCAGCGGCACGCCGGGCTCGCGGGCGAACCAGCGCTCGCAGGTGCGGGCGGGCAGCGCCTCGCCGGTGACCATCAACCACCGCAGGTCCGGCAGCGGCTCCACCGCCGCGCCCGCGTCCCACGCGTCCAGCGCGGTGCGCAGCAGCGACGGCACCACCTCCAGCACGGTCACCCGCTCGCGGGAGCTCAGCGCGAACAGCGCCGCCGGGTCGAGCGCGGTGTCGTCGCCGACGATCCTGGTCGTGCCGCCCGCCACCAGCGCGGCCAGCATCTGCCACACCGAGATGTCGAACGTCAGCGGCGCGTTCTGCACCAGCGAGTCGGTCTCGGTCAGCGCCAGGTCCTCGACCTTGGCCAGCAGGTGGTTGACCATGCCCGCGCGGTGCACCATCGCGCCCTTGGGCCGGCCGGTCGAGCCGGAGGTGAAGATGACGTAGGCCAGGTCGTCCGGCCCGCCGTGCACCGGCAGCAGGTCCGGGTCGGCCCCGCCGTCGAGCACCAGCACCTCGACACCGGTGCCCGCCGCCAGGTCCAGCGCCTGCCCGGCCCGCTCGGGGGTGGTGAGCAGCCAGCGCGCGCCGCTGTCGGTGAGCAGGGACGTGGCCCGCTCGCGCGGGGCGCGGGGGTCCAGCGGCACCCAGGCCGCGCCCGCGCCCAGCACGCCGAGCACCGCGGTGGGCACCCTGGCGTCGCGGTCGGCGAGCACCGCCGCCAGCGCGCCGGCCCGCGCGCCGCGCTCGACCAGCAGCCGGGACAGGTGGTTGGCCCGCTCGACCAGCTCGGCGTAGGTCACCACCGCCTCGTCGTCCACCAGGGCGACGGCGTCGGGCCGCAGCGCCGCGTGCAGGCGGACCTGCTCCACCACGCCGACCACGTCGTCGTCGCGGCGGGTCGCGTTCCACTCGACCAGCACCTGCACGCGCTCGGCCTCGTCGAGCAGTTCGATGTCGGAGATCGGCTGGTCCGGGTCGGCGACGGCGGCGGACAGCAGCCGGGTGAACCGGTCGGCCAGCCGGCGGGCGGTGTCGTCGTCGAACAGGTCCAGCGCGTAGTCGAGGCGGCCGGTGATGCCGCCGCCGGGCCGCTCGGTGAGGTCCAGCGACAGGTCGAACTGGGCGGCGTGCGCCCCGACCTGCTCCACGGTGACGCCCAGGCCCGGCAGCGCCAGCTCGGCGTCGGTGTTGTTCTGCAGCACCAGCAGCACCTGGAACAGCGGGTTGTGCGCCATCGTCCGGACCGGGTTGAGCACTTCGACCAGCCGCTCGAACGGCAGGTCCTGGTGGGCGTAGGCGGCCAGGTCGGCGTCGCGGACGCGGTCGAGCAGCCGGCCGAACGACGGGTCGCCCGAGGTGTCGGCGCGCAGCACCAGCGTGTTGACGAAGAAGCCGACCAGCTCGTCCAGCGCGTCGTCGGTGCGGCCCGCGATCGGCGAGCCGATCGGGATGTCCGTGCCCGAGCCCAGCCGGGTCAGCAGCGCCGACAGGCCGGTCTGCAGCACCATGAACAGGCTGGCGCGGTGCGCGCGGGCCAGGTCGGCCAGCGCCCGGTGCAGTTCGGCGGGCACGTCGAAGGACAGCGTGCCGCCGCGCAGGCTCGCCACCGGCGGCCGGGGCCGGTCGCCCGGCAGCTCCAGCGCCTCGGGCAGCCCGTCCAGCGCCGCGCGCCAGAACCGGACCTGCTGGGCGATCGCGCTCTCCGGGTCCTCCTCGCGGCCCATGACCTCGTGCTGCCACAGGCTGTAGTCCGCGTACTGCACGGGCAGCGGCGCGAGTTCCGGCGCCCGGCCCGCGGTGCGGGCGGTGTAGGCGGCGGAGAAGTCGCGCGCCAGCGGCGCCATGGACCAGCCGTCGCCCGCGATGTGGTGCAGCACCAGCAGCAGCAGGTGCTCGTCGGCGGCGACGCGCAGCAGGTGGGCGCGCAGCGGCGGGTCCACCGCCAGGTCGAACCCCTCGGCCACGGCGGCGCGGGCGTGCGGCAGCACCTCGTCCTCGGTGACCTCGACCAGTCGCACGGCCGGGGTCGCGGCGTCGGCGTCGAGCACCACCTGGTGCGGTTCGCCGTCGTGCTCGGGGAACACCGTGCGCAGGCTCTCGTGCCGCCGCACGACGTCCCGCAGCGCGGCGTCCAGCGCCACGGGGTCCAGCGCGCCGCGCAACCGCAGCGCGATCGGGATCTTGTAGGGCGAGTCGGCGCCCTCCAGCCGGTTGAGGAACCACAGCCGCCGCTGGCCGTAGGACATGGGCACGTGCTCGGGCCGTTCGACCACGCGCAGCGCCTGGCGGGCGGCGCGGGCCTGGCCGAGCGCCTTGACCAGGCCGGCGGGCGTCGGGTTCTCGAACAGGGTGCGCACCGCGATCTCGACGCCGAACGCCGACCGCACCCGGCTGACCAGGCGGGTGGCCAGCAGCGAGTGCCCGCCCAGGGCGAAGAACCCGTCGTCCACGGTCACCTCGGGCACGCCGAGCACTTCGGCGAACAGACCGCAGAGGATTTCCTCCTCCGGGGTGCGCGGCGCGCGACCGGCGCCCGCGGCGGACAGGTCCGGCGCGGGCAGGGCGCGGCGGTCGAGCTTGGCGTTGGCGGTCAGCGGCAGCGCGTCCAGCGCGACGAACGCCGAGGGCACCATGTACTCGGGCAGCGCGGCGGTGGCGTGCTCGCGCAGCGCGGCGACGTCCACCTCCGCGTCGGCCACGGTGTAGGCGACGATCCGCTTGTCGCCCGGCCGGTCCTCCCGGACGATCACCGCGACCTGCGCCAGACCGGGGAACCGGGCCAGCGCGGCCTCGACCTCCCCCAGCTCGATCCGGAAGCCGCGCACCTTGACCTGCTCGTCGGCGCGGCCCAGGAACTCCAGGTCGCCGTCGGCGTTCCAGCGCACCAGGTCGCCGGTGCGGTACATGCGCTCGCCGAGCGGCGCGCCGGACGCGGTGGTGAACGGGTCCGCGACGAACCGCTCGGCGGTCAGCGCGGGCAGGTCCAGGTAGCCGCGGGCCAGGCCCGCGCCCGCGATGTACAGCTCGCCCGCCGCACCGGGCGGCACCGGCCGCAGGTGCGGGTCCAGCACGTGCAGCCGCATGTTGTCCAGCGGCCGTCCGATCGGGACGGTCGTGGGCAGGGCGTCGCCGGACCGCACGAAGTGGTGGGTGGCGAACGTGGTCGTCTCGGTCGGGCCGTAGCCGTCGCCGAACACCAGGTCCGGCGCGGCGTCCAGGACGCGGCGCACGGTGGCGGGCGGCACGACGTCACCGCCGGACCACACCTCCCGCACCCCCGCGAAGCACTCGGGGTGCTCCTCGGCCAGCAGCCGGAACAGGCCCGCGGTCAACCACAGGCCGGTGACGCCCGCCGACGCGATCACCCCGGCCAGCTCGCGCACGTCCAGCTCGCCCGCCGGCGCGACGACCAGCTCCCGCCCGGACAGCAGCGGCACCCACAGCTCGTAGGTGGAGGCGTCGAACGCGTGCGGCGAGTGCAGCAGGACCCGGTCGTGGTGGGGGCCGTCCCAGGCGCCGTCGCGGGCCAGGCTCAGCACGTCGAAGTGGGTGACCGCGACGCCCTTGGGCGTGCCGGTGGACCCGGACGTGTACATGACGTAGGCCAGGTCGCGGGGGTGCGGCCGCACGCCGGGGTCGCCCGCGGGGAAGCCGTCCTCGGTGTCGAGCACGTCGAGCACCACCGCGTCGTGCGCCAGGCCGCGGTCGCCGTCGTCGACCAGCAGCGCGGCGGCGCGGGTCTGCGCCAGCACCGCTTCGAGGCGGGCGCGCGGGCTGCGACCGTCCAGCGGCACGTACGCCGCGCCCGCCTTGAGGATCGCGAGCGTGGACACGACCAGCTCCACCGACCGCTCCTGGAGCAGGGCGACGTGGTCGCCGGGCCGCACCCCGGCCGCGACGAGCCGGTGCGCGCGGCGGTTGGCGCGCTCGTCCAGCTCGCGGTAGGTGATCTCGACGCCGCCGGCGATCAGCGCGGTGCGGTCGGGCGTGGCGGCGGCCTGCTCGGCGAACGCGGTCGGCACGCCGCCGACCGGCTCCGGCCGCACGGCGCCGTGCCGCGCGGTGAGCAGGGCGCGCTCGTCGTCGGTGAGCACGTCCACCAGGCCGACCCGGCGGTCCGGCGCGGCCAGCACGAGGTCGAGCAGGCCGAGCAGGCGGCGGGCCAGCAGGTCCGCGGCGCCCGGACCGAGCAGGTCGGGCCGGTGGTTGAGGTCGAGCCGCAGCCGGTCGCCGGGCACGACGACCAGCGACAGCGGGTAGTGCGTGGCGTCGCGCGCCTCGACGGCGGTCGCGCTCAGCCCGCCGGGCAGGGCCATGCCCCCGGTGTCCAGCGGGTAGTTCTCGAACACGACCAGGGTGTCGAACAGCTCGCCGAGGCCGACCAGCTCCTGCACCTCGGTGAGGCCGACGTGCTGGTGCGCCATCAGCTCCGACGCCTGCGCCTGCAGCCGGGCCAGCAGCCCGGCGACGCTCTCGGCCGGGTCGAGCCGCACCCGCACCGGCAGGGTGTTGATGAACAGGCCGATCATCGACTCGACCCCGGGCACCTCCGCCGGGCGGCCGGAGGAGGTCGCGCCGAACACCACGTCGGTGCGGCCGGTGACCCGGGCCAGCAGCAGGCCCCACACGCCCTGCACGAGCGTGTTGAGCGTGACGCCGCAGGCGCGGGCGCGGGCGGTGAGCGCGGCCGTGGTGGTCGCGGGCAGGTCGAGGGTCAGCGTGTCGGGCAGCGCGGGCTGCCGCCGCCCCGACGGGCCGAGCAGGGTCGGCTCCGAGACGCCGTCCAGGGCCGCGGTCCACGCGGCGGTCGCGGCGGCGCGGTCGGCGGCGACCAGCCAGCGCAGGTAGTCCGCGAACGGGGTGACCGGCGGCAGCGGCGCGCCGTCGTAGGCGGCGAACAGCTCGCGCATCAGCAGCGGCGCGGACCAGCCGTCGAGCAGCAGGTGGTGGTTGGTCAGCACGACGCGGTGCCGGTCGCGGCCCAGGCGCAGCGCGGTGAACCGCAGCAGCGGCGGCCGGGCCGGGTCGAAGCGCCGGGCCCGGTCGGCGGCCAGCAGCTCCTCGGCGCGCGCGTCGGGGTCGTCCTCCTCGGACAGGTCCACCTCGGTCCACGGCGCCTCGACGCCGCGCGGCACGAACTGCACCGGCTCGCCGAGGCCCTCGTGCAGGAAACCGGCGCGCAGCACGTCGTGCCGGTCCAGCACCACTTGGGCGGCCCGGCGCAGCGCGGCGGTGTCCAGCTCGCCCGCCAGGTCCAGCACGAGCTGCACGGTGTAGACGTCCGCGCCGTCGGCGTCGTAGGAGGCGTGGAACAGCAGGCCGCGCTGCAACGAGGACAGCGGCAGCACGTCGACCAGGTCGCCGCCGTGCTCCTCCACCGCCTCCACCTCGGTCTGGGTCAGCCGCACCAGCGGCAGGTCCGACGGGGTGCGCCCGCCGTCCCGCAGGCCGGCCAGCCGCTCCAGCGCGCGGGTCCACGCGGCGGCCAGCTCGCGGACGTCGTCCTCGGCGAGCAGGTCGCCGGGCCAGGCGAAGGTCGCGGTCAGCTCGGGGCCGTCCGCGCCGTCGCGGGTCAGGGCGTCCACCGACAGCACGTGCGGCACGGGCGCGTCGGCGTCCACGCCGCCGCCCAGCACACCCGCCTCGGGCGCGGCGGTCCAGTCGCCCCCGTCCGGCGTGGCGAACCGGCCCAGGTAGTTGAACCCGACCTGCGGCACGGGCAGCGCGGCGAGCACGGGCGCGGTGTCGGGGTTGAGGTGGCGCAGCAGGCCGTGGCTCAGCCCGCCGGGCGCCGACCGCACCTGCTCCTTGACGCGCTTGAGCGCGCTCGCGACGTCGGCGGGGTCGCCCGCGTCCAGCCGCACCGGGCGGGTGGCGGTGAACCAGCCGACCGTGCGGGACAGGTCCACGCCGGTCAGGCCGTGCGCGTCCTCCTCGCGGCCGTGGCCCTCCAGCTGCACCAGCAGCCCGCCGACGCCGCCGCGCCACTCGGCGACGGCCAGCGCCAGCGCGGTCAGCAGCACGTCGTCCGGCCCCGCGTGGAACGCGGTCGGCACGGTGGTCAGCAGCGGCGCGGTGGTGGCGGCGGGCAGCGCGACCTCGATGCGGCGGCCGACGCCCGCGGTGTCGCGGGCCGGGTCCAGGGGCCGGTCGGCCAGCGGGGCGTCGCCGCCCTCCAGCACGCGGGTCCACTCGTCCAGCCCGGCGACGACGGCGGGCGCGGTGGCCAGCCCGGTCAGGTGCTCGGCCCAGCGGCGCAGGGACGTGCCGACCGGCGCGGGCTCGCCCCCGCCGAACGCGGTGGCCAGGTCCTCGGTCAGCACCCGCCACGACACGCCGTCCACGACCAGGTGGTGGGCCACCAGCAGCAGCCGGCCGGGCTCGGCGCCGCGGTCGAACCACACCGCGCGCACCACCCGCGCCCGCTCCGGGGCCAGCCACCGCCGCGCCGCCTCGCCCTGCTCGACGACCGCCGCCCGCAGCGCCGCGTCGTCCAGCGCGGTCGCGTCGACCCGGACGACCTCGGCGGTCGCCGAGCCGCGCGGCCCGGCCTCCAGCGCCCAGTGGTCGCCGGTGCGGGTCAACCGCAGCCGCAGCGCGTCGTGGTGGTCCACCAGGGCGCGGAACGCGGCGGTGAGCCGGTCGTGGTCGGCGTCGGCGGGCACGCGCAGCAGCACCGACTGGTGGAACGAGTCGATCGGGCCGCCGCGCTCGCGCAGCCAGTCCACGATCGGCGTGAGCGGCACCGGGCCGACGCCCGCGTCCGGGGCCTCGGCCACGGCCTGCTCCGCGCCGCCCGCGACGGCGGCCAGCCGCTCCGCGGTGCGGTGCTCGAACACCTGCTTGGGCGTGATCACCACGCCGGCGCGGCGGGCCCGGCCGACGAGCTGGATGGACACGATGCTGTCGCCGCCCAGCTCGAAGAACGAGTCGTGCACGCCGACCGACGGCACGCCCAGCACCTCGGCGAACACCTCGCACAGCACCTGCTCGGCGTGCGTGCGCGGCGGTCGCCCGGTCGGGCCCGCGGCGGCGGTGTGCGCGGGCGCGGGCAGCGCGGCCCGGTCCACCTTGACGCCGTTGGCGGTCAGCGGCAGCTCGTCCAGCAGCACGAACGCGGCCGGGACCAGGTGCTCGGGCAGCCGGGAGGCGACGTGCTCGCGCAGCCCCAGCGGGTCGGGCCCGGCGGCCGGGGCCACCGGGTGGGCGGGCACGGCGTAGGCGACGAGCTGCTTCACGCCGGGTCGGTCCTCGCGGGCCACCACGACTACCCGCGCGACGGACGGGTGCTCGGCGAGCACCGCCTCGATCTCGCCCAGCTCGACCCGGAAACCGCGGATCTTCACCTGGTCGTCCACCCGGCCCAGGTGCTCCAGCGAGCCGTCGGCGCGCCGGCGCACCACGTCACCGGTGCGGTAGGCCCGTTCGCCCGGCCCGCCGGTCGGGTCGGCCACGAACCGCTGCGCGGTCAGGCCCGGCCGGTCCAGGTAGCCGCGCGCCAGGCCCGCGCCCGCCACGTACAGCTCGCCCGGCTGCCCGACCGGCACCGGCTGGAGGTTGGCGTCCAGCACGTGCGCGCGGGTGTTCCACAGCGGGCTGCCGATCGGCGGGGTCTCCCCCGCGACCAGCGGCTCGCTGAACGTCGCGGCCACCGTGGTCTCGGTCGGGCCGTAGGCGTTGATCATCGTGCGGCCCGGCGCCCACGCGGCGACCAGCTCCGGCGGGCAGGCGTCGCCGCCGACCACCAGGGTGCGCAGCGCGGGCAGCGGCACGAGCGGCACGGTGGCCAGCGCGGCGGGCGGGATCAGGGTGTGCGTGATGGCCTGCTCGCGCAGCACCTCGGCCAGCTCCTCGCCGACCAGCGGCCCGGCGGGCGGCACGACCAGCGCCGCGCCGCCGCGCAGCGCCATGCACAGCTCCAGCACGGAGGCGTCGAAGCTGGGCGAGGAGAACTGCAGCACCCGGTCGCCCGGTCGCACGTCGAACCGCTCGACCTCGCTCGCGGCGAAGCTCGCCAGGCCGGCGTGGGTGACCAGGACGCCCTTGGGCGTGCCGGTCGAGCCGGAGGTGTAGATCAGGTACGCCGGGTGCTCCGGCCGCAGCGGCGCGACGCGGTCGGCGTCGGTCGGCGGGTGCGCCGGGAAGCCGTCGGTCAGGCCGGGCTCGTCCAGCACCACCGCGCCCGGGACCCGGTCGGCGCGGGCGGCGTCGGTCAGCACGGCGCGCGGGCGGGCGTCGTCGAGCAGGAACGCCACGCGCTCGGCCGGGTAGGCCGGGTCGACCGGCAGGTACGCGCCGCCCGCCTTGGCGACGGCGAGCGCGGCCACCACCAGGTCCGCCGAGCGGGGCAGCAGCAGCGCGACGACGTCCTCGGGGCCGACGCCGCGCGACACCAGCAGGTGCGCCAGGCGGTTGGCCCGCTCGTCCAGCTCGGCGTAGCGCAGCTCCACCCCTTCGCCGACGAGGGCCACCGCGTCCGGGTGGGCGGCGGCGGTGTCCTCCAGCAGCTGCGGCAGCGTGCGGACCGGGATGTCGCGGGCGGTGTCGTTCCAGCCGCGCACCAGCTGCTCGCGCTCCCGCGCGCCCAGCACGTCGAGGCGGCCGACCAGCCGGTCCGGGTCGGCGATCACGGTGTCCAGCAGCCGGCGCAGCCGCTCCAGCACCACGGCCGCCGCGGGCGCGCCCACCAGGTCGGGCCGGTGGTCCAGGCGCAGGGTCAGCTCCGCGCCGGGGATCACGACCAGGGTCAGCGGGTAGTGCGTCGAGTCGCGGCCGCGGACGTCGGCCATCCGCAGCCCGGTGCCGGTCAGCTCCAGGGCGGACGGGTCGAGCGGGTAGTTCTCGAACACCACGAGCGTGTCGAACAGCTCGCCCGCGCCGTGCACGCCCTGGATCTCGGCCAGGCCGAGGTGCTGGTGCTCCAGCAGCGCGGCCTGCTCGCGCTGCACGTCCTCCAGCAGGCCGCCCAGCCCCCGCTCGGGGTGGGTGCGCACCCGCACCGGCACGGTGTTGATGAACAGGCCGATCATCGACTCGACGCCGGGCAGGTCGGCGGGGCGGCCGGAGACCGTGGCGCCGAACACGACGTCGTCGCGGCCGGTCAGGCGGGACAGCAGCAGCGCCCACGCGGTCTGCACGACGGTGTTGAGCGTGACGCCGTGCGCGCGGGCGGCGCGCTGCAGCCGACCGGTCAGCTCCTCGGTCAGGCTCAGCGACACCTGCTCGGCGGGCACCGCGACGCGGGCCGGGTCGGCGGGCGCGACCAGCGTCGGCTCCGCCAACCCGGCCAGGGCGTCGCGCCACGCGGCGCGCGCGGCCTCGCGGTCCCGGCGGCCGAGCCAGGTCAGGTGCTCCCGGTAGGGCGTGACCGGCGGCAGGGTCGCGGCGCTGCCGCCGGCCGCGTAGGCGGTGAACAGCTCGCGCACCACCAGCGGCATGGACCAGCCGTCGAGCAGGATGTGGTGGTTGGACACCACGAGCCGGTACCGCTCGACGCCCAGCCGCACCAGGGTCAGCCGCAGCAGCGGCGGCGCGGTCAGGTCGAAGCGGGTGGCGCGGTCGCGCTCCAGCAGCTCCTCCAGCGCGGCGCCCTGGTCGTCCACGTCGGACAGGTCTGCCTCGTGGAACGGCGTCGGCACCTCCCGCGAGACCACCTGCACGGCCTGGCCGCTCTTGCGGCGGCGGAACCCGGCGCGCAGGTTGGCGTGCCGCCGCAGCAGCGCCGCCAGCGACTCGCGCAGCACGGCGGCGTCCACCGGCCCGGTCAGCTCGAAGGAGAACTGGACGGTGTAGACGTCGGGGGCCTGCTCGTCGTAGAGGGCGTGGAACAGCATGCCCTCCTGCAACGGCGACAGCGGCAGAACGTCCTCGACCCGCGATTGCCTCACTGCGACATCTCCCACTCTGCGTCCAAGTCGTCTTCGAACTCGTCGATCTCGTCCTGGCTCAGGGAGTCCAGGGTCAGGTCCGACGGGCTGTGCCCGCCCGCGTCCGGGTCCGCGGCGTGCGCCACCAGCGCCGCCAGCGCCCGGTCGAAGCCGGTGGCCAGCGCCACCACGTCGTCGTGCCGCAGCAGGCCCGCGGGCCACGCCCAGTCCACGACCAGCCGGGGGCCGTCCGCGCCGTCTCTCGTCACGGCGTTGACCTCCAGGGCGTGCGGCAGGCGGGCGCCGGGGTCGGCGCCGCCGCCGAGGCCGTCGCCCTCGGGTGCCGGGGCCCAGTCCGCCGCGTCGGGCGCCGGGAAGCGGCCCAGGTAGTTGAACCCGACCTGCGGCACGGGCAGCGCGGCCAGCGCGGGCGCGGTGCCGGGGTTCAGGTGGCGCAGCAGGCCCCAGCCGAGCCCCCCGGCGGGCAGGGCCCGCAGCTGCTCCTTGACCCGCTTGAGCGCCCGGCCCGCTTCCGGGCCCGCCGCCCACAGCTCGTCCCAGTCGGCCACGGCGGCGTCCAACCGGGCCGGGTGCAGGCCGGTGAACCAGCCGACGGTGCGCGACAGGTCCGTGCCCGCGACCTCCTCGCGGCCGTGCACCTCCAGGTCCACCAGCAGGTGGCCGGGGCGGTGCTGCGCGGCGGCGACGGCCAGCGCGGTCAGCAGCACGTCGGTGACGCCCGCGTGGAACGCGGCGGGCACCGAGGTCAGCAGCGGTTCGGTGAGACCGGGCGGCAGCTCGGTGGTGTGGTGGCGCAGGGTGGACACCACGTCGACGGCCGGGTCCAGCGGCCGGTCGGCCAGCGGCGCGTCCGGCTCGGCGAGCACGGCGGCCCAGGCGGGCGCCTCGTCGGCCCGTTCGGCGGCCAGCCCGGCCAGGGTGCGGGTCCAGGTCCGGTAGGAGGTGCCCACCGGCGGCAGCTCGGCGTCGCGGCCCGCGGCGGCGGCGTGCCAGGCCGCCGTCAGGTCCGGCACCAGCACCCGCCACGACACGCCGTCCACGACCAGGTGGTGCAGCAGCACGAGCAGGCGGCCCTGGTCGGCCCCCGCGTCGAACCACACGACCCGGGCCATCACCGGGTCGGCCGGCGCCAGCCCCCGGCGCGCCTCGTCGGCGTGCCGGGCCACGTCGAACCCGCCGCGCGCGTCCACCCGGCGCACCAGGCGGGCCGCGTCCACCGCGCCCGGCGGCAGCACCTCCAGCACGCCGTCGGCCAGCCGGGTGCGCAGCGCGTCGTGGTGGTCCAGCAACGCTTGCACGGCGGTGGTCAGGTGGTCGAGCCCGAGGCCCGGCGGCACCCGCAGCAGCATCGACTGGTGGAAGCCGTCGAGCGGGCCGCCGCGCTCGAACAGGGCGGCGGCGATCGGCAGGGGCTCGTACCGGCCGACGCCCGCGCCGGGTTCCTCCCGCACGGCGGTGTCGGCGCCGACCTGCCCGGCGACGGCGGCGAGCGCGGCGACCGTGCGGTGGGTGAAGACGTCCCGCGGCGTGAAGGCCAGGCCCGACGCCCGCGCCCGGCTGACCAGCTGGATGGACAGGATGCTGTCGCCGCCCAGGTCGAAGAAGCCGTCGTCCGGGCCGACCGAGGGCAGGCCGAGCACGGCGGCGACCAGGGAGCACAGCAGCTCCTCGGTGACGGTGGCCGGCGCGCGGCCGGAGCGGGAGCGGAACTCCGGCGCGGGCAGGGCGCGGCGGTCCAGCTTGCCGTTGGGCCCCACCGGGAACTCCGCCAGCAGCACCACCGCGGCGGGCACCAGGTGCTCGGGCAGCACGTCGGCCAGCCGGGCGCGCAGCGCGTCCGGGTCGGGGTCGTGCCCGGCCTCCGGGGTGGCGTAGCCGACGAGCCGCTTCGCGCCGCCGTCCTCGCGCACCACCACCGCGGCGTGCGTGACCTCGTCGAACGCGGCCAGCGCCGCCTCGATCTCGCCCAGCTCGATGCGGAACCCGTTGACCTTGACCTGGTCGTCGGCGCGGCCGAGGTAGTCCAGCGAGCCGTCCGGCCGCCACCGGGCGATGTCGCCGGTGCGGTACATCCGGTCGCCGGGCGCGCCGAACGGGTCGGCCACGAACCGCTCCGAGGTCAGGCCCGGCCGGGCCAGGTAGCCGCGGGCGAGCTGGACGCCGGTCAGGTACAGCTCCCCCGCGACGCCCGGCGGCACCGGCCGCAGGCAGGCGTCCAGCACGCGCAGGCCGGTGTTCCAGACCGGGCGGCCGATCGGCACCGACGTCAGCGCCTCGTCGGGCGCGCACTGCCACTCGGTGACGTCCACCGACGCCTCGGTCGGCCCGTAGAGGTTGTGCAGCTCGACGCGGGGCAGGACGGCGAAGAACCGGTCGCGCAGGTCCGCGCCGAGCGCTTCGCCCGAGCAGATCACCCGGCGCAGGCCGGCGGCGTCGGCGGGGTCGGCGTGCAGCAGGAACGCGTGCAGCATCGAGGGCACGAAGTGCAGGGTGGTGATGCCGGAGTCGCGCACCAGGCGGGACAGGTACACCGGGTCGCGGTGCCCCTCCGGCTTGGCCACCACCAGCGCCGCGCCGGTGATCAGCGGCCAGAAGAACTCCCACACCGAGACGTCGAACCCGGACGGCGTCTTCTGCAGCACGCGGTCGGTGCCGTCGAGGCGGTAGCGGTCCTGCATCCACAGCAGCCGGTTGACGATGCCGTGGTGCGGCACCAGCACGCCCTTGGGTCGGCCGGTCGAGCCCGAGGTGTAGATGACGTAGGCGGTGTCGGCGGGCCGCAGCGGCGAGGTGCGGTCGGCGTCGGTGACGTCGGCGCGGGAGCACCCGGCCAGCAGCGGGTCGAGGTCGCCCGGGTCGAGCAGCAGCGTCGGTGCGCCGGTGGCGGGCAGCGCGTCCTCGACCGCGCGGGTGGTCAGCAGCACGGCGGGGTCGGCGTCGCCGAGCAGCAGCGCGATGCGGTCGGCCGGGTAGCCGGGGTCGATCGGCAGGTAGGCCGCGCCCGCCTTGTGCACCGCGTGCAGGGCGACGATCAGCTCCAGCGACCGCGGCACCGCCAGCGCCACCAGCCGCTCCGGACCCGCGCCGCGGGCGATGAGCAGCCGGGCCAGGCGGTTGGCGCGGGCGTTCAGCTCCGCGTAGGTCAGGGTGTGGCCCTCGAAGACGACGGCCACCGCGTCCGGGGTGCGCGCGACCTGCGCCTGGAACAGCGCGGGCAGCGTGGTCCCGTCGACCGGGTGCGCGGTGTCGTTCCAGCGGTGCAGCACCAGGTGCCGTTCGGCGGCGGACAGCGCGTCGAGCCGCCCGACCGGCGCGTCCGGGTCCGCGACCACCGCGTCGAGCACCCGCCGGAACCGGGAGACCAGGCGGTCCGCGACGGCCGGGCGCACCCGGTGGTCCAGCCGGAACGACAGCCGCGGGCCGGGCACGGCGATCAGCGACAGCGGGTAGTGCGTGGTGTCGCGGGCCGCCACGTCGGCGACAGAGAGGCCCGCGCCGGGGTCGAGGGCGGTGGGGTCGAGCGGGTAGTTCTCGAACACCACCAGCGAGTCGAACAGCTCGGCGTGCCCGGCCGCGCGCTGCACCTCGGCCAGGCCGAGGTGCCGGTGGTCGGTCAGGGCCAGCTGCTCGCCCTGCACGCGGGCCAGCAGCCCGGAGACCGTCTCGGCCGGGTCGAGCCGCACCCGCACCGGCAGGGAGTTGATCAGCAGGCCGACCACGGACTCGACGCCGGACAGCTCGGCGGGGCGGCCGGAGGCGGTGGCGCCGAAGACCACGTCCGAGCGGCCGGTGTGCGCGGCCAGCAGCAGGCCCCAGGCGGCCTGGACGACGGTGTTGGCGGTCAGGCCGCGGGCCCGGGTGAGCGCGTCGAGGCGGTTGGTCTGCTCCTCGGTGAGCGCGAACGCGATGGTCTCCGGCTCGCGGGCGACGACGGCCCCCGACTCGCCGCCGGCGCCCGGCTCGCGACCGATGGCGGTCCCGGGCTCGCGGACGGCAACGGCCTCGCCGACCGCCACCAGCGTCGGCTCCTCCAGCCCGGCGAGCGCGGTCCGCCACGCGGCGCGGGCGGCGTCGCCGTCCCGGTCGACCAGCCAGCCCAGGTAGTCCCGGTACGGCGTGGCCGGTGGGACCGGGCGGCCGGCGTAGCGGGCGAACAGCTCCGTCGCCAGCAGCGGCATCGACCAGCCGTCGAGCAGCACGTGGTGGTTGGTCAGCACGAGCCGGTGCCGGTCGGCGGCGAACCGGAGCAGGGTCAGCCGCAGCAGCGGCGGCGCGGCGAGGTCGAACCCGGCGGCCCGGTCGGCCTCGGCCACCGCGGTCGCGTCGTCCTCGGTGGACACCGGGACCTCGCGCCACGGCAGCACGACGTGCCCCGGCACGGCGACCACCGGCGCGGGCAGCCCGTCGTGGACGACCGCGGCCCGCAGGTTGGGGTGCCGGTCCAGCAGCGCCTGCGCGGCGTCCCGCAGGCGGTCCGCGTCCAGCGCCCCGACCAGGTCGAAGGTGAACTGGACGGTGTAGGCGTCCTCGCCGTCGTCCAGCATCGCGTGGAACAGCAGGCCCTGCTGCAGCGGCGCGGGCGGGAACACGTCGACCAGGCCGGGCACGGCGCGCTCCAGCGCGGTGACGTGCTCCTGCTCCAGCCGCACCAGCGGCAGGTCCGACGGGGTGAGGCCGCCGCTGCCGGGCCGGGCGGCGTGCTCGGCCAGCGCGCGCAGGGCGGCGGTCCAGCGGTCGGCCAGCCGCCGCACGTGCCGCTCGGGCAGCAGGTCCGCGGCCCACGTCCAGGTGGCCGCCAGCTCGGGGCCGTTCGCGCCGTCGCGGACCAGGGCGGTGACCTCGACGGCGTGCGCCAGGGGCAGCTCGGCGTCCGCGCCGGGCGCCAGCCCCTGCGCGGTGACGGCCCAGTCCTGTTCGCCCGCGGCGATCCGGCCCAGGTAGTTGAACCCGACCTGCGGCACGGGCAGCGCGGCCAGTTCCGGCGCGGCGGCCGGGTCCAGGCGCCGGAGCACGCCGAAGCCGAAGCCGTGGTCGGGCGCGGCGCGCAGCTGCTCCTTGACCCGCTTGAGGACGCCACCCGCCGCCGGGCCGCCGGCGAACGCGCCGGCCACGTCCGCGCCGGTGAGGTCGAGGCGCGCCGGGTGCAGGCTGGTGAACCAGCCGACCGTGCGGGTCAGGTCCGTGCCGGGCAGCTCCTGGCGGCCGTGGCCCTCCAGGTCGACCAGCAGCGCGTCGCGGTCCTCGGCGAAGGCCAGGGCGAGCGCGGCGAGCAGCACGTCGTCCAGCCGGGCGCGGAACGCCGCGGGCACGTCGAGCAGCGCGCGGGTGAGGTCGGCGGTCAGGGCGACGGCCAGGTCGCGGCCGGTGCCGGTGGTGTCGCGGGCGTCGAGCGGGCGGTCGCCGAGCAGCGGGTCCGGTCCGGACAGCACCTGCCGCCAGTGCGGCAGCTCGGCGCCGCGGTCCTGCCCGGCGACCAGTTCCGACCAGCGGCGGTAGGACGTGCCGACGGGTTGCGGCGCCCGGCCGGCGCAGGCGGCGGCCAGGTCCTCCAGCAGCACCCGCCACGACACGCCGTCCACCAGCAGGTGGTGGGCGACCAGCAGCAGCCGGCCGGGCCGGTCCGGCCCGCCGTCGAGGAACAGCGCCCGCAGCGTCGGGCCGGTGTCGGGGCGCAGCTCGTCCACCGCCTCCAGGGCGAGGGCGGCGACGTCGGCGTCCGGGGAGACCGACCGCACGCACTCGTCGACGTCGACCGCGCCGACCGGCAGCACCTCCAGGCCCCACTCGGCGGACTCGGCGGGCCGGGACACCCGCAGCCGCAGCGCGTCGTGGTGGTCGAGCAGCACCCGCACGGCCTCGCGCAGCTCCTCGAACCGCAGCCCCGCCGGGGTGCGGACCAGGATCGACTGGTTGACCGCGTCGACCGCCGGGCCGCGCTCGCGCAGCCACCGCACGATCGGCAGCGGTGTCACCGGGCCGGTGCCCTCGTCCGGCTCCGGGGCCTGCGCGGTGGTGGCCCGCGCCACCACCGCCAACCGCTCGGGCGTCGGGTGGGCGAACACGTCGCGCGGGGTCAGCTCGACCCCGGCGGCCCTGGCCCGCGCGGCGAGCTGGATGGACACGATGCTGTCGCCGCCCAGGTCGAAGAACCCGTCCTCGGGCCCGACCGCGGTCACGCCGAGCACGTCGGCGAACAGGCCGCACAGCAGCGCTTCCAGCTCGGTGGCCGCCTCCCGGCCGCCGCCGCCCGCGAACTCCGGGGCGGGCAGGGCGCGCCGGTCGAGCTTGCCGTTGGAGTTGAGCGGCAGGGCGTCGAGGGTGACGAACGCGGCCGGGACCATGTACTCGGGCAGCGCGGCGGCGGCGTGCGCGCGCAGCACCCCGTGGTCGGCGGAGCCGTCCGCCGGGACGACGTAGGCCACCAGCTGCTTGACGCCGGGCGCGCTCTCCCGGACCACGACGGCCACCGCGCCGACCGAGCCGTGCCGCGCCAGCACGGCCTCGACCTCGCCCAGCTCGATGCGGAACCCGCGCACCTTCACCTGGTCGTCGGCGCGGCCCAGGTACTCGACCTCGCCCCGCTCGTTCCACCGGGCGATGTCGCCGGTGCGGTACATCCGGTCGCCGGGCGCGCCGAACGGGTCGGCCACGAACCGCTCCGAGGTCAGGCCCGGCCGGTTGAGGTAGCCGCGGGCGAGGCCCGTGCCGGACAGGTACAGCTCGCCGGTCGCGCCCGGCGGCACGGGGCGCAGCGCGGCGTCGAGCACGTGCGCGCGGGTGTTGGCCAGCGGGCGGCCGATGGGCGGCGCGGCGCGCACGTCCCGCCCGCCGGAGTACCAGGCGGTGGCGTAGACGGTGTCCTCGGTCGGCCCGTAGATGTTGGCGACCTCGGCGCCGGGGATCGCGGTCAGCACGTCCCGCACGGCGCGCAGCGACAGGCCCTCGCCCGCCAGGACCACCAGGTCCGCCTCCACCCGCACCCCGCCGTGCGCGAGGACCTGGGCGAACGCCGACGGCACCGCGCTGACCAGGGTGCCGCTCCACCGCCCGTCCGGGCGCTCGGTCAGCGCGAGCAGGTCGCGCACCACCTCGATGCAGCCGCCGCTGCACAGCGGCCCGAACAGCTCGAACACCGACACGTCGAAGTTGAGCGAGGTCGACGCCAGGACCCGGGCCATGCGCTCGGGGCGGATGTCCGCCACCGCCCAGGCCACCAGGTCGACCACGCTGCGCTGCGACACCAGCACGCCCTTGGGGCGGCCGGTCGAGCCCGAGGTGTGGATGACGTAGGCCGGGTGGTCGGGCAGCAGCGCGGCGAGCCGGTCGGCGTCGGTCAGGTCGTGCCCGGACAGCCCGTCGTCGGGCGGCAGGTCGTCGGGCGGCAGGTCGTCCAGCACCAGCACCGGCAGCCCGTCGGGCAGCGGCACGCCAGCGTCGGCCGAGGTGATCGCCAGCGCCGGCGCGGCGTCGTCGAGCACCAGCGCGATGCGGTCGGCCGGGTGGTGCGGGTCGACCGGCAGGTACGCGCCGCCCGCCTTGAGCACCGCCAGCAGCGCCACCACCAGCTCCGCCGAGCGCGGCAGGGCCAGGGCCGTGAACGACTCCGGCCCGACGCCGCGCCGCACCAGCTCGCGGGCCAGGCGGTTGGCCCGGCTGTTCAGCTCGGCGTAGGTCAGGGTGCGGTCCTCGAAGACGACGGCCGGCGCGTCCGGGGTGCGCGCGGCCTGCGCCTCGAACAACCCGGGCAGCGTGCCCGCGGGCGCCGCGTCGTCGGTGTCGTTCCAGTCGGCGATCCGGTCCCGCTCGGCGGCGGTCGCCAGGGCCACCCGGCCGAGGGGTCCGGCCGGGTCGGCGGCGAGCAGCGCGTCCAGCAGCACCGCGAACCGGTCGGCCACCTCCCGCGCCGCGTCGTCGTCGTAGAGGCCGGGGTGCAGGTCGAACGACAGGTCCAGCCCACCGCCCGGGGCCCGGCCGTCCACCACCAGCGTGAGGTCGTCCACCGGTCCGCCCGCCAGGTTCACCGCGCGGCCCGGCGCACCCGCGAAGTCCAGCGGCTGGTCGAGCAGGACGATGTTGACCTGCGGGCCGAGCAGGCGCGTCCCGCCGGCGACCAGGCCCAGGTCGCGGCGCAGGTCCTCGTAGCGGTAGCGCTGGTGGCGCACCGAGGAGCGCAGCGCGGCGGCGGTGTCGCGCAGGTAGTCCAGCAGCGGTGTCGCGGGGTGCGGGCGCAGCCGCACGGGCACGATGTTGGACACCATGCCGGGCATCGCCGCGGACCGGGGCGTGCGGGCGGCCGCCGGCAGGCCGAGCAGGACGTCGGTGGTCCCGGTGAGCCGGCCGAGCTGCAGCCCCAGCACCGAGACCAGCACCGACGGCCAGCTGACCTCCGCCTCGCGGGCCAGGTCGCGCACGGCGGCGACGGCGCCGGGGTCGAGGTGGGCGCGGAGCTTGCGCGGCAGGGCGGGCTTGTCCGGCGCCACCGCCGACAGGCCGACCGGTTCGGGGCGGTCGGCCAGCACCGCGCGCCAGTGCTCCCGGTCGCGCTCGAACTTCGCGGAGGCGCGGTAGTCGTCCTCGTGCCGCAGCAGGTCGGCCACCGCGGGGAACGCCCGCGGCTCGACCCGGCCGTCCCGCGCCAGCGCGGTGTACACCTCGGCTACGCGCGCCTCGACCAGCGCGGTCGTCGCGCCGTCGACCACCACGTGGTGGTAGCGCGCGAACCAGCGGGAACCGCCCGCGGCCAGGCGCAGCAGGGCGAACTCCACCAGCTCGGTCATCGGCCGGGCCAACCGGCGGCGGGCCCACGCGTCGGCCTCGGCGGCGTCGGCCAGGTCGACGGCCTCGACCGGGAAGTCCACTTCGGACCGGACCACCTGCCCGGCCCGCGGTTCGCCGTCCACCACGGCGATGCGCAGCGCCTCGACCTCGCGCACCACGGTGTTCAACGCGGTGGTGAGCAAGGTGTGGTCCAGCGTGGAATCCACTTCGACGACCTCGGCGACGCAGTACACCGCGTTGTCGGGGTCCAGCGACTGCGCGAACCGGATGCCCTCCTGGGCTGGTGTCAGCGCGAGCCGTTCGATGGGTTCACCGGTCATCTCTGCAGTCCTCCGCTTCGCGGCGTTGGCTCCGCCGTGGACGGTGGCGGCGCGGGCGACGGCCATAGTCTTCGACCGCTCCGACGGCGTCGCAACGACGCTGCATCAACTTGCAGCCGGCTCCTCGCGCGGCGGCGTGGGCAAGCGGATTGCACGATGCTGCAACGGTTTTCCGGCCGCAGGGCGGTTGCTGCAGCGGCGCTGCCCCCGGCGCGTGCCGCGGTCTAGCGTCGTCCGCGCACGGCACCGCCCGCCGGCCGCGCACCACAGCGCCCCTCGTGCGGCGGTTTCCTGCAACACCCGTCGACGGCGCGCACCCGCGCCCGGTTCCCGGATGAGGAGTGGCGCGTGGCAACAGCGATCCGAGCCGAAGGGCTCCGCAAGAGGTATGGCGACCACGAAGCGCTGCGCGGCGTGGACCTGACCGTGCAGGCGGGCGAGGTCTTCGGGCTGCTCGGCCCGAACGGCGCGGGCAAGACGACCACCGTGCGCGTGCTGGCCACGCTGGTCGAGCCGGACAGCGGCCACGCCGTCGTCGCCGGGCACGACGTGGTGCGCGACCCGCGCGCGGTGCGCGGCGCCATCGGCCTGGCCGGGCAGTACGCGGCCGTGGACGAGCGGCTGACCGGGCGGGAGAACCTGCGCCTGATCGGCACCCTGCACCGGCTGGGCCGGCGCGCCGCCAGGGTGCGCGCCGACCAGATGCTGGAGCGGTTCTCCCTGGTGGAAGCCGCCGACCGGGTGGTGAAGACCTACTCGGGCGGGATGCGGCGCAGGCTCGACCTCGCGGTGAGCGTCGTCGCCGAGCCCACCGTGCTGTTCCTGGACGAGCCGACCACCGGTCTGGACGTCACCAGCCGCATCGCGCTGTGGGACATGATCCGCGAGCAGGTGGCCGGTGGCGTCACCGTGCTGCTGACCACCCAGTACCTGGAGGAGGCCGACCAGCTCGCCGACCGGGTGGCCGTGGTGGACGGCGGGCAGGTCATCGCCGAGGGCACGCCCGCCGAGCTGAAGGCCAAGGTCGGCGGCGAGCTGCTGGAGGTCGGCGTGGCCAGCCGGGCGGACGCCGGGACCGTCGTGGCGGCGCTGGGCCGCCTGGTCGTCGCGCCGCCGAAGGTCTCCGCCGACGGGCTGACCGTGTCGGTGCCGGTGCACGACGGCATCGGCGGCATCGCCGACGCGGCCGACGCGCTGCGCCCGCTCGGCGCGGCCGTCACCGAGTTCGGGCTGCGCCGCCCCTCGATGGACGACGTGTTCCTCGCCCTGACCGGCGCCACCCACGCCCGGGAAGAGGTCGTCCGATGACCGCGATCCACGCGCCCTCCGCCTCGTTCGGCGCGGTGAGCGACGCCCTGGCGCTGTTCGGCCGGCACACCCGGCACATCGCCCGCACGCCGGAGAAGCTGCTCGGCGTCACGCTGATGCCGGTCGCCTACGTGGTGATCTTCGGCGTGCTGTTCGGCGCCGCCATCGCGCTGCCCGGCGGTGGCGCGTACGGCGAGTACCTGATGGCGGGCATCTTCACCCAGACGATGCTGTCCTCGGTGTCGTCCACGGCGCTGGGGGTGGCCGACGACCTCGGCAACGGCCTGGTGGACCGGTTCCGGTCCCTGCCGATGTCGCAGGGCGCGGTGCTGCTGGCCCGCACCGCCTCGAACCTCGTGCTGTCCCTGGTGTCCATCGTGGTGATGGCCGCGGTGGGGCTGGCGATCGGGTGGAAGGTGTCGGCGGGTGCGGCGGGCGCGCTGGCGGCGCTCGGCCTGCTGCTGCTGTTCGGGTTCGCGATGTCGTGGCTGGGCGCGCTGATCGGCCTGGTCGTGCGCGGCGCGGAGGCGATCAGCGCGCTGGCGTTCCTGATCGTCATGCCGCTGACCTTCCTGTCCAACGCCTTCATCCCGCTCGACGGGCTGCCCGGCTGGCTGCGCGCGGTGTGCGAGTGGAACCCGGTCAGCTCGGTCGTGGCGGCGTGCCGCGAGCTGTTCGGGAACCCCGCCCAGGCGGGGACGTCGTTCCCGATGCGGCACCCGGTGCCGATGGCGGTGGCGTTGACGCTGGCCGTGCTGCTGGTGTGCGCCCCGCTGGCGGTGCGCGCCTACCGCGGCGCGGTGGCCCGGTGACGAGGGCGGAGGCCGGACCGTGGTCGAACTGAGGCTCGGACGCCCGGCGCCGCCGCGCCCGGTGTCGCCGCTCGCCGCCTTCACCGCAGCGGGCGCGGACGTGCTGGCCGCCGAGGACCCGCACCTGCACGGCCTGCTGTGCGCCGAGCACGCGGTGCGCGAGGAGAACCTGGTGCTGCGGGTCGGCGGCCACGGACCGGACGCGAGCGTGCCCGCCGCGTGCGCCGCCGCCCTGGCCGGTCGGGAACCGCCCGGCGCGGTCGCCTGGCCGGGCGGGCAGCTGGCCGCGGAGCGGGCCCGCACCGCGTTCGGCGCCGCGCACGCCGACGTCCTCCCCCACTCCGGGCCGGAGGCGCTGGCGGCGGTGCTCGACGCGCTGCTGGAGCCGGGTGACCTCGTCCTGGACGCCCGCCTCGCGCCGGGGCCGCCGCGCCTGCCGGACCGCCGCGTCGAGCAGCACCTGCTGGCGGGCGACGGGACCGGGTCGGACGGGACCGGGCTGGACGGCTCCGGGCTGGACTACGACGGGCTGGCCGCGCTCGCCGGACGCGTGCGGCCCGCCGTGCTGCTGTGCGGTGGCGAACCGCACCCGGTGACGCCGGACTTCGCGCGGCTGCGGTCGATCGCGAACTCGGCGGGCGCGCTGCTCGTCGTGGACGTGTCGCACCTGGCGGGCTTCGTCGTGGCGGGTCTGCTGGCCACACCGGTGGACCACGCCCACGTCACGATCGCGTGCACCGCCACCCACCTGCCCGGCGCCCGCGGCGCCCTGGTGCTGGCCGGGCGGGACGCGCGGCACCCGGCGCGCGGCACGACCCTGGCCGGGCTGCTCGCCGAGCACGCCGCCCGCACCCCGCCCGACCCGCCCACCGCGGCGGGCGTCGCCAGGGTGCTCGGCGTCGCGCTCACCGACGGCTACCGCGAGCAGGTCGGCCGCACCGCCCTCGCCGCGGCCGAGCTGGCGGCCGAGTTCACCCTGCTCGGGCACCGCGTGCTCACCGGCGGCACCGACAACCACGTGGTCCTGGTGGAGCCGGAGGCCGCGGTGGCGCCGTTCGCCGGGGACGCGCTGGGCGAGGTCGGCCTCGTCGTGGACCGCGCGCCGGGCCGCCCGGACGTGCTGGCGCTGGACTTCACGACCGCCGGGTGGCGCGGTTTCGGCCGCACCGAGGCCCGGCGGGTCGCGCAGCTGGTGGGCGAGGCGCTGCGCGGCGTGCGGGCGCGCGACGGCGGCTACCGGCTGGAGCCGTTCACCCGGCTCTCGGTGCGCGACGCCGTCCTGCGGCTGCTGTGGCAGTTCCCGATGCCCCGCCACGTCCCGACGACCCTCTGGAGGAACACGCCGTGAGTGGATCCGACCTGCTGCGCGGGCTGGAGTCGATCCAGCGCTCGATGCCCGAGACACCGGTGGTCGCGCTGGCGGACGACGCCGTCGACCTGTACGCGAAGCTGGAGTACAGCAACCCCAACGGCAGCTCCAAGGACCGCTCCGCGCTGTGGATCATCAAGCAGGCCGTCGAGCGGGGCGAGATCACCCAGGACACCACGATCGTGGAGTCCTCCTCCGGGAACTTCGCCATCTCGCTGGCCTCGTTCAGCCGCTCCCTCGGGCTGCGGTTCATCCCGGTGATCGACTCGAACGTCAACACCGCCACCGAGGCGTACCTGCGGGCGCTGTGCGAGCGGGTGGAGAAGGTCACCGAGCGCGACGCCAGCGGCGGTTACCTCAGCACCCGGCTGGCGCGCGTGCAGCAGCTGCGCGAGGAGCTGGACCAGGTCTACTGGCCCAACCAGTACGCCAACACCGACGCGGTGCTGGCGCACTACCGACTCACCGGCGGCGAGGTGTGCCGGGCGTTCCGCTCGATCGACTACCTGTTCGTCGGCACCAGCACCGGCGGCACGATCGCCGGCCTGTCCCACCGGGTCAAGGAGATGTGGCCGCACGCCCGGGTGGTCGCCGTCGACGCCGAGGGCTCGGCCATCTTCGGCGGCGCGCCGCGCACCCGGCACATCCCCGGCCTCGGCTCGTCGATCACGCCACCGCTGTTCGAGCACGCGCTGATCGACGACGTGGTCATCGTGCCGGAGCGCGACACCGTGCGGGGCTGCCACGAGCTGCTGCACCGGCACGGCCTGTACGCGGGCGGTTCCACCGGCACGGTGTACGCGGCGATCGGCCGCTACTTCGCGGGACACACCGGCCCGCGGCCCACCGTGCTGTTCCTGTGCGCCGACCGCGGCACCGGTTACGCCGACACGATCTACGACCCCTCGTGGGTGGCGGAGGTGCTGCAGGACGCGCCTTCCGCCGACATGTTGCCCGTCTGAGCCGTCCAAGCCGTCCAAGCCGTTCGAGCCGCCTGAACCGGCCACCCCGGTACCGGCTCCCGTCCGCCCCGAAAGGACGTCATGCCCGACACTGCACTGCCGCCGCTGCGGATCGTCACCGCGGAGGAGGTGTCCAAACAGGTCGAAGCCGACCGGGAAGGCGCGCTCGGCGCCGTCCGGGACGCCTACCTCGCGCACGACGCGGGCGTCACCGCGAACCCGCACAGCAGCTTCCTGCGCTTCCCCGACAGACCCCGCGACCGGATCATCGCGCTGCCCGCGTTCCTGGGCGGCGACCGGGAGGTGGCGGGCATCAAGTGGATCGCGAGCTTCCCGGCCAACACCTCGGTCGGCGTGCCCCGCGCCTCGGCCGCGCTGATCCTCAACGACCTGTCCAACGGCTACCCGTTCGCGGTCCTGGAGTCGTCGATCATCTCCGCGACCCGCACCGCCGCGTCCGCGGTGCTCGGCGCCGAGACCCTGCTCGGCGACCGCCGGGCGGGCCGGGTCGGCTGGATCGGCACCGGCCTGATCGCCGAGCACGTCCGCCGGTTTCTGCGCGACCTGGGCTGGGAGGTGGGCGGGCACCGGCTGTTCGACCTCGACCGGTCCGCCGCCGAGCGCTTCGGGACCGCCCTGACCGGTGACGGCGCCGCCGGCGTCGAGGTGGTGCGGGACGCGGCGGGCGCGTTCGACGGCTGCGACCTCGTGGTGATCACCACGGTGGCGGGCGAGCCGCACCTGCACGACCCGGCGCTGCTGGCGGGCAACCCCGTCGTGCTGCACCTGTCGCTGCGCGACCTGGCGCCGGAACTGGTGCTGGCGTCGTTCAACGTCACCGACGACGTCGACCACGCCGTGCGCGAGCGCACCTCGCTGCACCTGGCCGAGCAGGTCGCGGGCGACCGCTCGTTCGTGCACGGCACGATCGGCGACCTGCTGCGCGGCCGGATCGCCCGCGACCCGGACCGGACGGCGGTGTTCGCGCCGTTCGGGCTCGGCGTGCTGGACCTCGCGGTGGGCGCGTGGGTCTACGACCGGGTGGTCGAGCAGGGCGATGGCCGGCTGGTGCCGGACTTCTACACCGGGGCGGTGGGCTGATGGACCAGGTCAAGGTCGTGGTCAACGACCACGGGCAGCACTCGACGTGGCCGGTCCGCCGGCCCAACCCGCTCGGCTGGCACGACGCGGGGATGACCGGCACGCGCGAGGAGTGCCTGGAGCACATCGCGCGCGTGTGGACGGACATGGCGCCGCGCCGCACGCCGCAGCGCGCCGCCGACTGAGGAGCGAGCCAGGCCGGGTGGGGGCGGGTCGACCGCCTCCACCCGGCCTGGCTCGTCTTCCGGCCGGTTCCGGGATCGCCGACCCGCCGTGGCGCTCACACCTCGACCACCGCGCGCGTCAAGAGCTCGGCCGGTAGGTCCCGACCGAGCTCTTGACGCGTGCGGTGGTCGATCGCCTTGCTCAGAGCAGCCCGAGCTGGGTGGCGCGGACACCCGCCTGGAAGCGGCTGCGGGCGTCCATGCCCGCCATGGCGGACGCGACGTCGTTGCGCACGGTCCGCACGCTGACCCCGATCCGGTTGGCCACGGCGTCGTCGGTCAGCCCCTCCGCCAGCAGCCGCAGGACCACCTCGTAGCGCAGGCGCGGTTCCTCGCCGGTGCGGATGACCTCCTTGTGGACCGCGCTGCCCTCGTGCCAGTGCAGGGCGGCGACGCGGCGCAACGGCTCCACCTCGCGCCTGCCGCGCAGGACCCGGGCGTGCATGTCGTCGCCCACCACCAGCGCGGTGACGCCGTCCACGATGACGGCCCGGGTGAGGGCGGCCGAGGTGGTGCGCGGCGCCTGGCCGCGTTCGGCGAGCCACCGCGCGTGCGGGACGACCGTGGGCGACATGGCGAACTCGTGGGACCACACGCTGCGGAACTCGGCGCCGCGCCGCCGCACGGCCTCCACGATCAGCGGGGAGAACTCGTAGGAGCCGGGAGCGCAGGTCGGCACCACGACCAGGACCTCGCGGGTGGCGGCGGAGGCGATGCGCTCGACGATGATGGCCAGCTCGTCGAAGGACGCGGGCGCCCGGCGCGCCGCGGCCCACTCGGTGGACCGCTCGTGCCACGTGACGAAGCGCTCGACGGCCACCGCGCTGAGCGCCTTGCCGACGCCGGGTCCCTTGAGCCTGCGGGCGGCGAGCACGGGCAGCGCGAGCTGCGGTTCGACGGCCCGGATGGCGCCCGCGTCGTCGGCGGACCCGACCAGGAAGCCCTGGCCGCGCAGCTCGCCGACGATCTCCTGGGTGCCCAGCTCGTCCCACCCGAGCTCGCGGACCAGGTCCGAGAAGCGCCAGCGCGACTGGCGCAGCATCGTGCGGTAGACGAACTCGGCCGGGGCAGTTAAGCCCAGTTCAGAGGTGGGTGTCATGATCGTCCGCCCTCCCGGCTGTCCAGGCAGGCGATCCGATTGCGCGATGGTGCATCGTGTGCCCCCAGGCATCGGTTGTTGACTGCAGTAAGCAGAACATAACCAATGTCAACACGACGGACAAGCAGTCAACCCGTACCCGCCGCAGCCACCGTCTCAACTGGCAGGAGCTGCTGTCTTCGCAGGTTCGGGCCAGTACTCCGATCACTTCACCGGCCAGGGCCAAGCGGCGGACGACGCAGACGCAGAGTGGCCCCAAGGTCACGATAGCGACACGGGAAACCGGATCATGTTTACGGCAGAAAAGTCAGCTGTTCATCTCGGCCAGCTCCCGCCAGAGCTGGGCGGCCATCCGGTGCGCGGCGATCTCGTCGCAGATGAGGGCGGCGGCCCTGATCTGCGCCGCGGCCTCGTCCACCCGACCGAGCGCGCGCAGCGCCAGCCCGCGCGCCCTGCGCAGCCTGGCCAGGTCCACCCCGACCAGGTCGGGGTCGGGGCCGTCGACGAAGTCGCTCAGCGCCACCGCGCGCTCGTGGTCGCCGACCATCAGCGCCAGGCGGCACTCCAGGCTGGCCAGCTTCGCGGAGCCGGTGTCGGTGATGGCGGTCGCGGCGCGCGCCGCGACCAGGTAGTGCTCGACCGAGGCGGGCGCCGCGTCGATCTCCAGCAGCGCCGAGGCGGCGGCCCGGACGAACTGCGCCCAGTCCTGCACCGAGGTGGACGGCACCGCCAGCAGGTCCTGCGCCCGCCGCACGTGGTTCTCGACCAGCTCGGACTTGCCGAGGCGCCCTAGGGCGACGGCGGCGACCCAGTGCGCGCGACCGATCACCGGCGGACCGGCCACCGCCTTGGCGATGTCCAGCATCTCCTCGACCAGCCGGGTGACGTCGCGGAAGTCGCCGGAGTCGCAGTAGATCGAGATCAGCACGCCGAGCGCCCGCACGTGCTCGCTGGTGCGGGCCAGCGCCGTGCTGACGATGCCGCCGACCGCCGCCTCGGCGAAGTCCAGCGCCTCGGCCATCCGCCCGGCGTCCCGGGCGGCGACGGCCCGGTCCACCTGCAGCCGGACCACGGCCTCCGGCGTGCCCGACTGCTCGGCGAGGCCCGCCAGCTCGTCCAGCAGCTGGACGCGGGCCTCGTCGTGGCCCTGCCGGATCAGCACGTCGAGCAGGTCCAGGCCGTCGGACAGGGCGTCGGACAGGTCGCCGGAGGAGAGGGCGAAGCGGTAGTTCTCCTCGAACCGCCTGCGCGCGCCGTCGAGGTCGCCGGACTCGTACGCCTGGCGGGCGAGCAGGTCGCGCACGAGCCTGCCGTCGACGGCCGAGCCGGTCTCCACGGCGGCGGGTTCGACGTGCAGCTCCGCGTTGTCTACCAGCTGCCCCAGTGGCACGCCCAGCCCCTTGGCCAACTGGATCGCGACCTCCAGCGTGGGCACCCGGGCGCCGGACTCCAGCAGCGAGATGTAGCTGGGGTTGACCACGCCCCCGGCCAGGTCCCGCTGCGAGAGGCGGCGCTCCCGGCGCAGCAGCTTCAACCGCCGTCCGAAGTCCGGCTGTTGAATGTTCAGCACGCCCACGTCCGGTCGCCCCCTTTACTGCGGCACTGACAGACCCAACACCGTACATAACTACAGTAAAGGCAGGCGACTCCAGGGGCATTTCCCGCACCACTGAGCAGGGGTTGACAACGCCGCGACCACCCCAATACCGACCGGTCGGACACCGCCCACCTCCTGCCCATCAGGGCGCGCCGGTGACCGCTGCGCGCCAAGTCATCGCCCGGTCGCACGTCACGACCAGCCGTTCCGCACAGTACGCGAATATCCCTCGCACTTACCCCAGGGCGTGCCGCAACCTGCACGCCCGCCAACCGAATGGACTAACGTGAACCCCGAAGCCATGACGTTGGTACCGACCGGTAATTACTGCTGTAATGCAGGAGAGGGCCGGTTCACGTGAAGAAATTTCCATATCGGTGCCGATGGTAATAATTTCTAACGAAACTTTCGGTACTGGTTCACGCCGAAAACCCGGCGCGGACCACCCGCCCTCGGCGCCCGCCACCGGACCGGGCATCGTCGCTGGTGAGGGTGCGACCGACGGCTCTGGACCGGGCCCGCCGCGTGAGCACCCCGCCCGTCCCCACCGGCTCACGGGCCGGCTCTCCCCTGAGGGGTCTTCGCCCTGCCCCGGCAGGAGCGGATGCGCGTCCCCACGGCCTGATACAAGGTTTCCGGGAGGGGGTTCGGCGTGCCGGCGCGAGCACTGCGGGAGCCCTGGTCTGATCGAGTGCCGTTGGTTCCGCACGTCCCTGAACAGGGGTGATCCTTGCTCCGACTCCGACTTCACAGGTTTCGAGAGGGTGGGACCCAGTGCGCAGAACCGTTCAGCGGGTGGCAGTGGTGGTGTTCGCGGTCCTGGCGTTGGCCGGGATGGGCGTGGGGGGCGCGCAGGCGTCGACCGCGTTGGTCGAGCGGGAGGTGGTGACCCTGCCGGCGCCGCCGCTCCAGACCGCCGAGGGCAAGATCCAGAGCTCGTCGGTCAACTGCATCTGGAAGTACTCCGGCGGCCGGAACTCGACGGTCTGGGTCGACTGCTACCAGATCGGCGGTGGCGCGTCCGGCTACTCGGTCTCGGTGTCGTGCAGCGACGGCAGCGTCCACAGCAGCCCGATGATCCGGTTCGGCGGTTTCGGCTCCGCGACGGCCTCCTGCCCCGGGGCGACGAAGATGCTCAGCTTCACCGTCCGGGCCCACTACTGACGGCCTGATGACGGAACGGGCGGGACCGGTTGCCACCGGTCCCGCCCATCCCCTACTGCGGTGTCACTTACTGCGGTGTCACTGCACCAGGTGGCCGATCAGGGCCTTGGCGTCGCCGCCGGCACCGACCGGGCCGGAGTGCCCGCCGGTGGTGCGGCTGGTGTTGGACGCGTCGCCGGTGGCGCCGGTCCGGCCGGTGTCACCGGAGTCGCCCGAGCCGACGGTGGTCGTCGACTCGCCGTGCCGCCAACCCCGACCGTGGTGGTTCCACCACTGGTGGCCGTGGCCGCCCTTGCGGGCGTGGTGGTTCCACCGGTCGCTCTCACCGGTGTTGTGGGTGACGGCGGTGTTGCCGCCGGTCGAGCCGGTGTCACCGGAGTTGCCGGAGTCACCGGTCACGGCCTTGTTCGAGCTGGTGGCGTTGCCGCCCTCGCCCGACTCGCCGCCGTTGCCGCCGACCGCCTTGGCACTGCCGTCACCCGAGTCGCGGTGACGCCAGGTGTGGCCCGTGCCGTTGGAGCCTTCGGCCCACGCGATCGCGTCGCCGCCGCCACCGGCCGTGCCGGAGTTGCCCCCGGTGGTCCAGCTGGTGTTCGACGCGTCACCGGTGCTGCCGGTCGACCCGGTGTTGCCCGAGTCGCCGGAGGTCACCGTCGTGGTGGACTTGCCACCGTTGTCCCAGCCCGAGCCGTGGTGGTTCCACTGCAGACCACCCAGGTCGAGCACGAACGCGGTGTTGCCGCCGGTCGAGCCGGTGTCACCGGAGTTGCCGGAGCCACCGGTCACGGCCTTGTTCGAGCTGGTGGCGTTGCCGCCCTCGCCCGACTCGCCGCCGTTGCCGCCGACCGCCTTGGCACTGCCGTCACCCGAGTCGCGGTGGTGGCCCCACGAACGGTCGGAGCCCTCCGCCCACGCCGTGGCGTCGCCGCCGTTGCCGGCCATGCCGGAGTTGCCCCCGGTGGTCCAGCTGGTGTTCGACGCGTCGCCCGTGCTGCCGGTCGACCCGGTGTTCCCGGAGTCGCCCGAACTGACGTGCGTGGTGCACTCGGCCAGCACGCACAACCCGTAAGCCGAGTTGCCACCGGTCGAACCGGAGTCGCCCGAATCACCGGAGTTCCCCGACCGCGCGCTGTTGCCGCTCACGGCGTTGCCACCGTCACCGGAGGTGCCGCCGGAACCGCCGTGGGCGGTCGCGGTGGTGTCACCTCCGCCGGAGGTGTTGCCCGACCACGCCGTGGCGTCGCCGCCGTTGCCGGCCATGCCGGAGTTGCCCCCGGAGGTGTGGCTGGTGTTGGTCGCGTCGCCCGTGCTGCCGGTCGACCCGGTGTTGCCCGAGTCGCCCGAACTGACGTGCGTGGCGCACTCGGCCAGCACGCACAACCCGTAAGCCGAGTTGCCACCGGTCGAACCGGAGTCACCCGAATCACCGGAATTCCCCGACCGCGCGCTGTTGCCGCTCACGGCGTTGCCACCGTCACCGGAGGTGCCACCGGAACCGCCGGTCGCCACACCGCTGACGGTGTTGGTGACCGACCCGACCAGCCCACCGAGGCCCAGCGGACCCTGGTCTGCCGTGTCGGCGCTCGCGACCGACTGTCCCAGCAGGACGAACCCACCGGAGATCACCGCGGCCAACAGGCCGCGTTGGACGTACTCGCGCATCAAAGCCTTCTTCCCTCGAAGCTCTCAAGCAGTGGTCAGCTCACAAAGGGAAGAACCTCAGCTCGGGTGATGTCGCCCGAACACGTAGCACCACGGCCGTGCGGTCGTGTGTTCCGACAAGGCCACCCGGCCGCCGTCCGGCGAACCGAAGCCCTGGCTGCCGGGCAGGTCCACCTGGCCAACGGAACCACCGCCGCCCGACGACGCCGTCGGGCTCGCGACGCCGGACAGGACCATCGTGCCCTGAACCGGTGCCACCGGGCCGTTGACCGGCGCCCGCAGTTCGTTCGAACCCGACGTCAGGACGGGTTCGACTACTGCGACCGTCACAGGAGGAGTCTGGACCTCGGTCCTCAAAGGACTCGCAGTCGCAACAGCCACCGGATCACCGGGTTGCGGCTGTGCCGACACCGGAGTCGGGGCGAAGTCTCCGACACCGGTCTCGACCGGAGCAGGTGCCGCGGTCCGCTCCTGGATTCCCAGTGCGCTCGGCTCGACGCCGATCGCGCGGGCCACCGGCGTGACGACCGGCTCGACCGGCCCCAGCAAGGGATCGGTCACCGGCGCCAACACCTCCAGCACCGGTTCCAACACCGGCTCCAGCACCGTCCCGGTCACCGGCTCCAACAGCGGAGCCGTCACCGGTTCCACCGCGCCGACAACCTCCGACACGCCGGCCGTCACCGGGCTCAACGGCTCTACTACGCCACCGAGCACGCCACCCAGCAAACCGGGTGAACGGCTGTCCTCAGCCGCGTGCGCGGAGCCCGCCGTCACCAGGGCCAGCAGGCCCAGGCCGAACAGGAAACCCACCGCCACCAGGGAACGGCGAACCAGCGGGTGCACCTCGTCCACCACGACCGAACAAGCTGTTCTCATGCAATCACCTCCTCTCTGCCCTGTATTCGGAGCCACCGCCGTGCCGGTTCACTCGAAAGTGGGAAAATTTTGTTTTCCCAGCTCAGGGCAGATCAGGAGAAGATAAACATGAATTCGACGTTGATTTCACCAGCCTGCGGCTGGTCGATTATTACTTTGCGTAACACGCCATGATCGTGACGTGGGCCTGCGGTCAGTCGCCGATCGCCTGGTAGACGGAGGTCCACAGGTCGTGCCACATCGGCAGCCTCGGGTCGCCCGCGTGCGCCCGTTGCATGAAGATGACCGCCGTCAGGTCCTCGGCGGGGTCGTTGTACCAGGCCGTGCCGTAGAAGCCGGACCACCCGTAGGCGCCGACCGACGGGCCGAGGTGGGTGCGGCGGGTCTGGACCGACATCCCGAAACCCCAGCCCATCGCGTCGAAGTACCCCGACCAGAACCCGGAGGCCGCCCTCTGCGCCGGGGTCAGGTGATCGGTCGTCATCAGCGTCACCGATGGTCGGGAGAGCACCCGCTCGCCGTTGTGGGAACCACCGGCCAGCAGGGCCGAGGCGAAGGCGAAGTAGTCCCGGGCGGTCGAGACGAGACCGCCGCCGCCTGATTCGAACATCGGCGGCCGGCTCCACCGCCCGTCGGGACCGTCGTCCACGACCGGCTCGGCGGCGGTGCTGTCGCGGTGGTACGCCGTCGCCAACCGGGCGATGCCCTCGCCGCTCACGCTGAAGGCGGTGTCCTTCATCCCGAGCGGATCGCAGATCCGCTCGCGCAAGGCGTCCCCGAAAGACGTGCCGGTGGCCCTGGCGATGAGCACGCCCAGCACGTTGGAGGCGGTGTCGTACATCCAGCGCTCGCCCGGCTGGTGGATGAGCGGGAGCTTGCCCAGCTGGCGCACCCACTCGTCCGGCGAGGTGAAGTCGAGGGCGTTCAGCGCGTCGGCGATCGGGACCTTCCCCGGACTGGCCGGGATCACGCCGGTGCCGGAGGTGTACGTCAGCAGGTCCCGCAGCGTGATCGACCGGTGGGCCGCAACGGTGTCGTCCAGCGGCCCGTGGGGGTCGGTGAGCGCGGTCATGTCCGCCAGCTCCGGGAGGAGGTCGTCGACCGGGTCGTCGAGGCGCAGGGTGCAGTCCTCTACGAGCGTCATCGCGCAGGCGGCGACGATCGGCTTGCTCAACGAGGCCAGGCGGCAGATCGTGTCGGCCGCCATCGGGGTCCCGGCGCCGGCGCCCTCGAACGCGATGGTGCCGATCGCCTCGACGTGCACCTCACCGTGACGGGCGAGCACGGCCACCGCACCCGGCACGAACCCGGTCTCGACGTGCCCCTCCAACAGCCCCCGCACCCGAGCCAACCGTTTCGAGGAGAAGCCGCCGGCAGTCATCCGTCCTCGCTCGTCCCATCCGTTCGCACGTCGCCCACCACGACCGTACCGGCCGTGACGAGGGGGGTGAGGAGAAGACTTCGTGCCGGCACTACGGTTCCAGGGCCGACCTCTCCGCCATCAGGCGAAGTGCCCGTCCGATCATCGAGGTGCCCGGGTGACTTACGAGTTCTGCAAGGTCTTCGTCAAGGACCTCGACGTCCGCGCCACCGCCGACGTGCTGGCGGACCTGGGCCTCCCCCTGAACCCGCCGCGATTCCCCGGTGACGGCTGTGCGGTGATCGGGCCCGTGGTGCTGGAGGTGGGCGTGAACCACGCGGGAGGCGAGGCGTCGTCGGAAGACGACTTCGTCGTCTGGCCGGTCCACATCGAGCTGGGACCGATCAGCGACGACCCGGGGGTTTCGGACGCCGAGTTGGCCGTCACCATGGTCGAGACGACGGCAATCGTCGTGCGGGGCTTCTGGGACCGGGGACACCCCGTGGTCGCCGCGTGCGACTACGAGGACAACTTGCCGTGGAACGGCGGCATCGGACGGATCTCCACACGCTGACCCACATCGCCTCCCACTCGACCGGTGATCGTCCGTGCACCCCGCCCACGAGCACGAGCAGCACCACGGCCGCCACGGCCCAACAGCCGCCTCCCGCTCGTCGGTGGTCAACCCGTCGAGGCGGGTCCCGGTATCGCGTTCGGCCCGCACTACCCACTGCGGCACCGCAGTCTCCAAGGTGAACGACCGCCGGGGCCGCCGCTTCTTCCTGCCCACGGACTCGATGACGGGACACGCCTTCGGGGCCCGCGTCCGCGAAGCCGGAGGGCGCACGGGCGTTCCCGGAATTCACCCGCAAGACCGCGTACTTCACCCAGTTCGGCAAGGCCACCAGCACGATCCCCGCGTCGGCTGGTTGGTTCTTCTCGGTCGGTCATCGGCGGCCAAGGACGTGGAGCTGCTGGTACTGCGGCACGAGGTCGCCGTTCTACGCCGGCCCAACCCTCGCCCGCGACTGGATTGGGCCGATCGTGCGGTGCTCACCGCGTTGACGCGGCGCCTACCCGACTGATTACCCCGACAACCAGTGCGCCGCATGGGTCGCCTGGGTCAGGCACGCCGGAGGTGCCCGAGCAGACCGCAGTGGTGGCCAGGGCGGCGTTCCCGAAGGGGACGCCGGGGATGCGGGTCCGGGAGGAGTTACCGGGACTGTTCGCCGACGGGCAGTTCGCGTCGGCGTTCGGTGTGCGGGGCAGGCCGGGGATCTCGCCGGGGCAGTTGGCGCCGGTCAGCTCTCCGGCGGTCACCAGGGCCGAGACCAGGTGCAGGGCGATGAGGCGGCACGGTTTCACTTCGTGTGTGAATTCGAGTCCGCTCTGCGGTCGCTCGCCCGGCGGCGCGGTCGGTTCTGCGACATTCATGCACGATTTGTGCGGACGGGCTGCCTGTGTTCGTCGTATTCCTGTTTCGCCGCATGGCGGGACGGTCTGGTGATTCGCTTCATTGTCCCCGACGTCGAGGATGGACATGAGAACACGTGAATGGCAGCCGGACTCCCGGCTGGGCCGGCTCGCCGCCGTTGTGGTCGCGACCGCCGCGTTGTCGATGGCGGGTTCGAGCGCACGCCGGTGCCAAGGCCCTCGAATTGGGCCAACCCGCGCTGTCCGCGCACGTCCCGAGCGTCTCCATCCAGACCACGTCCACGGTGACCAAAGGCGTCTGGTCCTGCACGTTGACCGCGAGCCTCCCCAACCGCTGGTACGGCGGCTCGGGCGGCGGTGAGCAGGCGTTCGGCAACCTGAACTGCAGCCACGTCATGCCCGAGATCTACGTTGCGGTCGGTCTCTACCGCAACGGCTCCCTGGTCGCCTCCGCCGACAACCACAAGTTCTCCTCGGGGTTCGCCAACGCGTTGCCGTCCAAGTCGCCGCACGTTTCCGGGAGTTACGAGAGCGGTGCCCTCGGCGCCGTCCTCTGGCCCGACAACACCATCACCGAGATCCCGCAGATCTACAGCGCCGCGATTTCTCCCTGACCCGAACGGGTTCGGGTCAGCGGCGGCCGGTGGTGAGGACGACGAGGAACTGGCCGCCGCCCGCCTGGACGTCGGCGGTCACCCGCAGTTCCGGTGTCAGGCGGGAGAACCGGTCCACCAGCCATTCCGCCGTCTCTTCGGCGTCCTTCCGGGTCGGGCAGCGGGCGACCGCCTCACGGCCGCCTTTGCGCTCCAGCCTCGCGGCCACGGCGATCAGCGGTGCGGGTTCGGCGACGTGCAGGCGGTCCGGCCAGGCGATGACCACCTTGACCGCGCCCTTGCGGGTGTTGCACCCGCGGTGCGCGAGCCGCTCGGCGACCTTGGCCTTGCGGTCGGCGGTCCGGCTGTCGACGCTGGGTCCGCGCGGGTCGTTCACCGACATGTCGGGGTCGACCGGTTCGTCGCACACCCAGCACCGCCAGCCGTCGCGCTCGGCCACGTCATCGAGGAGGCTCACCGGGGCAAACTAGCCCACCGCCCGCTCACCGCGCGGGCGGTGGGCCGCTGCTCAGCCGACGGTGATGGCGCCGTCCCCGGACCTGGCGCACGTGACCGCCCGTGCCGTCGTGGCGGCGGCCCCGGTGAGGCAGCGGCCGAGTGCGGCGTGGCCGGCGGCGTTGGGGTGCCACGACTCCTGGCACGTCTGGAAGTGCGTGACGCACGTGTTCGCGATGCGCTGCACGTCGAGCTTGTCCTTGCCGGCCAGGCTGGTGACGAACGTGCCGCTCGGTCCGTCCTGGAGCCGGATCGGGGTGGCCAGGGAGTTGGTCGGGCTGCCGTCCTGCTCGCACAGGCGCGCGCCGTCGAACGCGCGCTGCACGTTGAGCAGGACCAGGTCGGCTCCGGGGAACTCGGCGGACAGCGTCGTGTGCGCGCCCTGCACCACGGTGCCCAGCCGGGCGGAGAACACGTGGCCCGGGGCGAGGCTGGCGCGGTGCACCGGGCAGCCCGCCGCGTAGCGCTCGGCGCCGAGGTCGCGGAACTTGTCCCGGGTGTCGCTGCGGCCGTCCTCCTCGTGGTAGCGGGCGAGGAGGTCCAGCGGCAGCGGGTTGGTGTAGTCCTGGAAGACGATCCGGTGACGGCCGTCGGCGTCGACCTGGGCCAGGGTGGTGAGCAGGGACCGCAGGGCCGCGGTGGTCTCGGCGGTGGCCGCCGCGACCTCGGCCTCCGTGGCCAGGTCGGACACCGCGCACGGCTCCTGCGGCACCGGGCCGCCGAGGTAGGCCCAGAACTCCCACCACCCGGTCCAGGCGTCGGCGATGAAGCGGTTGGCGCACAGCGTGGCCACGTCGCCGAAGGTGAACGAGCTGTTGTTCGAGCCCAGGCCGACCAGGACCAGGTCGATGTCGTGGGTGGCGGCCACCGCGCGGAGCTGGTCGAGCTGGGAGGCGACGGCGCGTCCCTTGGCGCGGTTGCCCGAGGGGTTGAGCACGTCGTGCGGCTGCCCGCCCGAGCAGGCGAGGTTGAACCGGCCCTGGATGCCGGGCAGGTCGGCCCGGTGCAGGGAGGCGTTGGCGGACCGGTGGCAGAAGAAGGCGTTGTCATTCGGCGCGGACCAGCCCGGGAAGCCCTGGGACACGCCGTTGACGTCGGTCACCGCCTGGTAGGAGCCCGCGCCCTCACCGCTGACGAAGCTGTCGCCGATCGCGACCGCGGCGGTGGGCAGCGCGGCGGCTGCCGGGGCGGGTTGCGCGGCGGTGACGGCGGTGCCGGGCCAGGCGAGGGCGACGGCGAGCACCGTCGTCAGCACCGGGCGTCGAAGCAGGGACATGACGACCTCCTCGTTGACGGCCGATCTGAGGCGAAATTGATCCACGTCGATCGGCGGCGGTCAAGGCCGGAGGAGTCGTCTGTTCGGGGTGTGGCAGGCAAAAGACGTCTGTCGGGGCTCGGGGTTCCACCGCGCGGCCGATCGTGGCGAAATCATTCCGAATTTCCGTGCTGTCGACTCGGAATGGTCGCGATTAGACCGAACCATTGGCGCGTTGTTGCCGACGGTCGTCGTCGGCGCGGGGGCGTCAGCGGGACCGGCGTTCGGTGACACCTCGGCTCCGACCGAGTCCACCACGACCGAGGTCGCCGCTCCCACCACCACTGAGACTGAGCCGAGCGCCGCGGAGTCTGCCGTCCCCGATGAGCCGGCGACGGGACGGGTCGACCTGACGATCACGACCACCTTCGACAAGTCCTCGTACGTCGCCGACGAGGCCATCGGCGTGCTCGGGAGGACGACTGCTCCCGCGACCAGTGCGGCCAGGGCCGCCCAGAGGGGCGCCCTCCGCGCACGACTTCTTTCTCCTGTCGGTGGGGAACGGGGAAACCGCGGAGGAGTCCTGCCAGCCCGACTGGGCCGAAAACGTTTTCGGAAAGTCTCGCTGTCCATTTTCGCCCTGTCAACACCTGCTTCCCGTTGCCACTAAACGAATCCGCCCGCTGAACTCGCGCGAGCGCCGGTTCCGAGCACGGCGAATCCCCGGGCGTCGCCGCCTGGGGTTCCATCGGGGGCGCGCGGTCAGCGCGGCCGGGCGACCCCGGTGGACTCGCGCAGGACCAGGCGGGTCGGTTGGCGCACGACGCCGCGCGACGGGTTGCCGTCCAGGGCGGCGAAGAGGTGGCGGACGGCGGACGCGCCCAGGCGCTCCAGGTTGACGTCCACCGTGGTCAGCGCGGGCCTGCTCTCGGCGGCGAACGCCTCCCAGTTGTCGTAGCCCACCACGGCGATGTCGTCGGGGATGTCCCGGCCCAGCTCGCGCAGCGCCTCGGTGACGCCGTAGGCGATCTGGTCGCTGCCGCAGAAGACGGCGTCCACGTCGGGGTGCGCGGACAGCAGGCTCACCACGCCCTGCCTGCCCCACCGCTGCGACCACTGCCCGAACCGCGGGCCGCCCACCAGCGGCAGCCCGGCCTCGTCGAGCGCCTGCCCGAACGCGGTCGCCCGGTCCTGGGCCGCCCGGTAGGACGGGTCGCCGCTGATGTGCGCGATCCGGCGCCGGCCCAACGAGATCAGGTGCTCGGCGGCCAGGCGGGCGCCGCCCGCGTCGTCGGCGAGGATCGACACGTCGTCCGGGTCGTCGGACTCGCAGTAGACGTAGACCACCGGCACCGGGATCTCCTTGGACAGCGAGGGCCGGACCTCGTTGCCGTCGCCCAGCACGATGAACCCGTCCACCCGCCGGGCGATCAGCGTCCGGATGTAGTGCCTGCGCCGGATCGCGTCACCGCGCGCGTCGCAGAGCAGCACGCTCATCTGCTCGCTGCCCAGGGCGTTCTCCGCGCCCAGCAGGACCGGGATGGCGAACCGGGCGACCATCAGCTCGTCGGTCAGCAGGCCGACCGTGCGGGTCTGCCCGGAGATCAGCCCCTGCGCCAGCACGTTGGGCTGGAACGACAGCTCCTCGGCCGCCTTCAGCACCCGCTCGCGGGTCGACGCGGCCACCTCGGCGCGGGCGTTGAGCGCCTTGGAGGCCGTCGCGAGCGACACCCCCGCCAGCTGCGCCACATCCGCGAGTGTGACACCAGCATGCTGTCGAGCCACCGCTCTCCCCTTCCTGAAACCCCTTTCGGAAGGATACGCACAAGCCGTCGCACCTTCCCGCCGAACGCGAGCACCCGCGACCGGTCAGACCGCGGGCAACCAGACGCGCATGGTCGACGGACCCCGGTTCGCCCACTGGTGGTAGGGCACCAGCGGCACGTCCTCGAACTCCCGCGCACCCGGCGGCGCCGGGTCGTGGCGGTAGGGCCACCCGGGCTCGGGGAGGGCCACCCGGGCGCAGCGCACGACGACCCGCCCGTCGACCACCCGGGGCGGCACCGCCGGGTCCACGCGCAGCCGGTCGACGGCGTCGAGGCCGGGCACGTCCACCGACTCCACGGCGAGCACGAGCGGACCCCGCTCCACCGCCACGCACCCGCGCACCGCGTCGATCCTCGGGTCCGGGTGGGTGAACCGGGGCGCCATGGGCAGGCTCAGCACCACCTCGTCGCCGCGCCGCCACGTCCGCCGCTCGGCGACCGTGCCGGGACCGACCGGCCTGGTCGTCCCGCCGACGGTCAGCGCCGCCCCGTCGCGCGCCCAGCCGGGCACCCGCAGGGACAGGGTCCAGGGGCGCTCGTCGTCGCTGTCGACCCGCACCCGGACCTCGCCGTCCGCCGGGTAGCGCGTGGTCACGACCAGGCGGACGTCCCGGCCGCCGGGGAGCCGCGCCTCGACGGCGCCCTCGGCGTACTGGTGCAGCTGCACGCCCTCGTCGTCCGACGTGGCCACGTAGGCGGCCAGCGAGGCGAGGGTGCGGGCGAGGTTGGTCGGGCAGCAGGACACCTCGAACCACGGCGCCCGCAGCGACGACGAGGCGCGCGGGCTGGGTTCGGCCGCGGCGGGCGCCGCGGCCGGCTCGCGGCGGTGCAGGGTGTTGGTGTAGAAGAACGCGCGCCCGTCGGCGGACGGCGAGGTCGAGACCACGTTGAACAGCGTCCGCTCGATGAGGTCGGCGTACACCGGGTCGCCCTCGGCCAGCAGCAGCCGCCAGGCGAGCATCACCGAGCCGATGCCCGCGCACGTCTCGGAGTAGGCGCGGTCCGGCGGCAGCGCGAAGTCCTCGGCGAACGCCTCGTCCTGGTGCCGCGCGCCCATGCCGCCGGTGAGGTACGTGCGCGCGGCCACCGTGCGCCGCCACTGCCGGGCGACCGCGGCCAGCAGCGCGTCGTCGCCGGTCTCGTCGGCCAGGTCCACCTGGCCCGCGGCCAGGTAGACCGCCCGCACGGCGTGGCCGCGGAACACGTGCGCGTCGCGGACCGGGACGTCGTCCTGGAAGTACTCGCGGCCGAACTCGACCTCGGCGAGCACGTGGTGGCCGCGGCGCTCGACGAACAGCCGGGCCTGCTCCAGGTACCGCCGCTCGCCGGTGACCCGGTACAGCTCCACCAGGGCGGACTCGACCTCCGGGTGCCCGTCGACGGTGGCCCGCCCGGCCGGCCCGAACTCCGCGCACACCAGGTCGGCGGCCCGGCGCGCGACCCGCACCAGCAGGTCGTCCGGGTGGCCGGTGCGGGCCCGGGCGACCGCGGCCTGGACCAGGTGCCCGACGCAGTACAGCTCGTGGCCCATCTCCAGGTCCGACCACCGCGGCCCCTGACCGGGTCTGCCGAACTTCGTGTTGAGGTAGCCGTCGGGCTCCTGGGCGGCGGCGACCCGGGCCACGATCGAGTGAAACCGGTCCGCCAGCCCCGGGTCGGGCTCGCGGCCCAGCTCCCAGGCCATCGCCTCCAGCAGCTTGTAGACCTCGCTGTCGGAGAACTCCCGGCCGCGGCGGTCCGCGGGCAGCCGGCCCGCGCGGGCGGCGTCGAAGTTGCCCAGCCACCCGGTCCGCTCGACCCAGTGCTCGACGTGCGGCAGGACCGCCCGCCGGTTGCGCTCCTGGAACTCGCCCCAGTGCCCGCCGGTGAGCCGGACGTCCCGGGCGCCGAGCGGTCGCAGCCGCGCGCGGCTCGGGACAACCGGGCGGCCCTCGGTCGGGGTGGCGTGCGCCGGGGGCTCGTGCGCCCCGGCGTCGTGCCTGTGCGCCTCGTCGAGGCCAACGGTCTCAGAAGTCATCATCAGCCTTTGAACGCGCCGGACATGAACCCGCGGACGTACTGCCGCTGGAGGACCAGGAAGAGCAGGACGCAGGGCACGGCCAGCACGACCACGCCCGCCTCGGTGGCGCCGTAGTCGATGACGCCCATCACCTGCTGGCGGAGGTTGGCGACCGCCAGGGGCAGCGGCACCTTGTCCGAGTCGCTGATCAGCACCAGCGGGGTGATGAAGTCGTTCCACGCCGCCAGGAAGGCGAACAGGCCGACCGTGACCAGCCCCGGTCGGACGGCGGGCAGCAGCACGCGCCGCAGGGCCGCGAAGGTGCCGCAGCCGTCGACGAACGCGGCCTCCTCCAGCTCCTTGGGCAGCGACTCGAAGGAGACGCGCATCATGAACGTGGCGAACGGCAGCTGGAACATCGTCAGCACCAGCGCCAGGCCGACCAGCGAGTTCTGCAGCCCCAGCTCGTTGAGCAGCACGTAGAGCGGGATGAGCAGGGTGGCGTAGGGGACCATCAGGATCGCCAGCGTCACCAGGAACAGCAGGTTCTTGCCGGGGAACTCGAACCGGGCGAACGCGAAGCCGCCCAGCAGCGAGGTCGTGAGCGTGAACAGGACCGTGAGCCCGGAGACGATCGCGCTGTTGAGCAGGTACTGCCAGATTCCCTCCTGGTAGTCCACGAGCGTGCCGTAGTTGGCGAAGCCCCAGCCGTCGGTCTGCGCCGTGCCCGCCTGCGGTGCGACGGACGCGACGGCCGCCCACACCATCGGGAACAGGAACAGCAGCGCCAGCGCGCCGGTCAGGACGTAGTACGGCGTGCGCACGACGAAGCCGGGCAGCGCCGTGCCCCGGCCGTCGCGCGTCGGCCGGACGGGACGGGTGTCGAGCGTGGTGGCCATCAGGCGTCCTTCCCCCGCAGCCAGCGGAACTGCCCGAGGTTGAACACCAGCAGCACCACCAGCACGATGATCGACAGGGCGGCGGCGAGCCCGAGGTCGTTGCCGCCCTGGAAGGCGGCGTTGTAGATCAGCTGGACGATGGTCATCGTGCCGTTGTCCGGCCCGCCCTTGGTGAGGATGTAGAACTGGTCGAACGCCAGCAGCGACCCGGTGACGCACAGGATCGCGCACATCGCCAGCGACGAGCGCAGCAGCGGCAGCGTGATCCTGGTGAACCGCTGCCACCGGTTGCAGCCGTCCAGCTCGGCGGCCTCGTAGACGTCGGCGGAGATGCCCTGCAGCGCCACGAGCAGCAGCAGCATGTAGAACCCCGCGAAGCGCCAGACGATCAGGCCGACCGTCGACCACAGCGCGGCGTCGGGGGTGCCCAGGAACGAGATCGGCCCGTCGGCCAGGCCGACGTCGCGCAGCACCTCGCCGAACGGGCCGCTCTGCGGCGAGTAGAGCGCGTAGAACAGCAGCGACGCGGAGGCCAGGCCGAGCGCGCTGGGCACCAGCACGGCCGTGCGCAGGAACCCCGTCCAGCGGGTCGACTCCTGCACCAGCAGCGCCAGGCCCAGCGACAGCCCGATCAGGATCACGGTCGTGATCACCGTGTACTTCACGGTGAACCCGACCGCGGGCCAGAACAGCCGCAGGTCGACGGCGTCGACGAAGTTGTCCGGGAGGTTGACCCCCCGGTCGCCCGCGAACAGGCCCCAGTCCGAGATCGACATCCGACCGACGAGCAGGACGGGCACGGCGAAGAACAGGGTGACGAACAACGCGGTCGGCGCGGCGTAGGCCCAGCCGGTCAGCCGCCGGCGGGACCTGGCGGAACGGCGGCGCGACGGCGCGGGGGCGACCTGGTCCGGTGGACGGGTGGGCACTCGCTTGAGGGAGGTGGGCATCGCATCCTCGTCTCTGTGGGGACGGCGGGAGGGCGCCTGCCGGGTCAGGCGCCACGTGCGCGGCCTACTGGCCCAACGCCTCCGAGACCGCGGCGTTGTCCGCCGCCAGGCTGCTCCCGTCCCCGAACACCTGGTTGCGCACCAGCGTCACCCAGGGGCTCCCGGCGGCGTTGAACGCCTGCTGGAAGTTCACCGCCATCGGCGTCCGGCTGTCGGCGGCCGCGGCGACCTCGTTGATGGCCAGCAGGCGGGGGTCCTCGCGGGTGTGCTCGTTGTTGGTCAGGTCGGAGCGCGCGACCGAGCTGTTGTTGGCCGCCAGGACGCCGACCTGGGCCTCCTCGGACATCAGCCAGGACAGGAAGTTCCACGCCTGCGCGGCCTTCTCCGAGTCCTTCGAGATGCCGATCCCGTCACCGCCGAGGAAGGTCGAGGCGCCGCCGTCGACGCCGGGGAGGGGCGCCACGCCCACGTCGACGGTCTTGTCCGCCGTGGCCAGCAGGGTCGCCGGGTACGGCATGACCCCGACCTTCCCCTGCTGGAACGCCGCCACCCAGGTGGCGCCCGTCTCGTCCTTGCTGGCCGGGTCGACCGCGCCGGAGTCCCACAGGTCGCGCCAGGTGCCGTAGAGCTGCTTGGCCGAGGGGTTGTCCAGGACGCTCTTGGCGCCGTCGTCCAGCAGCGGGTCGTCACCGGAGGCCCACATCGTGGGGAACCAGGTGAAGACGGTGCAGCCGCCGCAGTTTCCGCCGAAGGAGGTGCCGTGGACGCCCTCCTTGTCCAGCCCCTGCACGGCCTTGGCGTGCTCGGCGAACTCCGCGAGCGTCGAGGGGCCCTTCTCCGGGTCGAGCCCCGCCTCCTGGTAGAGCGCCTTGTTCCAGAACATCACCGACAGGTCGAGCACGAACGGCAGGACGTGCCGCCTGCCGTCCCGGGTGCCCGCGTCGAGGTGCCCCTTGTTGATCTCGTCGGCGTGGGGCAGCTGCCCGATCTGCTCGGTGACGTCCGCGAACAGCCCGGCCTCCGTCCAGTTCGGGAGGTAGACGACGTCGGCGGCGAACAGGTCGGGCAGGTCGCCGCTGCCCGCGGCGGCGCCGACGCGCGAGACGTAGTCGTCGTTCGGGGTGATGGTCAGCTCGACCTTGTTCTTGTGCGTCCTGTTGTACGCCTCGACCAGCAGGTTGGCCTGGAACTCCAGCGGGGCCCGGGTCCACAGGGTCAGCGTGGAGCCGTCGTCGACCCCCTCGACGCCGCCCGCCGAGACCGCGCCGGCGGGGCCGTCGTCCGAACCGCCGCAGGCGGTGAGCGCGGCCGTGGTGGCGATGGCCGCTGCGACGGCGACGAGACGCCGTTGTCGGCCGCGCGTTCGCGTCCTGATCATGGGTTGCTCTCCTGGTGTGTCGACTGTCCTCGGTGACTGTCGGGAAAGGTGTCCGGGTGGGTTGCCGCGGGTCCTGCGGTTCCGGCGACGCCTCAGGCGTAGGTCGCCGTGAACTCCTCCGTCACCGCGTCGACCGACTCGGCCCCGGTGTTGAAGGACTGGTACGCCGACTTGCCCGGTGCGACGCCCGCGACCGTGCGCGACCCGTACGTCGTGGCGATCTCGACGGTGAGGGGCACGTCACCGGTGTTGACGGCGGTGACGGAGACGTGGCGTTGGCGCCGACGCGCCGGGCGCCCGCCTCGACCCGGACGTCGAAGCGGGTGGTCGACAGCTCGCGGGCGGCGGAGGCCGCCGTGGCCACGACCACGTCCCGCTCGGCCCCGGTGAACGCGCCCGCGGCGGCGAAGGCGTCGGCGAGCGCGGTGGCCGCGGCGACGAACCGGCCGTGGTTCGCGAACGGCGCCCGGTCCCAGAGCAGGTCCAGGAACGTCGGGCCGTCGTCGCCCGGCGAGGTGATGCCCTGGACCGGGACGTCGTAGTGCGGCAGGCCGTCGTCGCGCTTGCGGTTGGGCACACCGGTGTCGGTGGAGCCGAAGACCACCGTCGGCTCCACCCGGCGGGAGTACGAGGACGCGGCCTGGCCGTCGCTGGTGCAGTAGGGCCGCAGCGCGAACCCGCCCGCGGTGAACGTCGGGTCGCCGGCCGCCGTGGCCGCGCCCGCCGTGATCGCCGCGCGGCCGTAGTCGCCGTCCCGCTTGAGGTGCCGGTACAGCGACAGCTCCCGGAACGCGCCGCCGCCCGGGTCGCCCACGACCTGCAGCAGCACCGGACCGCAGAACACCGCCTGGGTGTCGGGCCGGTCGACGGCCCGCTCGATCCGGACGCTGAACGGCATCCGGACCTCCACCACGTCGCCGCGCGCCCAGTCGCGGCTCAGCGTCACGTACGTGCCGGGCCGCGCGTCGAGGTCCTGCCGCCGCCCGTTGACGGTGACGGTGACGGTGACGCCCCTCTCGGCCCAGTCGAGCGTGGCGGGCGCGTAGAGGTTGACCCACAGCGCGCTGTCGTCCGCCGAGCGGAAGAACACCGTCTCCTGGTACTTGGTGTGGTTCTCCAGGCCGGTGCCGCCGCAGCACGTCCCGGTGTTGCCGTAGCTGCGCGTGGCGCCCGGTCCGACCGGCTGGAAGTAGGTCACCTGCGGGTCGTTGGTCCGCGTGGTGTCCGCCCGCGACCCGGCGATCATGTTGAGCAGCCCGCGCTCGTAGTAGTCCGTGTACGCCGGGTCGTGCTCGTGCAGGAACAGGTTGCGGGACAGCTTGGGCAGGTTGTACGTCGTGCAGGTCTCCGCGCCGCTGGTGGCGACGGCGTTGGCGACGTTGCCCCGGTTCTGGAACAGCTCCAGGTTGTTGTTGGAGCCGGGGTAGTTGCCGCCCGCGCCGCCGTGGGCGAACACGCGGTGCGGGACGGCCATGCCGAAGAAGTTCTTGGCGGCGGTGAAGTACTCCCGCCCGCGGCGGTTCTGCGGGGTGACGACGAGGATGTCGCGGTCCGCCACGCAGGCGTCGAACAGCGACTCGCGGTTGTCGAAGCACTTGGCGGTCGCCAGGTGCTTCGGGTCGCCGGTCAGGTGGCCGATCTCCGGGAACACCTCGTTCGCGCCGCCGAACTCGCCGCCGATGTGGAGGTCCCCCATGTGGTTGAGGTCGTCGCGGGTCAGCGGGCCCTCGTAGGCGGGGTGGTTCTTGTCGCCGACGGTCAGCGCCAGGTGCGCCCAGTCCGCCATCTCCGTGACGACTTCGAGGGCTTGGGCGTTGTCGGTGTTGCGGTACGCGTCGAGCAGGCCGCGCATGATCTTGTGCTGCGTGTACCAGGGCGCCCAGGTGTTCGTCTGCGCGTTGCCGCCGTAGACCGCCCAGCGGGGCGGGCCGAGGCGCAGCACCGCGTCCTCCGGGATCGCGCCGAGGTAGCCGGGGAAGGTCGGGACCCAGTCCGCGGCCCCGCCGGAGGTGGCGGCCACGACACCGGCGTCGCGGTTGTTGGGCGAGGCGTCTTCGAGGGTCGTGCCGCCGGTCTCGTCGAACCGGTACCAGGCGATGCCGCCGCCACCGGTGGTCCCGGCCGGGGAGTCCGGCCGGCCGTCGACGTGGAGGACGCCGGTCGTGCCCGCCGGCGTCACCGCGATGTGCACCCACCGGCCGGTGGGCAGCGCCGCGTCGCCGTCGATCCGCTGCTCGCCGCCCGAGCCGCTGGTGGTGATGATGGCGAAGCGCGGCACGTCGCCGGCGACGCCCGCGCGCGGGGTGAGGAACATGGTGACGGCGGTGTTCTGGCCGAAGTCGAACAGCCTGCTCCAGGCGGTGGGCGAGGCGAGGTCGACCCAGGCGGCGATGGTGAAGTCGGTGAGCTGGTTGATCATCTCCTGCGGCAGCGTGCAGTACTGCGCCCGGCTCGGCCCGTTGAGCCGCAGGCCGCTGCCGAACCGGCCCGCCACCCGGCCGACGGGGGGCGCGGGCTCGTCCCCGCCCCCACCCGGCGCGGCGCCCATCCGCGCGGTGATCGCCGCCTGGCACGCGGCCAGTTCCGCGACCACCCAGTCCAGCTTGTCCTTGTAGACCGCCTCTCCCCCGTCGGCGTGCGCCTGGGCCAGAGCGGTCAGGCAGTGCCCGGCCCAGTGACCGCTGAGCAGCCCGCCGTCCTCCCAACCGCCCGGCACGGCGACACCGGGCGGGTTCGGCCTGCCCGCCTGGTTGTTGAACAGCACCAGGAAGCGCTTCTCGTCGTACGCCCGCAGGAACGCCTTCACCCGGTCCCGCTCCTCGCTCAGCAGACCGGCGCCCAGCCGCACGTCGCGCAGCGGGAACGGCCGCACGGGCGCCGTCCCGCCCGGACCGGCCTGGGGTGGCAGCGCGCTCGGCGCGGCGACGGCCGCGGAGGCGTGGAGGAACAGACGTCGGTTGAACGGGAACTTGGCGGATTCGGCCACTGGGAAGCGTCCTTTCTCGCGACGAGGGTCGTGCGTGTCGTGCGGCCGGGCGCGCTGCGGGGATCGGCGGCTGCGAGGTCCGGCGGGCACCGCCCTTCGGGATCACGCCGTTCGAAATCCTTTTCGGGGATCGTGGCAACTCGCTGCACCGATGTCAACGGTGTGTTTTTGCAGGCCGAGGCGTTACGCGATCCCCACGGGTTTCGTCGGCCTGATCGCCGAGCCGAAAACTTTCGACATGATCGTTGACGACGCGGGATCAGGTCAGGGCAGCGTCAGGTCAGCGACAGGCCGGCAACGGGGCAACGGCAGGTCAGCGACAGGCCGGCAACAGGGCAGCGGCAAGTCAGCGGCGGGTCAGCGGCAGGGCGAAGCGGGGCGAGGCGGCGGCGTGCGCTCGGCGGGCCCGGGTGCGACTCAGAGGTGCTGGATGGTGAGCGTGGTCGGTCCGGCCATGCTCGCCACGCCGCCGGTCAGGCACTGGAGGGCGTTCGGCGTCACCAGGCTGACCACCTGCACCGCGCCGGCCGGGGCGAACCCGCCGGACGTGATGACCCCGGTGTTGGTGGTGACCACGGCGGCGCCCGCCGCGTTGGAGACGGCGTTGTACTGGAACTCGCTGGGCGCCACCGTCCCGCCCCAGTCGAACGTCCGCTGCGCCGGACCGGCGTCGAACAGCGTCAGGCAGGACGCGGTCAGGCTGAACACCTCCGCGTAGGTCCCGGTCACCGCGCCCGCGTTCGTGCACGAGGGGAAGACGCCGCTGACGGTGATCGTGGTCTCCCGCGCGGTGAAGGTCAGCGGCGGGTCGAAGGTGGTGACCTCGGTGCCCACGCAGACCTGCTCCACGGCCGCGGCCTGGGCCGGCGCGGCGGACAGGGCGCCCACCAGCACCACCGCCGCGCCGCCGACCAGTCGTGACAGCCTCATGGGCGAGCCTCCTCCGCGAACGGGCACACCCTGACGTCGCCGGGATCGGGCCGCCGTTAGCCGATCAGCCCGCACCCCACCCGAATGGCCGTCAGTCGCGGGCGGTGTGCGGGCGTCGCGGCGTGCCTATGTTCGGTGGATGAACAACGACTGGATCAGCAGGCGCTCCCTGCTGCGCGGGGCGGCCGCGGCCGGGGTCGTGTCCGGGGTCGTGTCCGCGGTCGGCGTCCGGCCGGGGTCGGCGGACGCCGCTGTGCCGGGCTTCTACAACCCCTTCAGCGGCTACCGGATCACCGGCACCTGGCAGGACCACCTGAACCGCGGCTCGCTCGGCGGCATCGACTACGGCGTGTCCGTCGGCACGCGGCTGCCCGCGGCGGGCGGCGGTGTGGTGACCAACACCCCGTACAACGGCACCGGCGGCCACACCGTCACCATCCAGCACGACAACGGCTACCGCACCCAGTACATGCACCTGTCCCAGTTCCTGCTCGCGAACGGCACGAGGGTCGGCATGGGGGCCGTCGTCGGGCTGTCCGGCGGCGCGGCGGGGGCGCCGGGCTCCGGCTCGTCCACCGGCCCGCACGTGCACTGGCACATGATCACCCCGGGCGGCACGCGCATCAACCCGCTCACCTACCTGGGCAGCGGCACAGGCCTGCCGAAGACGACCACCGAGCAGGACGGCGTCCCCGGCCCGCTGATGTGGAAGCGCGCGCAGAACTGGCTGCGCATCGAGCACGGCTACACCGGCCCGATCGACGGCGCGCCCGGCGCGAACACCTACGCGGCCCTGCAGCGCGCCATGCGCGGGTACGGCTACACGGGTCCGATCGACGGCGTGCCCGGCCCGAACACGTGGGCGGCCGTGCAGCGGCTGGCCGCGCGGTGGGGCTACACCGGCCCGGCCGACGGCGTGATGGGCCCCGCCTCGTGGCGCGGCTTCGCCCGTTTCCTCAACCAGGACAAGTACGACTGAGCGATCCCCGGGGCCCGACCCGTCCCGCGCTCACGGGTCGCGGCCCTCGCCCGGCCTGCCACCGGGGTCCGACGAGCGGCGGACCCCGGTGACGGGGATCGCGCGGGTCAGGCCCGCGGGAGGGTGAAGATCAGGCCCTGGCTCAGGGTCGACCGGAGGCCCTGGACGTCCCTGGTGGAGACCTTCGCCCGGTGCTGCTTGTCCGGCGTCAGCCCGGTCAGCGTCACCTGCTTCTCGGTGACCAGGCCCGTGTGCCCGCCGTCCAGGTACACGTCGTAGCCCAGCGTCGCGTTCCACCAGGGGGAGGCTTCCCAGGCCAGCGTCACGGACGTCGGGGTCGTCTCGACCACCCGCAGCCCGCTCGGCCGCAGTGGCCGCTCGGAGATGACGCCCTGCGACCACACGGTGCCCAGCAGGTCGTCCTGCGCCGGGTCGTGCGAGCAGGACGCGGTGACCGTGCCGAGGGGCGTGCCGTCGGCGCGCTCGGGGCGCAGCGTCAGCGCCAGGTCGTCGACGCGCAGGTCGTAGTAGCCCGGTGTGCTCAGGCGCTGCACCGGGAAGGCGCCCGCGGCCCGCACGGCGGTCCGCTCGGTGGTCGTCAGCCACGTGGGCGCGAGGGTGAACGCCGCCTGGGCGGTCCGAGTCCCGTCCGGGCCGATGATCCTCGCGTCGAGCGTCGCGGTGCTGTCGCCGTCCAGTCGCACCCCGCTGGCGAAGGTCAGGACCGGGCGCAGCTCGCGCAGGTCCAGGTCCACGTCGATGAAGGCGGGTTCGTGGCTGGCGACGGTGTGCTGACCGGAGCCGTAGCCGGCGTCCGGCAGGCCGCCGACGACCCACACCGTCATCCGGGCACCGGGCCCGAGGGAGGTCGTGCAGGTGTAGTCCATCCGCACCGCGGTCGTGCCCGCCGACGCCGGGCTCGCGACTCCCACCAGCGCCCCGGCGGCCACCAGGACCGAGGCCAGGGACAAAGCGGTGACGCGGTGCGGTTTCCACTGTGCGCGCAAGTTTTGCGTCCTCTCCGTTTTTCACTCGCCCACGCACAGTGTCCCGCAAACCAACCCCTACCCGGGTGAACCATTCAGACGCAGTGAGGCGGGGGCACGCCCGGCGTCGAGGACCGCGCCGATCCGAAGACGCGCCCTCACGCGCAGGCCATGAAGTCTTCCACCGTGATGGGCGCGCTGGTGCCCGAGCTGTACGCGACGGTCAACTTCCGCTGACCGGTGAAACCGCACAACAGGGTTTCGACGGTGAAGTCCGAGAAAATCGTCCGCTGCTCGCCGGCGGCCAGCGCCACGGCGCCGCTGTCGTCGTCGTACCAGGGCAGGCCGATCCTGCTCCAGTCCAGGTCCCAGGTGACCGTGCGGGCGCTCGTCGCGGTGTTGATGACGCCGAGGTAGCCGCGGTGGAAGCAGGAATCGCTGTCGCAGTTGTACCGGACGCACACCTGGTAGCGGATGGGCCCGTAGGACGACGTGCCGGAGCACTTCGGGGACGCCTGGACGCCGACGTCGACCACCGCCGGCACGGGACGACCCGCCTCGTCCGCGGCGTTCGCCGCACCGGAACCCAACGTGATCGTGGCCGCCACCGCGCACGCGGCGGCCAGCATCATTCGCAGTGCTTTCTTCAGCATGTCGCCCCTCGTCGTGATGACGTTTTCACCGCCGCCACGGACCGCCGCCAACGGATAACCGGACCACGTGGACTTCGCGGAATAGGCGGAACCGGAAATGCCGCGATTCGCTTCAGCGCCCGCGAATCGTTCCGCGGCACGCAGCAGACGCTAGCGACTTCCGGAGATCAAGTAAACGCTCCCCCGCACGACCACACTTTCGCATCAATGCCGCTGCCGCGCTGCCCGGTCATGCGATCACGACATGCACGCGTGGAGATTTCCTGCGTGAGAGCGGGCTCGACCGTGACATGGGCGGGGCTCGGCGAGGCCGCCTCCGGCCGGGCTGGGCCACCTGTCGGGGGGCAGTGTCGTGGCCGTGACTTATCCTCTCCTTCCGCCGGCACGGGTGCCGGCGGAAGGGCGGTGCTGGTTGGTCGCGGTCCTGGTGGTGTCGTTCCACCGCGGCCGCCATCGGTGAGGGGTGTCGGGTGGCGGGCTCCGGCGGGAACTGGGTCGACGTGTTCGCCGTGGACGGCGAAGTCGGGCGGAACCTCGCCGCGGTGGACTGGGAGGCGACCCCGCTCGGCCCTCGGGCGGAGTGGCCGCAGAGCCTCCAGACCGCGGTGAGCATCCTGCTGTCCTCGCGGTTCTCCATGTGGATGGCCTGGGGACCCGACCTGACCTTCTTCTGCAACGACGCCTACCGGCGCGACACGCTGGGCCGCAAGTACCCGTGGGCGCTGGGCCGCCCGGCCGACGAGGTCTGGGCGGAGATCTGGCACGACATCGGCCCCCGGATCGACACCGTGCTGGCCACCGGCGAGGCGACCTGGGACGAAGCGCTGCTGCTGTTCCTGGAGCGCTCCGGCTACACCGAGGAGACCTACCACACCTTCTCCTACAGCCCGCTGCGCGACGACGACGGCGCCGTGGTCGGCATGCTGAGCGTGGTCAGCGAGGTCACCGAGGGCGTCATCGGCGAACGCCGCATGGCGACGCTGCGCGACCTCGGCTCGGACCCCAGCGTGGTGCGCACCGAGCAGGAGACGCTGGCCTTCTCCTGCCGCCAGCTCGACCGCAACCCGCACGACCTGCCCTTCAGCCTGCTCTACCTGTTCCAGGACGACGGCACCGCCCGGCTGGCCGGGGCGACGGGCGTCGGCGCCGACCACCCGGCCGCCCAGGCGGAGCTGCCGGCGGGCGGCCCGCCCGGCGCATGGCCCGCCGACCGGCTGGCGGGCGGTGAGCCGGTGCTGGTGGACCTCGACGGCCCCGTCTTCGCCGGGCTGCCGGTCGGTGGCTGGTCGCAGGCCCCGACCCAGGCGCTGGTGGTGCCGCTGCAGCAGCAGGGCGGTGCGCCGTACGGCTTCCTGGTGGCGGGGCTGAACCGCTACCGGCCGCTGGACGAGGGCTACCGCGGTTTCGTCGAGCTGGTCGCCGGGCACGTGGCGGCGGGCATCGCCTCCGCCCGCAGCTACCAGGCCCAGCAGCGGCGGGCCGAGGAGCTGGCCGAGCTGGACCGCGCCAAGACGGCGTTCTTCTCCAACATCAGCCACGAGTTCCGCACGCCGCTGACGTTGATCATGGGGCCGGTGCAGGAGCTGCGGGACCGGTTCGCGGACGACGACCCGGTGCGCGAGGAGCTGGAGTCAGTGCACCGCAACGGCCTGCGGCTGGGCAAGCTGGTCAACACGCTGCTGGACTTCTCGCGCATCGAGGCGGGCCGGGTGCAGGCCCGGTACGAGCCGGTGGACCTGGCCGCGTTCACCGCCGAGCTGGCCAGCGTGTTCCGCTCGGCCGTCGAACGCGCCGGGCTCGCGTTCCGGGTGGACTGCCCGCCGCTGGGCGAACCGGTGCGCCTGGACCGGTCGATGTGGGAGAAGGTCGTCCTCAACCTGCTCAGCAACGCCCTGAAGTTCACCTTCGACGGCGCGATCGGGGTCGCGGTGCGGCGCGACGGCGACCACGCCGTGGTCACCGTGTCCGACACCGGCGCCGGCGTGCCCGAGCACGAGATGCCGCGGTTGTTCGAGCGGTTCCACCGCATCGACAACGCCCGGTCGCGCTCGAACGAGGGCAGCGGCATCGGGCTGGCGCTCGTGCAGGAGCTGGTGGGCCTGCACGGCGGCACGATCACCGCCGAGAGCGCCGAGGGCGCTGGCACCGCGTTCACCATCCGGCTGCCGTTCGGCCACGCCCACCTGCCCGCCGACTCGGTGGCCGAGGCCGCCGGCGCGGACGTGGTCAGCTCCACCGCCGACCCGTTCGTGCAGGAGGCGATGCGCTGGCTGCCCGGCGTGCGCGGTGAACAAGGGCTCGCCGTGGTGCCGACGACGACGCCCACCGGTGGCCGGCAGGCGTCGGGTCGGGTGCTGGTCGCCGACGACAACGCGGACATGCGCGACTACCTGCGCCGGCTGCTGGCGCCCCACTACGAGGTGACCACCGTGAACGACGGCCGGGCCGCGCTGGAGGCCGTGCGCGGCGCGGCGCCGGACCTGGTGGTCAGCGATGTGATGATGCCCCACCTCGACGGGTTGGAGCTGCTGGGCGCGTTGCGCGCCGACCCGCGCACCGCGGGGGTGCCCGTGCTGCTGCTGTCCGCCCGCGCCGGGCAGGAGGCGTCCATCGAGGGGTTGGAGGCGGGCGCCGACGACTACCTGGTCAAGCCCTTCTCCGCGGCCGAGCTGCTGGCCCGGGTGCGGGCCAACGTCGAGCTGGCCCGCCTGCGCAACCACCACGCCGCCTGGCGCACCGCGCTGATCGACTCCCTCCAGGAGGGGTTCTTCGTCGCCGACGAGCAGGGCGCCGTGGTCGAGGTCAACACCACGTTCACCCAGCTGCTCGGCTACGGCCCCGAGGGGCTGCCTTACGCCCCGCGCCACCCGTGGTGGCCCGACGAGCACGCCGACCCCGAGGCGCACCGCCGCGCCGGTGAAGCGTTCGACCGCCTCAGGGAGCACGGCTCCGGCGCCGAAACCCTGCCCGTGACCCACCGCGACGGTCGTCGGCTGTGGGTGGCGGCGTCGTTCAACCGGGTGACCGACCCCGACAGCGGGCGGCACGTGACCGTCGGCACGATCCGCGACATCACCGCCGAGCACTACGCCGTGCAGCGCAGCACCGCGCTGGCCGCGGTGAACCTGCGGCTCTCCCGCGCCGAGGACACCTCCGACGCGCTGCGGGGGGTGCTGGTCGAGCTGAAGGAGCTGTGGGAGGCCCGCCGCGTCCTCGCGGTGCTGTTCGGCCCGAGCGGCGACCCCGACGTGGTGTCCGTGGGTGGTGCGATCACCTGGGCCGAGTTGTCGTCGGCGACGCGGGAATCGCTAGGAGCGCTGCGCGCCGGACCGTTGTTGACGCCCGTCACGCAGCGGTCCGGGGTGGTGTCGGTGACGCTGGAGCACCCGCTGGGCGTGCTCGTGGTGCGCATCGAGCTGGAGGGCAGGCGCACGCCGTCCGACGAGGACCAGACCCTGCTGGCCCTGCTGGCCGGGCACCTCGGGCAGGGCCTGCACCGGATGCACCAGATCGACCAGCAGCGCGAGACCGCGCTCGCCCTGCAGCGCGCCATCCTGGGCCCGGCCCGGCTGCCCGACGGCTTCGCCGTGCGCTACGAACCCGCGAGCAGGCCGCTGAAGGTCGGCGGGGACTGGTACGACACCTTCGCGCTGCCCGACGGGCGCACCGCCATCGTGGTCGGCGACTGCGTCGGCCACGGCCTGGAGGCCGCCACCGTCATGGGCCAGCTGCGCAGCGCCTGCCGGGCGCTGCTGCTCCAGGAGCTCAGCCCCGGCCGCACGCTCACCGCCCTGGACCGGTTCGCCGCCACCCTGCCCGGCGCGATGTGCACCACCGTGTTCTGCGCGGTCCTCGACACCGCCACCGGGGACCTCGTCTACTCCAGCGCCGGGCACCCGCCCGGCATCCTGGTCACCGCGGACGGCGCCACCGAACTGCTCGACCAGGGCCGCGGCCTCCCGCTGGCCGTGCGCCCCGGCCGGGAGCGCCCCGAGGTGACCGTCTCGGTGCCCGCCCGCGCCACGCTGCTGCTCTACACCGACGGCCTGGTCGAACGCCGCCGCCGCTCCCTCACCGACGGCATCGAAGCCGCCTCCGCCGCCGTGCAGGAGGCCCGGGACGTCCCGGTGGACGACCTGGCCAGCCGCGTCATGGCCGACCTGACACCCGCGAACGGCTACGAGGACGACGTCGCCCTGCTGGTCTACCGCCACCCCGCGCCGCTGGACGTCGCCTTCCCCGCGACGTCGACCGAGCTGGCGCCGGCGCGGGCGACCCTGCGGGCCTGGTTGGACGGCTGCGACATCACCGCCCAGCAGCGGTTCGACATCCTGGTCGCCGCCGGGGAGGCGTGCACCAACGCCGTCGAGCACGGCCACCGCGACCACCCCGACCGCTCGGTCCGCCTGCGGGCGATCGCCCTCCCCGGCCAGGTGCGCGTGGTCGTGACCGACACCGGCGCGTGGCGGGAACCCTCTCCCCCCGCCGACCGGAGCCGGGGCCACGGCCTGCGCCTGATGCACGGCCTGGTCGACGTCGTCACCGTGTCGCCCGGCCCCACTGGCACCACCATCGAGATGCACGCGAGGATCGCCCCGTGACCACTGCGCTGGACATCACCACCGCCGCCCTGCCCGACGGCACCCGCGTGCTCAAGGTCGTCGGCGAGATCGACATGAGCAACAACGACGTGTTCGCCGCGGCGGTGGCCGAAGGCGTCGCCGCGGGCGCCCCGCTGGTGGTCGACCTGACGGCGGTGGGCTACCTGGACAGCAGCGCGCTGCACTCCCTGTTCGCCCACGCCGACGACATCCGCGTCCGGACCGGTCCGCTGCTGCGACCGGTGCTCACCGTCTCCGGGCTGACCGAGCTGACCACCGTGGAAGTCGTCCCCTCCGATGGTCCCTGACCTGCGAACGCCCGACACCTCGGCCTCGACTGCCCGGTGGCGGACTGGCATGGTGGACTCGACGTCCCGTCGACCGGAGCGTCACACCCGACCCACCGGTGCGCCGGCGACGAGTACCCCAGAGGTGGCCGACATGCGCCGATCAGGTCTGACGGACCGGGTGAGCGGACTGGGCGCGCACGACCACGTGTGCTGGCACTACCGCGACGGGCAGGAGTTCCGCGCCCGGGCCCGCGAGTTCCTGGCCGACGGGCTCGACCGCGGCCTGCAGGTCTGGTACGTCGCCGCCGGCGCGGTGGCAGAGCTGGCGGAGGACCTGCGCGGCGACGACTCCCTCGCCGCGGCGCTGCGGACCGGCGCCGCCCGGGTCGTCTCGCTGGACGCCACCTACCCGGTCGGGGCGGTGGTCGAGCCCGCCTCCCAGGTCCGGGCCTACGCCGACGCCACGGCGGCGGCCCTGGCGGCCGGGTTCGCCGGCCTGCGCGTCGCCGCCGACTGCACGCCGCTGGTGCGCACCCCGGACCAGCTGGCGGCCTTCGCCCGCTACGAGCACCTGGTCGACCACCACATGGCCGACCACCCGTTCTCGGCGATGTGCGCCTACTCGGCCGTCGAGGTCGACGCCGACGCGTTCGACCGGATCGCCTGCATGCACCCGGGCACCAACAGCCCCTCACCGGGCTTCCGGCTGCACGCCGCGGGCGACCGGGTGGTCGCGCTGGGCGGTGAGCTGGACCTGCACAACGAGGACCTGTTCGCCCTCGCGCTGCGGCAGGCCGAGCTGCGCCCGCGGGGCGGGACGGTGGTGCTGGACGCGCGGGAGCTGGACTTCGTGGACCACCGCGCCCTCATTCGCCTGTCCTCGCACGTCGCCGCCTTCGACTCGGAGGTCGTGCTGCGCTCCCCGTGGACGGGCGTGACCACCCTGGTGGACCTGCTCGGCCTGGACAACATCCGCGTGGAGGCCGTCTCGTGACGACCACCCACGCCGACGCCCCGGGCGGTTTCGTCCACCCCGCCGTGTTCTACGCCTCCGACGAGGACTACCTCGACCTGCTGGTCCCGTTCATGACCGACGGCCTCGAACGGGGCCACGCGGTGGCGGCGGCGGTGCCCGGCGCCAGGGTGCTGCTGCTGCGCGACGCGCTGGGCGACGCCGCCGACGACGTGCTACTGCTCGACATGCGGGTCGAGGGCCGCAACCCCGGCCGGATCATCCCCGCGGTGCTGCGCCGCTTCGCCGACGCGCACCGGGACGCGCACGTGCGCATCGTCGGCGAACCGATCTGGGCCGGCCGCACGGACACCGAGTACCCCGCCTGCGCGCAGCACGAAGCGCTGATCAACTTCGCCTTCGCCGGGCGCGACGTCACCATCGCCTGCCCCTACGACACCACGGCGCTCACCGAGGACGTCCTCGCCGACGCCCTGGCCACCCACCCCCTGCTGTGGGACACCGCCCGGCGCTCCGACAGCGACCGCTACGCCCCCGCCGACGTCGTCGACCGCTACAACCGCCCGGTCGCCCCCGCCGCGGAGAGGTGCACGCTGTCCGTCACCACCACGGCCGGCATCCGCGACGCCCGCCGGCTGGCCACCGCCGAGGCGCGGCGGCGCGGACTGCCCGACGAGCGCACCGGGGAGTTCGCCCTCATCACCACCGAGCTGGTGACCAACAGCCTCCGGCACACCGGCTCGGGCTGCCTGCTGACCGTCTGGAACGACGCCGACCACCTCGTCTGCACCGTGGAGGACACCGGCCGGCTGACCGACCCGCTCGCCGGGCGCCGGCCCGTCGCCCCCGGCCAGGAGGGCGGCCGCGGCCTGTTGGTGGTCAACACCCTCGCGGACCTCGTCCGCGTGCACACCTGTGACCAGGGCACGGCCGTGCACGCGTTCCTGTGCCTGGCCGGGTAGCCGCCGGGGTCGGGGACTCGTCATGTGGCCGTGACAGGCGGAACCTACTCTGTGTGGTGGTCGACGCGACCGCATCGGGGATCGAGCGCGCAATTCATCGCCGTTGACACGGCTTCGAGGGGAAGTGGACCGATGGGCCACCAGGGTCCTGGCGCGACCGCGGCGGTGGCGTCCGCCGTGGTCGAGGGCGTGCCGGTGCTGCACGTCACCGGCGAGATCGACATGGACACCACGCGGGCGGTGCGCCGGGACCTGCTGGAGTGGCTGGAGGGCGCCGGCCCCGCCGCGGTGCTCGACCTGACCGGGGTGACCTTCATGGCCTCCAGCGGCCTCGCGCTGCTGGCGGAGATCGACCAGCACACCGAGCGCTCGGGCACCGCGTTCGTCATCGTCGCCACCCAGCACTCCGTCCTGCGCCCCCTGCGCATGACCGGCATGGACGAGGTGTTCGACCTGCACTCCGACGTGCGTGACGCCGCACTGGCCGTGCGCGGGGCTTCGGAGGACACCGCGGACTTGCAGCGCTGACGCGCGAAGTGCTCGAGCCGCACCGGTTCCCGGCTTCGCCCCGACTTCAGCCGTACCGTTCGACGAGTGCTTCGCCGATCGACGCCAGGCGGTCCCGCACCTCCTCGGGGCCGGTCACCTCCAGCCACTCGACCAGCCCGGCGAGCTCGCCGGCGAGCGCGTACTCGTTGTAGCCGCGGATCACGACCTCGACGCGGCCGTCGGTCGTGGGGCCGCCGACCTCCAGCCGGTCGCGGAGCACCATCCGGAGCCGCGCCAGCCCGTCGGGCGCGCAGGTCGCCCGGGCCTCGAGGGGCGTTCGCCTGCGGTCGACCTCGTCGGCGATCTCGCGCCAGCTCGCGGCGAGGTCGAAGTCGTCGGGTCGGCGCACGGGGTCGCCGGTCGGGTCGGCGGACGACACGCGGTCGACCCGGAAGGTCCGCCGACCGGCCTCGGTGTCGCAGACGAGGTACCACAACGGGCCCTTGGCGACGACGCCCAGCGGGTGGACGGTCCTCTCGGTCCCGGCGCCGGTGCTGTCGACGTAGCCGAGCCGCACCTGGGCGCCGCGGATCACCGCGTCCTGGAGCTGGTCGAGGAAGCGGGGCGGCGGCCGGTGCTCGACCCGGCTCGACCCCCACCGCTGCGGGTCCACGACCAGCGACGACGCCGCCGCCTCGGCCTGCGCCCGGAAGGGCTCCGGCAGGGCGCGGACGAGCTTGCGCAGCGCAGCTTTCACGGTCGGCGTCGCGGTCGAGGCCGGACCGGCGACCAGGAACAGGGCGCGGGCCTCACCCGCGGTCAGCCCGGACAGGTCGGTGCGGGCGCCGCCCACGAGGCGCCAGCCGCCGCCCCGGCCCCGCGTGGAGTAGACGGGCACACCGGCCATCGCCAGGGCGTCGAGGTCACGGCGGGCGGTGCGCTCGGACACCTCCAGCTCCCGGGCGACGTCCGCCGCGGTCAGCTGCTCGCGCTGTTGCAGCAGCAGGAGGACGGCCATCAGCCGGTCGGCTCGCACACCGCCGAGACTCCCACAGCAAACCGGTCACGAGGTGGCCTGTTTCGGCGACACGATGGTCACCTGACCGCATCGGCCGCCGGCTGCGACCCCGAACCACAGACAGGAAGTGCGATGTCCGACCCGATCGACTTTCCCCGGCCCACCCTCGTCCCCGTCAACGGTGTGGAGCTGGAGGTCTTCGAAGCGGGCCGGGAGAACGCGGGACGGCCCGTCGTGCTCTGCCACGGCTGGCCGGAGCACGCCTTCTCCTGGCGCCACCAGGTGCCGGCGCTGGTCGCGGCGGGCTACCACGTGATCGTCCCGAACCAGCGCGGCTACGGCAACTCGTCCCGCCCGGCCGAGGTGGCGGACTACGACATCGCGCACCTGTCGGGCGACCTCGTCGCGCTCCTCGACCACTACGGCTACGAGGACGCCACCTTCGTCGGCCACGACTGGGGCGCGTTCGTCGTCTGGGGCCTGACCCTGCTGCACCCGGGCCGGGTGAACGGCGTGGTGGCGCTGAGCCTGCCCTACCAGGAGCGCGGGGAGACGCCCTGGATCGAGTTCATGGAGGCCGTGTTCGGCGCCGACTTCTACTTCGTCCACTTCAACCGGCAACCGGGCGTCGCGGACGCCGTGCTCGACGAGCACGCGGCCCGGTTCCTGCGCAACGCGTTCCGCAAGGACGTGCCCCCGCAACCGCCTCAGCCGGGCATGGCGATGATCGACCTCGCCAGGGCGGAGGCGCCTCTCGGCGAACCGGTCATGAGCGACGGCGAACTGGCCGTCTTCATCTCCGCCTTCGAGTCGACGGGCTTCACGAGCAGCATCAACTGGTACCGCAACCTCGACCGCAACTGGCGCCTGCTGGCCGACGCGGACCCGGTCATCCGGCAACCCGCGCTCATGATCTACGGCGACCGCGACACGATCCCGAGGTTCGAGCGCCTGCCGGAGTTCGTGCCCGCCGTGGAGGTGGTCGGCCTGGACTGCGGCCACTGGATCCAGCAGGAGAAGCCGGCCGAGACGAACCGGGCGATCCTGGAGTGGCTGGCCCGGCAGGCCGCCGCCCGGGGCGTGTCCGGCAAGGGCGCCGGGCTCCTCCGCCTCCGCGACACCCCGTGACCCGGAGCGGAGTGGCCTCAGTCCTCGGAGTTGCCGCTCCACCAGCCGAGCACGTGGCCGATGTGGGCGGTCAGCAGCGCTTCCGCCCCCCGACCGTCCCGGGCCTCCAGGAGGTCGACCAGGCTGTGGTGCTCGGCGGCGGACCTGGCCAGCTCGGGCGTGCCGACCATGCCGGCCAGCCCGACCATGCGCGTCTGCTGGCGCAGGTCCTCCACGATCGCGACGAGCCGGCGGTTGCCGTGCAGCTCCAGCAACCTCAGGTGGAAGGTCAGGTCGGCCGCCAGGTAGCCGGCCAGGTCGGCCGCCGCGGCGGCGTCCACGATGGCCTGGGCCTTCACCCGCAGCTCGGCGGCGGTCGAGGGCTGCAACGTCCGGGCGATCTCCCGCATCGGCGGCGCCTCCAGCTGCTGGCGCAGCCGCACGATCTCCCACAGGTCCTGCTCGCTGACCTCCGTGATGCGGAAGCCCTTGTTGCGCACCACGTCGACGAACCCGCGCTTGCGCAGGTTGAGCATCGCCTCCCGCACCGGGGTGGCGGACACCCCGAACCGGGCCGCGAGGGTGGGCGCGGTGACCAGGGTTCCCGGCGCCAGCTCACCCGAGACGATGGCGGCGGCGACCGCGTCCTCCACCGAGCCGCGCAGGCTCGCGCCCGCGGCCACCGGGTTGATGGTCGACGGACCCACCTCCGCAGCCTCCCGCTGTCGTGGACCCGCGGCGCCGGGTCGCACGGCGCCGACCTTACCCCTGACCTGCGGGTCGTCACCCGTCAGAACTCGAACCCCGCCGGGTACGGGTCGGTCGGGTCGAGCAGGTACTGCCCCACCCCGGTCACCCAGGCGCGGCCGGTGATGGTCGGCACCACCGCGGGCCGCCCGCCGACGGTCGTCTCGGCCACCAGGCGACCGGTGAACCGGCTGCCGATGAAGGACTCGTTGACGAAGTCCCGCCCCAGCGGCAGCTCGCCGCGCGCGTGCAGCTCGGCCATCCGCGCGGACGTGCCGGTGCCGCACGGCGAGCGGTCGAACCAGCCGGGGTGGATGGCCATCGCGTGCCGCGAGTGCCGCGCGTCCGAGCCCGGCGCGATGAACTCCACGTGGTGGCAGTGGTCGACGCCCTCGATCTCCGGGTGCGCGGGCGGCGCGGAGGTGTTGACGGCGTCCATGATCGCCAACCCGGCGGCCAGGATGTCGTCCTTGCGCGCCCGGTCGAACGGCAGCCCGACCTGGTCGAGGTCGACCATCGCGTAGAAGTTGCCGCCGAACGCCAGGCTGTAGCGGACCGCGCCGAGCCCCGGCACCTCCACCACCTCGTCGAGCCGGTCGCAGTACGACGGGACGTTGCGCAGGGTCACGCTGTCGGCGTGCCCGTCGCGGACCGCCACCTCGGCCACCACCAGCCCGGCCGGGGTGTCCAGCCGGATCGTGGTCACCGGCTCGGTCACCTCGACCATGCCGGTCTCGACCAGCACCGTGGCCACCCCGATCGTGCCGTGCCCGCACATGGGCAGGCAGCCGGACACCTCGATGTAGAGCACGCCGAAGTCCGCGTCGGGACGGGTGGGCGGCTGCAGGATCGCGCCGCTCATCGCCGAGTGGCCGCGCGGCTCGTTGACCAGCAGCCGCCGCACGTGGTCGAGGTGTTCGACGAAGTGCAGCCGCCGCTCGTTCATGGTGGCCCCGGGGATGACGCCGACGCCGCCGGTCACCACCCGCGTCGGCATGCCCTCGGTGTGCGAGTCGACGGCGGAGAACATCCGCGACGCGCGCACCTCAGACCACCTCGGCGGTGCGCGACGCCTCGATGCCGGCGACGGCCCGGCGCAGGTCCGCCCGCACCCGCGCGGCGTGGTCGGCGGTGAGCGGGCCGCGCGGCGGGCGGCACGGCCCGCCGTAGCGGCCGACCTCGTCCATGCACAGCTTGATCGCCTGCACGAACTCGGTGCGCGAGTCCCAGCGGAACAGCGCGACGAGGTGCCGGTACAGCTCCCTGGCCTCGGTGAGGCGGCCCGCGAGCAGGTGCTCGTAGAGGGCGGCGGACTCGGCGGGGAAGACGTTGGGGAAGCCCGCGAACCAGCCGACGGCGCCGTCGGCCATCAGCTCGAAGAGCACGTCGTCGGCGCCCACGACCACGTCGACGTCGCACAGCTCGGCGATCTGGAAGAGCCTGCGCACGTCGCCGCTGAACTCCTTGACGGCGGTGACGTTGGGCAGCTCGGCGATCTCGGCGACCAGTTCCGGCACCAGGTCGACCTTGGTGTCGATCGGGTTGTTGTAGATCATGATCGGCAGGCCGACCTCGTCGATCCTGGCGTAGTGCTCGACCACCTGCGCGTGGTCGGCCCGGTACGTCGTGGGTGGCAGGGCGAGCACGCCGTGGGCGCCGTCCTCGGCGGCCAGCTCGGCCCAGTGCCTGGCCTGGTGCCAGCCGGGACCGTGCACGCCCGCCACGACGACGCCTCGGTCGCCTACCGCGGCCACGGCGACCCTGACGACCTCGCGGCGCTCGGCGTCGGTCAGCGCGGAGTACTCGCCGAGCGAGCCGTTGGCGCCGATGCCGTGGCAGCCGTTGGCCATCAGCCAGTCGCAGTGCTCGGCGTAGCGGTCGAAGTCGACCTCCAGGCCGGCGGGCGCGGCGGGGTTCTCCTTGAACGGCAGGGCGGTGGCGACGACGACCCCGCGCAGGGATGCCGGTCCGGAACTCATGGGACGTCCTCTCGGTTGCCGGTGCGGCCGTGGTCGGCCAGCTCGCCGAGGCGCAGCGGCACGGCGATGGGTCGGTTGGCGGTGCGGCCCGGGTCGAGCACGCCGGTGAGCAGGTCCTCGACGGTCCGGCCGCAGGTGCGGCCCTGGCACAGGCCGAGGCCGGCGCGGGTGGTGAGCTTGAGCGAGCGCAAGCCCCGGGAGCGGGTCGACCCGGCGGCCCGGCGCAGGGCGCCGGCGGTGACGTCCTCGCAGCGGCAGACCACCGTGGTGTCGTCCAACCAGGACCGCCAGCCCGGCCCGGTGGCGTGGGCGGCGGCGAGCCGGGTGGCGAACTCGCGGAAGACCGCGCGGCGGCGCAGTGCGGCGGGGGCGGGTTCTCCCCCGGCGGCCACGGCCCCGGCGACCAGGCCCTCGGCGAGCGCCAGGTCGACGCCGCCGATGCCGGTCAGCTCGCCCGCGGTGAGGACGCCGGGCACGGAGGTCCGCTGCCGGTCGTCGACCTCGACGGCGCCGTGCCCGTCGAGCGCGCAGCCCGCCGCGATGGCGAGTTCGGCGCGCGGGACGAAGCCGTGGCCGACGCAGACGGCGTCGACCTCGATCCGCCGCCCGGAGCCGGCGACCGGCGACCAGTCGGGGTTCAGCCGGGCGACGGTGACGGCCTGGACGCGGTCGACGCCGTGGGCGGCGACGACGGCCGCGCCCGTCCGGCAGGGGACGCGGTGCGCGGCGAGCACCCGCAGGTAACCCGCCAGCTCGACGGCCTTGCCGCCGACGCCGACGCCGGCCAGCCGCCACGGCTTGGCGCCCCAGCCCTTCGCGAGCCGTGCCGGACCGGAGGCTTCGACCACGCCGACGACCTGCGCGCCGACCCGGATCAAGCCGGCCACGACGGGCAGCAGGAACGGGCCGGAGCCCGCGACGAGGACGCGCCGGCCGACGGCCACCCGCTCGCCCTTGGCCAGCGCCTGCGCGGCGCCCGCGGTGAAGACGCCGGGCAGGTCCCAGCCGGGGAACGGCAGGGTGCGCTCGTGGGCGCCGGTGGCCAGGACGAGCGCGGCCGGGTCGAAGGTGCGCTGGGCGCGGTCCTGCCCGTCGGGCTCGCCGACGAGGGCGTGCACGAGCGGGGGCATGCCGTCGCGGCGGTCGACGGACCACACGTGGGCGTTCGTGACGACCTCGCAGCCGGGGTCGCGCAGCAGGGCGGCGCGCAGCGAGACGAAGCGCTGCCAGTGGTGGTGCCACTCCCCCTCGTCGGGGTCGGCGCGCCCGGCGGGCGGGTGCCGCCAGTACTGGCCGCCGACGTCGTCGTCGGCTTCGAGGAGGACGACCCGCTCCGCGCCGTGGCGGCGGGCGGCGAGCGCGGCGGTCATCCCGGCGGGTCCGCCGCCGACCACGAGGACGTCAGGCACGGTCGTCCTCCTGCAGCTCGACGCGGTCGCCGTCGACGGCGCGGCGCAGGCAGGCGCGCACGTCGCGCAGGCCGTTGACGGTGACGACGCAGTCGAAGCAGGCGCCGATCCCGCAGAACACGCCGCGCGGCCGGCCCTCGCGGGTGCGGCGCCACGAGGTGCGGCCGGAGGCGAGCAGGAGCGCGGCGATGCTCTGGCCCGCCAGGCCCGCGACGGGCGTTCCGTCGACCTCGACGTGGATGTCCGTCATCGGGCGGCGCCTCCGAGGTGCGGGAGCAGGGTCGGGCGGTCCAGCCGGAACGCGGCGGCCAGCGGGTCCTCGCCGGGCCCGTCGCGCACGACCTGGCCGCACAGCACCTCGGCGGTGGCCAGGCTCAGGCCGATGCCCGCGCCCTCGTGCCCGGTGGCGTGCCACAGGCCGGGCAGCCGGTGGTCGGGGCCGATCACCGGCAGGTGGTCGGGGACGAACGGGCGGAAGCCGCCGTACGCGCGCATGACCTGGACGTCGGCGAGGAACGGGAACAGCAGCAGCGCCTTGGCGGCGAGCGCGGCAAGGACCCCCGCCTCGATCCGCTCGTCGAACCCGCGCCGCTCGCGGGAGGAGCCGATGAGGACGGTGCCCGCCGCCGTCGACTCGACCACGCCGGACACCTGCAGGTCGGCCGCGTCGGAACCGACCGCGCCCACGTAGTCGGCGTCGTAGACCTTGTGCCGCACCCGCTGCGGCATCCGGGAGGTGACGAGCACGGTGCCCCGCCGGGGCGCGACCGGGAGCACGACCCCGAACCGCGCGGCGACCGCGCCGGACCAGGGGCCGGCGGCGAGCACCACCGCGTCGGCGGGCAGCGCTCCGGCGGTGGTCGCGGCCCCGACGAGCCTGCCCCGGTCGAGCACCGGGCCGGTGACCTCGACGCCCTGGAGCACCCGCGCGCCGTGGCGGCGCGCGGCGGCGAGCAGCGCCTCGGTGGCGACGACCGGCTGCACCTGCATGTCCTCGGGGTAGAACACGGCCGCGGTGCGGTGCGGGGTGAGGTCGGGTTCGAGTTCCCGGACGCGGTCGTCGCCGACCGCCTCGGCCCGGACGCCGACGGCGCGCTGGGCGTCGGCCAGCTCGTGCAGCGCCGCCGCGCCCGCCTCGGTGGTGGCGACGACGAGGCCGCCCTTGCGCTCCAGCTCCAGTCCGGGGAAGTCCGCGGGCAGCTCGTCGCGCAACTCGTCCTCGACGCGCGACCAGGAGGCGAGCGAGCGCCGCGCGAGCGCGAGTTCGGCGCCGGGTTCCTTGTCGGAGACGAGCAGGTTCCCCTCGCCGCTCGCGGAGGCGCCGCCCGCACTGGCGCCGCGGTCCACGACGGTGACCGCGACGCCGGCGCGGGCCAGGGCGCGGGCGATCGCCGCGCCGACGATGCCCGCGCCCACGACGACTACCCGATCGGGGGCGACCACGTCAGTACCATGTCACATGACTCCAGGATTGAGGAAGGGCCAGGGTTTTTCGTCCCGCCCGCCCCATTTCCCGCGTCAGTGCAATTTCACTGAGCCCCAGAGCCGTCGGGTCAGTCCCACCAGAAGGTCCACGAGTGGTCGTGCAGGAGGCGTTCGGCGTAGCCGGCGAGCGTGTTCGGGGGTTCGCCCTGCCAGACGTTGTCCGGGCAGAGGGCGAAGTGCTCGGCGGCGACGGCCATCGCGCTCGCGAGCGTGGTCGGCGGGGAGGCGACGCTCAGCACGAGCGTGGCGAACCCGACGCCGACGACCCGCGCGCCGAACCGCTCCTCCCAGCTCCGCAGCACCGCGGAGACCTCGGCGGTGTCGCCGGTGTGGTTCGTCGGACCGACCCACCCGGCGGTGGTCAGCGCGTCCGCGCCGCGGTCGGCGGCGACCAGGCCGAGGCGGATCGACGGGTGGCCCGCCACGAGCTGTTCGGCCAGGCCGTCGGCGACGCGGTCGGGGTCGGCGCCGAGCGGCGGGGTGAGCGCCAGGCCGGGCCAGGTCCGCCCGAACGGCGCGGTGACGGCCGCGCGCTCGGCCGGGGTCAACGCGTCGTCCGGGTCGTCCGCCGTGTTGTCCGCCCACCAGCCGGCCAGCAGTTCCTCGGCGACGTGGTCGCCGGGCGAGGACATCTCACCGGGCAGCACCTCGCCGTTCCCCCACGGGCGGTACTCGTCGTCCTCGTCGTCCAGCGAGTCCAGCAGCAGCGGCCACAGACCCGATCGGGCGTGCTCCGCGCGCAGGCGCTCCCACAGCCCCGCGGGCGCGGGGCCGTCGCTGAGCCAGAACGCGGGCCGCCCGGCGTCGTCCTCCTCCTCGGAGGTGATCGACCGGCCGGGCGGCAGCGGGACCGTCAGCGCTCGGCCGGCGTCGGCGCCGTCGGCGAACAGCGCCCGCAGGTCGGCGGGCAGCGGCGGTTCGGGGATCATGGCGAGGATCGTAGGGGGGCGGGACCGGTCCCGCGGTGCGCGCCCTACAGCGGCGCGACCCAGTACGGGGCGACGGTCATCGTGCCGTTGCCCGCCGCGCCGCGCAGGGTGCCGCCGGTCGCGGTCGAGAGGGTGTACCAGGAGTCGACGTAGTCGGGGTCGTCGGTCCACCAGCCGTCCGGCAGGGCGTTGAGGATCGCGTTCACCAGCGGGATGTACACGCCGCCGTCGACGATGGTCAGCAGCGCCTGGGTGAGCGCGAGGGCGAGGTCGCGGTAGTTGGTGCCGCCGTCCTCCTCCATCATGACGATGTCGGCGAGGTCGTACTTGTACTCGGAGAAGTGGACCAGGAGCTGGTTGGGGTAGTAGGTCTTGCCGTCGTCGTCCAGGTAGGGGAGCTGGACGGTGTCGACCTTGACCTTGCCGTCCAGGCCGAACCCGGCGGTGATCGTGAAGATCTCCGCGTCGCCCTTGTGCCACGGCTCGTGGTCGTCGTCCAGGCGGATCGACGTGAGCTGCGTGGCCCAGTAACCGGCGGCGGGCGCGACGGCGGAGGACAGGCCGCGCTGCGACAGCGCCGAGCGCAGCACCTCGGAACCCTTGGTCAGCGCGACGGCGGCGTCGACCTCCACCAGGTAGACCGGGCGCGTCGGCACCCGGTCGGCGGCGAGCGCCACCCGCCGTCCCGCGCGGTCGTAGGCCGTCACGGTCGTCGCCGCGTCGTCGGTGGAGGAGGCCGCGACCAGCGGTGCGGCGCCCCGGCGCAGCGCGGCGGCCATGTCGGCGTGCGCGAGTCGGATCGTGAGCAGGGACGTGCCGTCCTGCGGCAACCCCTTGGCGGTCAGGACCGCCCGGTCGGCGTCGCGCACGGCCCGCCCGAGCGCGGTGTCCCCGGCCGCCCGCGCCAGCGGCACCGGGTGGGTCGAGGTGGCCGACAGCAGGCCGGCGCGCCGGGCGTCGTCGGCGAACTCACCCGCCAGCCGTGCGGCGATCCGGTCGGTGACCGCGGCGACCGAGCCGGCCGGGGCGGCGGCGGGCTGGGCGTGCGCGGGCGCGGTCGTCAGGCCGGCGGCGACCGCCAGGGCTCCGAGCGTCGAGACCACGACCCGAGTGTGGCGCGGCAGTGACATGGCCATACCTCCCGTTACTCCGCGTGCAGGGACGGTTGGGGAGAGTGATACCTGAAAGAATTACACGAACTCTTCCCGGCAGTTGTCAATGCCCCACCCGCACCCCGCACCACCGGTCCCGAACCCGGACGTCCCGCGACATCAACGCGCTTCCGGGTCGACGTCCGCCCCATCCGACGCGCACGAAGGGCCGTGGCGCCACCGCAACGCGGTGACGTCACGGCCCGGTCGCCGGGGACGGCGCGACTCGGAACACCGCTGGGGCCACTTCGGAGGAGGAGGCGGGTCAGGCCGCGATCGGGCCGAAGATCCAGTTCCCCCTGGCGCCCTCGTCCGAGCTGCGGAAGAACTGCTCGTTGGCGGCGTGCAGTTCGTCGCGGTCGAGCCAGCCGTTGCCGTTCAGGTCGAGCTTGTCGAAGGCGGCGCTGCCCGCGTCCTCGGACAGGCGGAAGGCGCTGGCGGCCATGCGCACGTACTCGGTCCGGGTGATCCGGCCGTCGCCGTCGACGTCCATCAGGTCGTAGAAGGCGTCGGCGACCGGTGCGATGTGGTTCCGATAGCCCTCCTCGGACGCGGCCACGAACCGGTCCATGCCCGCGGAGTACTCCTCGACGTCGACGCGCTCGTCCCCGTCGGCGTCCATCGGGAGCGTGACCGCCTCCCACAACCGGTCGTAGCGGTCCCGGACGAGTTCGCTCTCGGCCGAGCCCGGCGCGTACCCGAACGCGGTGACGAGCCGGTCGGCGGAGGCCGTGTAGTCCATCCTGTCGATGGTGCCGTCGTCGTCGACGTCCAGCAGTGCGAAGAGGTGCGCGAGTTTCCGTTTCATCAGTTCGTCGAGCATGGGATTGCGACCCTTTCTCCGAGGGGCACTACTCTGGCGATGCGAAGGCTACTGTCAGCTGTGCGAACACGGGAAGGTTGTCCCCATGGCCGACCACGTGGTAGACGGGGCCAATGGGTTTGTGGCCTCCCACCTCATCGGCGCGCTCGTGGCACGCGGCGACTCGGTGATCGCTTTGGCGCGCGCCAGCGAGGAAGTCGTCAGGAGAAAGGTCGCCGACGCCTTGACCACGCTGCACCTGGACCCCGCCCTGGTGAAGAAGGTGCAGGTCAGGCCGTTCTCGCTGGCCGAACCGGGCCTGGGGACACCGACGTCCGAGCTGTTCGCCGAACCCTGCGCCTATTGGCACAGCGCCGCCCTCATCACGTTCTTCCCGCGTCGCGAGGCCGAATTGCACGCGGTCAACGTGGTCGGCTCGGCCAACACCGCTGCCGCGTTCGCGCGGCACGCGAAACCCGGTTCCCGGTACGTCCACGTCAGCACCGCTTACCAACACGGAACCACTCAGGGCAAAGCGCTGGAGCAATGGCCTGAATACGGTCACCCATCCGAGTTCAGAAATCACTACGAGCACTCCAAAAGACTCGCCGAAGTAGCACTCTCCCAGACCGAGTTAGCACAGAAGGGTGATGTATTGGTCACCCGATTGGGCGTCATGGTTGGTCACTCCGGCACCGGGCGGGCGCTGTCCGACCTCGGCGTCTACGACTTCATCAGGGTCATCGCGCTGTTCGCGAGGCGCACCCCCGGCGAACGCGTCCGCTTCGTCTGCCACCCGAGGGCGACCCTGCACCTGACGCCCGTCGACAGCACGGTGGACCGGCTGCTGGCGCTGGTGGGCGGTCCGCTCGACCGGCCGGTGCGGCACCTCGTGCCCCCGACCGCGGTGCCGGTGGCCGACCTGTTCGCCGCGATCTCCCGGCACCTGCCCGTCGAGCTGGTCGCCGTCACCGCCGCGGACGTCGAGGCCGAGCCGTTCGGCAGGTTCGAGGCGATCGTCAACATGCGGTGCAAGTTCACCTCCCCCTACCTGCGCCACGAGTACGAGTTCGAGTCCCGCGCGGACGCCGAGACACCACCGGTCAGCCCCCGCGTCCTCGACCTCCTCATCTCCTGGTACACCCGAGAGGGGCTGCCCGGATGACGGACTTCGTCACCCGCTTCCGCGCGCACCCGCGCGCCGACCGGAAGATCACCCTCCTCCGGGACGGGCGCCCGGCGGTCGAGCTGACCCACCTCGAACTGGACCGGAGGGCCAGGGCGGTGGCGGCCTGGCTGACCCGGTCCGGGCTGGCGGACGAACCGGTGCTGCTGCTCTACCCCGCCGGGCCGGACTTCCTCGTCGCGTTCCTCGGCTGCCTCTACGCGCGCGCCGTGGCGGTGCCCGCGCCCCTGCCCTCGTCCGGGGCCTCGCGGGCCGACCGGGTGGACCGCCTGGTCGAGGACTCGGGCGCACGGGTGGTGCTCACCGACGAGGCGCACGTGGCCGCGCTCGGCGGCCTGTCGGCACGCGCCTTCGACGAGACCGCCGACCCCGACTCCTGGGAGCCGCCGGAGGTGGGCGCCGACACCGTCGCCTACCTGCAGTACACCTCCGGGTCGACCAGCCGGCCGCGCGGCGTCGAGGTCACCCGCGGCAGCCTGACGCACAACCTGGAGCTGTTCGGGAAGATCAGCGGCGGCGTCCCCGTCCGGCGGATCGGCGGCTGGCTGCCGCACCACCACGACATGGGGTTGGTCGGGCTCCTGCTGCAGTCCCTGCACGCGGAGGCCGACCTGGTCCTGCTCTCGCCGGAGGCGGTGGTCGCCCGGCCGATCCGCTGGCTGCGCGCGATCAGCGACCACCGGGTGGACTGGACCGTGGCGCCCGACTTCGGCTACGCGTGGGCGACCCGCCGGATCGGCGACGGGGAGCTGGCCGGGCTCGACCTGTCCTGCCTGACGATGGCGGTCAGCGGGGCCGAGCCGATCCGGATCGCCACGCTGGACGCGTTCGCCGACAGGTTCGGGCCGGTCGGGTTCCGGCGCGGCGCGCTGAAACCGGGGTACGGGCTCGCCGAGTCCACCCTGGTGGTCACCTGCACGTCACGCGAGCGCGACCTGACCGTCCGCTCGTTCGCCCCGGCGTCGCTGGCGGCCGGCGAGGCCGTGCCCGCGCCGGCCGCGGACGGGGTGCCGCTGGTCGGGTGCGGCGAGCCGAGCGACATGCGGGTGCGCGTCACCGACCCGGTCACGGGCGTCGAGGTGGGCGACGGCACGATCGGCGAGATCCGGGTGGCCGGGCCCAGCCTGGCCGCAGGTTACCACGGCGACCCCGCCGCGACGAGCGCCACGTTCGTCACCGGCCCGGACGGCCGCTGGTTGCGGACCGGCGACCTGGGGTTCCTCCTCGACGGGCAGCTGTACGTCACCGGGCGGCTGAAGGAGCTCATCATCGTCCGCGGCCGGAACCTCTACCCGCAGGACGTCGAGGTCTCGGCGCGGGAGGCGCACCCGGACGCGGGCCGGGGCGCGGCCTTCGGCGTGCGGGACGCCGACTCCGGGGAGCACGTCGTGCTGGTGCAGGAGGTGCGCCGCGCCGCGCAGGGGAACCCCGCCGCGTTCGCCGATGCCGTGCTCGACGCCGTGACCAGGCAGTTCGGCGTGTCCGTGAGCATCGTGGTCGTCCGGTCGAACGCGATTCGCCACACCACGAGCGGCAAGGTGCGGCGCGGGCACATGCGGGAGCTGTTCCTCGGCGGTGAGCTGCCGGCGCTGCACAGCGCGCTGTCCCCCGCCGTGGCCGCCATCATCGCCGACCCGGAGGGGGACCATGTCTGACGAGACGTTGAGGGCCTGGCTCGTCGACGCCGTGGCCGGGTACCTGGAGCTGCCGCCGTCACAGGTCGACACCGAGGCGGCGCTGCGGTCGCTCGGCTTCGACTCCGTGCACGCCATGGGGCTGTGCGTCGACATCGAGGAACGCTGGGGCGTCCTGGTGGAACCCACGCTGGCCTGGGACTTCCCGACCATCGACAGCATCGTGGCGCACCTGGGCCGGCAGGTCGACCGGACGTGAGCCGCGCGCGGCGGCCGTCACCCGCTCGTGCTCACTTCTCCCAGATCAGGGGCGCCTTCTCGTAGCCCTCGGCGCGGTCGAAGCTCGCCGACGCCACCGCGGAACCCTCGCGGGTCCCCTGGAGCACGCAGGTCTCGTACTTCGCCCCGGCGGTGGTGAAGTCGCGGCCGGCGCTCTCGGACTCGCACCGGTCGGTGTCGCCGCTGATGATCACGCCGGTGCCCTTGCCGTCGCCACCCAGCGCGCGCAGGCTGACCGAGCTGTGGGCCAGGTCGGTGCCGCCGACGTTCTCCACCGTCACCCGGATGTAGACCGGGGTGATGCCCTTGGCCTTCTCGCCGAACTTGGCCAGCTCCGCGTTCGTCCCCTCCTCGATGGCGGTGACCGTGAGGGCGATGGTGCCGTTCTTCTCGGTGCCGTACTTGAACGGCACGACGGCGCGTTCCCCGACCTTCAGCTTGGACCCGGGCGCGGTGACGTCCCCGGCGGGTTGGGCGGCGCTGGTGGCGGTGCCGCGGCTGCTGGTGGTGCTCTTGGCGGTGGTGCTCTCGGCGGTGGCGGACGAGGCCGTGGTCTCGCCGGGCGTGGCGGACCCGTCGGTGGAACTGCCGCAGGCCGACAGCAGCAGGGCCGCCGAACCGGCCGCGAGGAACAGGGCGCCGCGGACGTGCGTCAAAACGGTACTCCTAACGGGCGAGGGATTCGCCTCGCAGGCTAGCCCTGTCGGACGCCCTGGGTTGTGGGTCGTTCGCACCACACCCGCGCGGGTGACGTGGTGCGGTCAGAGGTCGTCGAGGCCGATCAGTCCGTCCTGGATGGCGCGCGCCACCAGCGCGGCCTTGGTCGGCGCCTCCCGCCCGATCAGGGCGTACTTGATCCGGATGCGCTCCAGGTGCGAGTTGACCGTGCTCACCGAGATGCCCAGCCGGCGGGCCACGAAGTCCTTCGACTCCGACTGGAACCACTCCACCAGCACCTCGGTCTCGCGGTGGGACAGCGCGGGCCGGGTCTCCGAGCGGTCGCCCGCGAGCGCGCCCGCCAGCGACGGCGGCGTGTACGGCCGCCCCTCCCCCGCCGCCCGCACGGCCGGCACCAGGTGCTCCGCGCCCTCCGCCTTCGTCAGGTAGCACAGCGCGCCCAGTTCCAGGCACTGCAACGCGATCCGGTCGTCGGCGCGCATCGAGTACACGACGACCCGCCGCCCGACCTCCGCCAGCCGCCGCAGGTCGCCCAGCGCGGGCGTCGGGCCGCCCAGGTGCAGGTCGAACACGACCACGTCGGCGCGGGCGCCCTCGTCCAGCCAGGCCACCCCGACGTCCTCGCCGTCGGCGACGACCCGGATCGGCGGCTCGCCCGACGACAGCCAGTACGCGACGCCGGCCCGCACCGCCGGGTGGTCGTCCACCACCACCGCGCTCAGCTCGTCCGCCATCGGGCCTCCGTCCGGGTCTGCCCACCGTACGTGTCGCACCGCACGTCGACCGGGCCCGACGCGGGTCCCACGGGCGCCGCCGTGTCCGCCACCACCGCCAACCGCACCTCGCCGTCGGCGCGCAGCAGGCTGACCCGCGCGCGTTCCCGCGCCGCCGACAGCGCCGCCGCCACCGGGGCGATGAGCTGCCGCCGCACGTCCGTCGGCACCGGCACCACCTCGCCGCTCACCGCCAGCGACACGACCAGGCCGCGCCGCTCGGCGACGTCCACGCACGCCGACACCTCGTGCACCAGCGGGTCGGGCGACTCGTCGTGCTCGGCGAACAGGCGGCGCAGCTGGGTCGCGGCGAACGCGCACCGCCGCCGCGTCTCCTCCGCGCGCGGGTCGAGCACCCCGTCGGCCAGGTCGGCGAGCAGGGACAGGGTGCTGCCCAGCCCGCCCGCGAACCCGGCCCGCAGGTCCCGCGCCCACTGCTCGGCCGCCGCCGCCCCGGTCGCGGCCCGCTCCTGCGCGGCGGCCGCCTCCGCCGCCCGCCGCGCGTTGCGCAGCAGGAACCGGGTCAGCAGCAGCACGCCGAGCTGGAAGCTGGTCACGCCGAGCACCACCACGCCGGCCGCGCCGACCTCCGTCCGGTCCGGGGCGCCGGCGAGCGCGAACTGGGCGATCTCGGCGGCGACGTGCGCGCCGAGCGCGACCGCCAACCACCGCGCGCGGTCGACCAGCAGCACCAGCAGGTGCCAGCCGGCCTGGCCGAAGGACCAGTGCTCCGCGCCGAAGTGCCCGTCCGGCGGCAGCGCGGCCGTGGCCGTCGCCGACGCGACCAGCACCACCACCGTGCCCAGCGCCACGACCGGGCCCGGGATCGGCCGCCGCCGCACGATCCACAGGGCGCTGACCAGCGTCACCAGGATCAGCGCCAGGTAGGCGGCGGTCGCGCCGGGACCGTTGTCGTGGGACAGGAGCGGAACCAGCCCCAGCCCGGGTTGGATCACCGCCACCACCCCGAGCAGCACCAGCCGGATGCTCGCGGCCACCTCGTCGACCGACGCCCGGGGCTCGATCACGCCGGCCACGCCAACCGGACCACCGTGCCGCCGGCGCCCGAGGTCACGGCGGCCGACCCGCCCGCGTCCGCCATCCGCGCCACGATCGACCCGCTGATCCCGCGCCGGTGCCCGGACACCCGGTCCGGGTCGAACCCGCGCCCCCGGTCGACGACCGTGACCACCACCCCGTCGCCGGCGGGGACCACCGCGACCTCCGCGCGCGCCGTCCCCGCGTGCCGCTCGACGTTCAGCAGCGCCTCCCGCACCGCGCGCACCAGCGCCAGGGCCACCGGGGCGGGCACCGGAGTGGTGGACGTCCGGGTCGTGACCTCCACCGGGGACCGGTCCGCGACCTCCCGCAGCGACGTGCCCACGTCCACCAGGCTGTCGCCCGACTCGCGGGCGCGGGTCAGCAGCTCCAGGTCGCGCCGGGCGAACCCGGCGACGGCGCCGGCGTCGACCGCGCTGCCCTGCGTGGCGACCACCAGGAACGTCGCCGAGGCGGTGTCGTGCAGCAGCGCCAGGTACTCCCGCTCGCGGGCCCGCCGCTCGGCCGCCAGCACCTCCGCCCGCTCCACCTCGGCCTGCCGCACCCGCTGCTCGTCCACCCGCCACGTCGAGCGGCGGACCACGACGTGGGCCAGCCGGGCCAGCGAGCACTCCAGCAGCACGCGGAGCACCACCGCGCCGTCGAACCCGGCGGCCCACACCTGCACGCCGAGCAGCGCGGCGGTGACCGGGGCCGCCACGGCGGGCCGCCACTCCCACTGGAGCGTGATCGCGGTGGTGGTCAGGACGTTCAACGCCCACAGCCCGGACTCGCCGCCGAGGACGCCCTGCGCCGCGCACACCGCCACCACCCGGACGACGGCGAAGCCGAGCGCGACCCGGCGGTCGAAGAAGTCCGCGACCGCGCCGACCACCATCAGGCCCAGCAGCGCGAACCCGACCGGCAGCGCCTCGTCCGACACCGAGCAGACGCCGAACGCGCTGAGCAGCACCACCCCGACCCCTCGCACCGGCCCGGCGAACCGGCCGACGGCGGCGCGGACCCCTGCCTCGACCTGACCCGCCACGGGCCGGACTCTAACCCGCCGAAGTGCGGGAAGCGCCCTCGCGGTCGCGCCACCGGGCAGCCCGAGGGGCGGTCACGCCGTGTGGGAGGCGGCAGCGGTTGGTCACCGCGGTCGAACGGGCCTCGGGCAAAGGCGGGACGGGTTCCGGATCGGAATCGCGCACCCTCACTCCCACTCCCAGGAGATGCCGTGCACGCCGGGGTCGCACTTGGACAGGTAGAGGTGCGCCTGGCCGGCGGGGTCGACCGGGATGCGGCGGCGCTGCTGGGCGGGCGCGTCGACGCGAGGACGTTGGTACGCGTAGCAGCGGGCCGGGAGGGTGACGCGGTCGAAGCAGACGCGGAGCAGGTAGTTGTCCGGCGTGGCGCGGAAGCGGCGTTCGTGGCCGCGCGAGGGGACCTCGCTCTCCCCCATCACCCACTCGTACTCGACCACCGCGGTCTCGTTCTTGCCCAGCGACCGGCCGAACTCGATCTCGGCCGAGGCGTACCCGCTGTCCTCGGACACCTTCAGCGCGCCGAGCTTGCCGCCGCGCACCACCACGTGCGACGGCATCACGTCGCCCTCGTCCACGCCGTGCACGGTGACGAAGCGGTCGCAGCCGTCGCCCGTGCAGCGCAGCACCTGCGTGGTCGACACCCGGCGCAACGACCGGCGGGCGTCGACGAAGCACGTCTCGGTGGCGGTGAGCACGGCGATGTCCGGGTTCGGTTCCGGCTGGTCGCCGAGCACCGCCCGGATCGGCGGGTTCGCGCCGTAGAGGGTTTCCAGGCTCAGCCGGCCACCGGTCGTGCGCCGGCCGCGCGGGCGCGGCGGTTCGAGGAATTCGAACAGCGTGTCCCGCGGCAGGTCGAGGATGCCCTCCAGCTCGCGCAGCGCCCGCAGCGAGTTCGGCCGCTCGGGTCGGCTGCGCCCCTGCTGCCAGTAGCTCAGCGTGGCGATGCTGATCTCCACCCCGCGGTCGGCGAGCCGGGCGCGGATGCGGTCGAGGGTGAGGTCGCGCCGTGCTATGGCCGCGCGCAGCGCGTCGGCGAACTTCTCCTGGCACAGGACCTGCTCAGGTCCGGGATGTCGCTCTGGAGCTGCCATGACCGAGTATGACCACCCAAATTGGTGAATGTCGATACCCCTGGACGGAGTATCGACACCCACCTCGTGACCGGATCAGCCGACGTTGAGGGTCAGCCCGTAGTAGGACAGCGCGTCGCTCAACGGCTGGAAGTACGAGGACTTCCCGCTCTGGTAGCCCCCGTTGAACGTGCACTGCTGGTTGGTCGGGCCACCCGAGGTCATGCCCTGCGCCTGGTTGCCGGAGATGTAGGCGCCGCCGCTGTCGCCGCCCATCGTGCAGACGGTCGACTTGCCCAGACCGCGAACCACGGTCGAGGGACCGCCGTTCGGGTCGATGTAGGTGACGGTCTGGTTGTAGCCGGTGATCGAACCGCAGGTCCAGCCGGTCGTGGCGCCGGACTTGCAGATCGACGAGCCGACCGAGCCGCGCGAGGCGCCCCTGACCGTGATCAGGCCCGCGGCGCCCCAGGTGCCGACCTGGGTGGTGATCGAGTTGCCCGCGTCGAGCCGGGCCACGCCCATGTCGACGCTGTCCGAACCCAGCGCGTACCGGCTGCCGGCGCCCCTGGCGAAGCGGGCGCCGTTGTAGTGGAGCGTGGCGTTGCCCGCGACGCAGTGCCCGGCGCTGACCAGGTACTGCACCCCGCTGCTCGACCGGGCGCCGAACCCGACCGAGCAGTAGCCGGAGCCGCCGTTCAGCGTCATCTTGCTGCCGGGGTAGATGGCCGCCTGCGCGGTCAGCTCCTGCCGCACCTCCTCCACCCGGACCGCCGAGCCGTGCTCGGCCGCCGCCGCCAGGAACGCCCGAGCCGGCGGCTTAGTGCGGTCGACCACCTGGATCGTGACGACGTCCGCCGCCACGTCCACGCCCCACGAGGCGACACCGGCGGGGACCTGGCGGGACGCGAGCCGGTCGAGGCGCGCCTGCACCTCGTTCAGCGCGGCCTCGCCGCGGGCCGGCGTGCGGGCGGCGAGGCCGGCCGCCCGAGCCCGCTCCGCACCCGCGCGGTCGGCGTTGACGGTCAGCGTGCCCGACCCGTCGAAGAACGCGCCGTCGACCCGCACGCCGCGCTCCGCGAGCCCGGACAGCCGGTGCTGCTGGTCGGCCTCGCGGTCCAGCCGCCGGACCGCGGCGGCTTCGTCGACGCCCAGCGTGCGCGCCAGGGCGGCGACCATCTCGGGCTCGTACCCGGAGCCGGTGGCGGGCGCCGCCACCGCGCCGCCGGTGAACAGGGTCGTGGAGAAGAGGCAGGACAGGGCGACCACGCCCAACAATTTGTTCCGAAGCACTACGACAACCTTTCAACGCCGGGGAACGCCACCACAGGGGACAAAACGCGCGTGAATTGATTCGCGCGTTCGGTCGATGGGCCCTCTCCGGTCGGCGAAGCTCACCGCCGCAGGTCGGAAGTCTGACACCGCCCGGAAGCGCGGAGCAACGACTCATTTTTCACAAAGAGTCCGGTAAACTCTTGAAATGATCGGGCGACAAGTCGGAGCGGAATTCGGCCCGCGCGTTCCCGGCGTTCGCTGACGCGGACTTCGCACCGGGCCCGCTATCGTCGGCCGGTGACCTCGGACGCCGGCGCCCGCACCACCCCCGCGTGGCCGGAGCTGTCCGACATCGCCCGGGACGTCCTGCTGGACGTGCTGGTCCACGGACCGCTGTCCCGGGCCGAGATCGCCGACCGGCTGCACCTGTCCCGGCCGACCCTCACCCGCGTGACCAGGTCCCTGATGCTCGAAGGGCTGCTGGTCGAAGGCGACACCAGGCCGCGGCCCTCGGCCGGGCGGCCCTCCGAGATGCTGCACGTGCGGGGCGCGGCCCACCACTTCCTCGGCGTCAAGCTGACCGCCGACCGGCTCCACGCCACGATGACCGACCTCACCACGGTCCCGGTCGCCACCACCGAGGAGCCGCTGCGCTCCCACGACCCGGACGACGTGGTCGACCAGATCGCGCGGGTCGCCGCCCGCCTGCCGACCGCCACCGGCGTGGGCGTGACCCTGGGCGGGGTCGTCCTCGACGGCGTGGTCGTGCGCGACGAGCACCTGGGCTGGATCGACGTGCCGCTCAAGTCCGCGGTGACCAGGGCCACCGGCGTCCCCACCGCGGTCGGCAACGACGTGCAGGCGCTCACCGCCGCCCAGCACTGGTTCGGCCCCGGCGCCGGCCTGACCTCGATGGCGGTGATCACCGTCGGCGCGGGCGTCGGCACCGGTCTGATCGCCAACGGCGCCCTCGTCGAAGGCGCGCACGGCCTGCCGCCCCGCTTCAGCCACACCCTGGTCGACACCGGCGGCCCGCTGTGCGGCTGCGGCCGGCGCGGCTGCGTCTCCAGCTACCTGCTCACCCACGTCATGCTGCGGCGGCTGACCGGCCGACCCACCTACGACCAGGCCCTGGACCGGGCCCGCGCCGGAGACCCCGAAGCCAGGCAGGTGTTCGACGAGGCAGGCTACGCGCTCGGCGTGCTCATCGGCACCGTCGCCAACGCCACCGACCCGCAGAAGGTACTGCTCACCGGCGAGGGCCTGCCGCTGTACGAGGTATCGGCACAACTGGTGCACGACGGCATCGAGGACACCTTCGACGACGACCCCGGCCTGATCGACCTGGACGTGCGGCCGTTCGACTTCAGCGAGTGGGCCAGGTCCAGCGCCGCCCTGGCCGTCAAAGCGACGATCACCGACCGGGGCTGATCACGGGCGCGAGCCTCGGTGTTAGCGCTAACGAAGATCCGGGACAAACCTCCGCTGCTCTTGTCGACGGTGAACGCGTCGCGCTACGGTGCCCCTGGGAACGCTCCCAGCCGCGCCGCCCGATGACCCTGCTCGCAAGGAGGCGAAGCATGGACCACGTGCGCAAGAGACGCTCGGACCGTTCTCGTTCCGCTTGAGACGCGGCTCGCTCCCTTCGGGACGATCGCCCGCCGCGTCCTGCGGCACTTCCGCCACACCCCTCCTGCGCACGTCGACCGCCGCCGACGTGGCGTTGTGACGACGCATTTTGTTAGCGATAACAAGGCGAGTGCCCTTGCCCTCCTTGAGAGGAAGACCATGCGAGATCCCCTGGCGACCAGGAAGAAAGCCCTTCCCCGCTCGCGTTTCCGCGCGGTGTGGGTGGTGGCCCTGTCAGCCCTCGGTGTCGTGCTCCCACTCCCCGCCGCGTCGGCCGCCACCGTGGACACCAGCGCCTCGTACGTGCTGGTCAACCGCAACAGCGGCAAGGTCCTGGACGTGTACGGGCGCAGCACCGCGGAAGGCGCCCGGATCGCCCAGTACACCCGCAACGACGGCGCGTGGCAGCAGTGGCAGTTCGTCGACTCCGGCGGCGGTTACTACCGGATCAGGTCCAGGCACAGCAACCGGGTGCTGAGCTTCCCGTCCACCGCCGACCGCGCCGGCCTGGTGCAGACGACCGACGCCGGGCTCACCGGTCAGCAGTTCCGGTTGGTCGACTCGCCCGATGGTCACGTGCGCCTGCTCAACCGGGCCAGTGGCAAGGCCGTGGACGTGCTGAACGCCTCCACCGGCGACGGCGCGCAGGTCGTCCAGTGGCCCGACACGGGCGGCGCCAACCAGCAGTGGCGGCTGGTCAGGCTCGGCGCGGACACCACGCCGCCGACCACGCCCGGCGACCCCCGGGCCTCGAACCTGACGTGCACCGGGGTGACGTTCTCGTGGTCGGCGGCCACGGACGACGTCGCGGTGGCGTTCTACGACGTCTACCAGGACGGCCAGCTGAGGACCTCGGTGCCGGGCACCGCGCTGTCGGTGGGCCTGGCCGTCGTGCCGGGCGTCACCTGGGGCCTGTACGTCAACGCCCGTGACGCCGCGGGCAACGTCTCCCAGGCCAGCTCCACGGTCACCATCACCGTGCCGCAGTGCCAGGCCGACACCACGCCGCCCAGCACGCCCACCGGGGTGACGGCGACCGCGTCGGGCACCTCGGTCGCGGTCCGCTGGTCACCCGCCACGGACAACATTGGCGTCACCGGTTACGAGGTGCTGCGCGACGGCGTCCAGGTGGGCTCGACCAGCGGCGCGACCTCGACGTCGTTGACCGACAGCGGCCTGGCCGCGAACACCCGCTACGAGTACCGGGTGCGGGCGCGCGACGCGCAGGCCAACCGCTCGGCCCCGAGCGCGGCGGTCGCCGTCACGACCGGCGGCGCCTGCGCCACGGCGCTGTGCTCGGTCACCAGGGTCACCACCGAGACCGACCTGCCCTGGGGCCTGGCCACGCTGCCCGACGGGCAGGTCCTCTTCGGTCGCCGCGACACCTTCGAGCTGGTCCGCCTCACCCCCGCGACCGGCGCGAAGACCGTCGTCGGGCGCGTGCCGAACGCGGCCGGGACGGACGGCGAGGGCGGGGTCCTGGGCATCGCCGTGGCGTCGGACTTCACCGCCGACCCGTGGGTGTACGTCATGCACACCAGCCCGACCGACAACCGGGTGGTGCGCATCCGCTACACCGGCGGCGCGCTCACGGGCACGCCGCAGGTGCTGCTCACCGGCATCCCGCGCAACAAGTACCACAACGGCGGCCGGCTGCGCTTCGGTCCCGACGGCAAGCTCTACGTCGCCACCGGCGACGGGCAGAACGCCGAGTGGGCGCAGGACCGCGGCAACCTCGCCGGCAAGGTCCTGCGCATCGACCGCGACGGCGGCGTCCCGTCGGACAACCCCTTCGGCACCCCGGTCTGGAGCTACGGCCACCGCAACCCGCAGGGCCTGGCCTTCGACTCGCAGGGCCGGTTGTGGGAGCAGGAGTTCGGCAACTCCGTCATGGACGAGACGAACCTGATCGTGCGCGGCGGCAACTACGGCTGGCCGCGCTGCGAGGGCACGACCGGCAGCTGCGGCGAACCCGGTTTCATCGCGCCCAAGCGCACCTACCCGGTCGCCGAGGGCTCGTGCAGCGGCATCGCCGTGGTCCGCGACGCGCTCTACCTCGCCTGCCTGCGCGGTGCGCGGCTGTACCGGGCCGACATCTCCGGCGAGAGCCTGACGAACGTCCAGCAGTACCTCAACGGCACTTACGGGCGGCTGCGCACCGTGGAGCCGTCCGCCGACGGTGGTCTGTGGCTGACCACCAGCACCCGCGGCGACAAGGACAGCATCGCCAACAACAGCAGCGAAAGCATCCTCAAGGTCGAGCTCGGACGATGACCCGGCCGCGGGGTGGGGTGACCGCTCCACCCCGCGGCTCCGCCGATCACGAGAGGAAAGCCCATGACCCACCGCACGACAGCGCGGCGCCGTCGCACGTGGACGCTCACGGCGGTGGCGATCACCATCGCCGGCACCGTGGCTCCCGGCGCTTCCGCCCACGCGGCACTGGCATCGCCGTGCACCCCGGGGGCGACCTACGGACCGCCGTTACCGACCAGGGCGGTGACGTCCCAGCTCATCCGAGGGGGGTTCAACTTCCTCGAAGGTCCCACGTGGGACCAGCGGACGGGCACCCTGTTGTTGTCGAACATGCAAAACCCCACCGGTCCCCAAGGCGTGCAGCCGTCCTCGGTGCTCCGGTTCACCCCGCCGGCCACGTTCGGGACGTTCATCGCCGACTCCGGCAGCAACGGCCTGGCGGTCACCCCCGACGGCTCGCGGCTGCTCGCCGCCACCCACGACAACCGGACCGTCTCCTCCTACAGCCTGACCGACCGCAGCCGCACCACCGTCGCGGCGAACCACCAGGGTCGGGCGTTCAACTCCCCCAACGACCTGACCACCGGCCAGGACGGCACCACCTACTTCACCGACCCCAACTTCCAGCGCGGCAACCGCGCCGACGAGCAGGGCGGTCGGACCAGCGTCTTCCGCGTCCGCAACGGCGTGGTCAGCCTGGTGGACGACACGCTGTCGCAGCCCAACGGCATCGTCCTGTCGCCGGACGGCAGGACGCTCTACGTGGGCGGCAGCAACTCGATCGTGAAGTACGCCGTCGCCGCCGACGGCTCCACCGGCAACCGCACGACGTTCGCGAGCATCCGGACTCCCGACGGGGCGACCATCGACTGCGCGGGCAACGTGTACTGGGCGTCCTACGAAGAGGGCCTGGTGCACGTCTTCTCGCCGACCGGAACGCGGCTGGGCGCCATCTCCGCCGGTCGCAACACCACCAACGCGGCCTTCGGCGGCCCGGACGGCCGGACGCTGTACCTCACCTCGGGCGTGCCCGGCTCGTTCGGCCTCTACCAGGTGCGCCTGAACGTGCCGGGCAACCACTACTGAACAGGACCACCCCGGCGTCATGACAGCAGGACGAAGCCCTTCCCGCGCGGGAAGGGCTTCGTCCTGCCTGGTGTCCAGGCGCCGCTAGCGCACGATCCACGAGGTCGTGCCGGCCCGGCGACTCGTCGCCGTCAGCGCCACCCCGCAGTTGGGCCGGTACACCATCCGGTTGGCGCACTTCGCGAGGTTCCAGTTCGTCGCGAGGAACGACCCCGCCGGCGGGTTCGGGTGGAAGTAGTCGTTGACGTTGCAGTCCCAGTAGTAGTCCAGGTTCCCGTTCGGGGACGGGCACACGTTCGAGCGGTAGTTGCCCGAGTGGGGGCCGCCGTCCTTGTAGCACATGACGTCGGCGTCGTCGTTGCAGTGACCGGCGCCCGAGCTGTTGGGCGAGTTCGGGAGCACCGCGCCCATGGAGTGACCCTGCTCGTGCAGCATGTAGGTGAAGGGGCACCGCCCGTAGACCACCGCGATGCCGGGCGCGTTGTTGACGGAGTTCTCCACGCCGGGCCGGGTGTCGCCGCTGCCGTAGGCGACGCCGCCGCCGCACCCGCCGTCCCCCCAGTAGACGACGTTGTCCTGGCCGGCGACCCGCTGGCCCTGGCGCGCGACCTCCTGGTCGATGGCGCTGATCGCGCTGTTGTCGTGGCCGCTGCGCAGGACCCGGACGGCGGGCCGGCCCGTGGAGTCGCACGCCACGCGCAGCGACAGGTCGCCGCCGTGCTGCGCGGCGCGGCTGGACACCATGTCGTTGGACTGCAGGAAGTGCTGCCTGATCAGCGGGACCATCGTCGCCGACGCGTCGGGCGCGCCGGAGGGGATCAGGTAGACGAGCTGGATGCGGTACGAGTCCGTCGCGCAGTGGTGGGAGCGCGCGGCCAGGGACGCCGTCGCCGACGGGCTCACCACGTCCCGGACGCCCTCGTGCTCGGGGCGCGGGGCGTCGAAGTGGGTCACCTGGTCGCCGTGCGCGGTGCGCACCTTGAACTGGCCGTTGCCCAGCGCGCACGCGTCGTCGCCCAGTGCGGGCTTGGGCGCGGACTCGTCGTGGTGGCAGTGCTCCGCGACGGCGGCGGCGGCAGCGGCAGCGGGAACCGGGGTGTCGGCGGCTGCCGCGCCGGTCGGGGCGAGGAGGGAAGCGATGGCCGCGCCGGACGCGAGGAGCCTTGTGACGGACACTCGGACCTCCGAGGATCAGGCAGGGGTGGGTGGCGGCGGTCGGGCGGGTCAGAGACCGCGCGGCCACGAGGACGACGGCGCGGCGGGGAGGGCGGCGATGGCGGCGCGCAGGTTGGGCAGCGGGCCGATGTTCCCGGTGCCGGGGTTGACCTGCGGCGTGCCGGTGGACTTCAGGATGGCGCGCACCTGACCCGGGCTGAGGATGACGCCCCGCTGCTCGGCGATGCTGGACAGCGAGGCCGCGGCCGCCGCCACGATCGGACCGGCGCTGGACGTCCCGCTGAAGCTCGCCGTGTAGTGGGCGTTGGCGCCGCCGCTGCTGTGGAGGTTCCCGTAGCCGGTGCTCACCACGCAGTTGCCCCAGCCCTGCACGTCGATGCGGCTGCCGTGGGTGGAGAAGTTGAGCCGGGTGCGGGCGGTGCCGCACCCCGGGGCGACTCCGGCGCCCTCGATGATCGCGCCGGAGTCGGGCCTGCCGCGCGGGAACCGGCTGCCGAAGCACGGGTCGTCCAGGTTCATCGAGCCGTTCCCCGCCGTCTCGACCACGTTGATGCCCGAGGACGTGGTGGCGACGATCGCGTCGTAGATCGCCGGGACCCACTCGGGGGCGACGTACCCGGTGCAGCCGGCCGGGCCCGACGTCTGCTGCTCGACGAGCAGCACGTCGCCGGGCCGCAGGGCGCGGGCCAGGACCAGGACGGCGTTGGCGACGTCCCAGCCGCGCTCGGTGTTGGCGGCGTTGGTGACGTGGATGGGCGAATCGGGGACCAGGCCGGTGACGCCGCCCGCGTTGGCGTCGCCGACGAGGATGCCCACCACGGCGGTGCCGTGGTTGTTGTCGTTGAACGGGTCCCGCACGGTGCCGTTGCGGACGAACGCACCGGGGGCGCGCAGCTTGGACAGGTCCTCGTGGGCGGTGTTCCAGGCGTACTCGATGTCGCCCACGCGCACGTTCGCGCCGGTGCCGCCGGGGACCGTCCGGGCGTAGTCGGCGTCGATGCCGCTGCTGGTGGCGGCGGAGCGGTAGCCCTGGCGAGGGGTGAAGTCCGGCGCGATCGGCGACGGCACCGCGAGCGGTTCGGCGTAGGCGATCTCGATCTCGCGCAGCGCGTTGAGCGCGTCGACGACCGCCGCCGCGTCGGCGCCCGGCCGCAGGTCCAGGCGGTACCAGAGGGTGAGGTCGGCCTGGGCGCGGCCCGAGCGGGTCGCCGCCTGGTCGGTGAACGCCCGCAGCGCCTCCTCCGGGGCGGTGAACAGCCGCCGCACCGCCGAGACCGAGCCGGAGCGGAGCACGTCCCGGACCGCCGAGAGGTCCGTGCCCGCCGCCGACGTCAGCTCGGCGCCGCGCAGCCGGACCCGGCTCCCCTCCGCGAACTTCACGTGCACGTGCTCACGGGAGTCGTTCGCCGTGAGGGTGGTCGAGACCGGCTTCTCCGGCGCCTGGTACCGGGCCCCGGACGTCGGCGCGGCCGGCTCGGCGGCTTGAGCGGGTGCGACGGGCGAAAAGGAGAGCGCCGCCATGAGGCAAACAGCGGTCGTGCGCGTCCGGCGTGGAGGACCGGCCGTTCGTAAGGTTCTGATCACTGAAACCTCTCGTTGAGTGCGCAGGGGTGAGGCGTGACCTGATGCGACGGCGGCGGACTGCGAATCCCGAATCCTCACTGGAAAGCTGATCGACCTGTCGGCGGAGCAGCGGCGAGCGCAGTGCCCGAATAGGACGGGGACGATTCACCGACCGGCCGGGGGTGGTCGGTCGGTGAGTGCGCCACCAAGCACTGTGGCAGCCGAAAAACATTTCGGCAATGCCGCCAAACCGGTTTCGCGACTGTGCCGGCCGCGGACCGGGCGCCCGGTGCGGGAGGCCGGGGCCGTGCCGCCGGACCGTCCACGGGCGGTCCACCCGGGGGCCGCGGACCCGGTTCGGGCCGGCCGTGGTGACGACCGCCACAGGTCGGCCGGCTTGCCCCCCGTCGCGCCGCGGGGTCAGCTTGGAGGAGAGCTCTGACCACATCCATCCTGTTAGGACGATCGGGGAACGGCGAGTGGCGATCCTGGACGAGAAGCTGGGCGACATCTACGACGAGGTGCTCCGGCGCAACAGCGGCGAGCTGGAGTTCCACCAGGCGGTGCACGAGGTGCTCGACAGCCTCGGACCGGTCGTGGCCAAGCACCCGCAGTACCTCGACGCCGCCGTGATCCGCAGGCTCTGCGAGCCCGAGCGGCAGATCATCTTCCGCGTGCCGTGGGTGGACGACTCCGGCGCCGTGCGGATCAACCGCGGCTTCCGGGTGGAGTTCAACTCCGCGCTCGGCCCGTACAAGGGCGGCCTGCGCTTCCACCCCTCGGTCTACCTGGGCGTGGTGAAGTTCCTCGGGTTCGAGCAGATCTTCAAGAACGCCCTGACCGGGATGCCCATCGGCGGCGGCAAGGGCGGGTCGGACTTCTCCCCGAGGGGCCGCTCCGACGGCGAGGTGATGCGCTTCTGCCAGGCGTTCATGACCGAGCTGTACCGGCACATCGGCGAGTACACCGACGTGCCCGCCGGGGACATGGGCGTGGGCGGCCGGGAGATCGGCTACCTGTTCGGCCAGTACAAGCGCATCACCAACCGCTACGAATCCGGTGTGCTCACCGGCAAGGGCCTGACCTGGGGCGGGTCCCAGGTGCGCACCGAGGCGACCGGCTACGGCACGGTGTTCTTCGCCGAGGAAGTGCTCAAGGCCAACGGCGACTCCCTCGACGGCAAGAAGGTCGTCGTCTCCGGCTCCGGCAACGTCGCCGTGCACGCGGTGGCGAAGGTGCGGCAGCTGGGCGGCACGGTCATCGCGTGCTCGGACTCCGACGGCTACGTCGTGGACGAGGACGGCATCGACCTCGACCTGCTCCAGGACGTCAAGGAGACCCGCAGGGCGCGCATCTCCGAGTACGCCGCGGGCCGTCCCCGGAGCCGCTACGTCGAGGGCGGCTCGGTGTGGGACGTGCCGTGCGACGTCGCGCTGCCCTGCGCCACCCAGAACGAGCTGAACGGCCACGACGCGAAGACCCTGGTCGACAACGGCTGCAAGCTGGTCGCCGAGGGCGCCAACATGCCGTGCACGCCCGACGCGGTGCGCCTGTTCAGCGACGCGGGCGTGCGCTTCGCCCCGGGCAAGGCCGCCAACGCGGGCGGCGTGGCCACCAGCGCTCTGGAGATGCAGCAGAACGCCTCACGCGACTCCTGGACCTTCGAGCACACCGAACAGCGCCTGGCGGCCATCATGAGCGGCATCCACGAGCGCTGCCTGGAAACCGCCGACCTGTACGGCAAGCCGGGCGACTACGTCGCGGGCGCCAACATCGCGGGGTTCATCCAGGTCGCCGACGCGATGCTGGCCCTCGGCGTCATCTGATCCCGTGCCGGGCGGGGTCGGTCGACCCCGCCCGGCCGAGGCGGCGCGTTCGGGTGGAATTCGTTCGACGATTTCTTCGCGAATTCCTTCGAATGGAGAGCCGCAGCGGTCTCACCGGCGGAAATCATTTGCGGTCGACGCTAGGCCGTCGCCGGTGAACCGCCAGGGCACGGTTGTCACGGGCGCAGCAGGGTCTTGATGGCGCGGCGTTCGTCCATCGCCCGGTAGCCCTCGGCGGCCTGCTCCAGCGGGAGGGTGAGGTCGAAAACCTTGCCGGGGTCGATCGCCCGGTTCTGGATGAGGTCGATCAGCTCGGGCAGGAAGCGGCGGACGGGGGCCGGGCCGCCGTGCAGGTGGACGTGGGAGAAGAACAGGTCCATGCCCGGCAGCGCGACGTCGTGGGTGACGCCGACGTAGCCGACGTGCCCGCCGGGGCGGGTGGAGCGGATGGCCTGCATCATCGACTCCTGGGTACCGACCGCCTCGATGACCGAGTGCGCGCCCAGCCCGTCGGTCAGGTCCTTGACCCGGGCCACGCCCTCGTCGCCGCGCTCGGTGACGATGTCGGTGGCCCCGTACTCCGAAGCGAGCTTCTGGCGGGACTCGTGGCGGCTCATGGCGATGATCCGCTCCGCGCCCAGCTGCTTGGCCGCCAGCACGCCCAGCAGGCCGACCGCGCCGTCACCGACCACGGCGACGGTCTTGCCGGGACTGACCTCGGCGGCCACGGCGGCGAACCAGCCGGTGCCCAGCACGTCGGAAGCCGCCAGCAGCGACGGGACCAGGTCGTCGTCGGGCAGCTCCGGGGTGGCGACCAGGGTGCCGTCGGCCAGCGGGACGCGCAGGTACTGGGCCTGGGAGCCGATGCCGCCCATGGGCACGCGGTGCAGGCACGAGGACTGGTAGCCGGCGCGGCAGACCTCGCAGGTGTTGTCCGAGGCGAAGAACGAGCCGACCACGAACTGCCCCGGTCGCAGGTCCCGGACCTCGCCGCCGACCTCCTCGACCACGCCGACGTACTCGTGGCCCATCGGCGTCGGGCCGCCGACCTCCTCGACGCCCCGGTACGGCCACAGGTCCGACCCGCAGACGCAGGTCGCGGACAGGCGGAGCACCACGTCGGTCGGCGCGAGGACGCGCGGGTCCTCGCGCTGTTCGACCCGGACGTCGCCGGGGGCGTGCAGGACAGCGCTGAGCATGGTGGTTCTCCTCGATCTTCTCCGTGGGTGCCCGCCTGACCCGGGTGGACCCCGTGCCGCGGCGAAACGTGACCCGATGGTGTGACCGGTGGCGACCGCCCGATCACCTCGGTGTCCAGGACACCACTCCCGCCCACCACGAGGGAGTCCCCGCTGAAGGGTGTACCGGCAGGGCACCCCTCGCGCGCGGCGCGGGACCTACCGTGGTGGGGTGGACAACCGCTCCGAAGTTCGCGAGTTCCTCGTCTCGCGGCGGGCCAGGGTCACCCCACACCAGGCCGGCCTGCCCTCCGGCGGCAACCGCCGCGTGCCCGGTCTGCGCCGCACCGAGGTCGCGGTGCTGGCCGGGGTGAGCGTCGAGTACTACTCGAAGCTGGAACGCGGTGCGCTCGCCGGGGTCTCGGCGGGGGTGCTGGACGCCGTCGCGCGCGCCCTCCGGCTCGACGAGGCGGAACGCGCCCACCTGTTCGACCTGGCGCGGGCCGCCGACGGCACGAGCGCCCTGGTGCGCCCGCGCCGGAGCAGGACCCGGCACTGGGCGCCGCACCCCAGCCTGCAGTGGACCCTGGACGCGATCACCGCCGGTCCGGCGTTCGTCCGCAACGGCCGCATGGACCTGCTGGCCTCCAACGCCCTCGCGCGGGCCTTCCACTCCCCGCTGCACGCGCTCCCCCAGCAGCCGCCGAACCTGGCGCGGTTCCAGTTCCTGGACCCCGCGTCCCACCGGTTCCACCCGGACTGGGACCTCTTCGCCGACACGTGCGTCGCCATCCTGCGCACCGAGGCCGGGCGCAACCCGCACGACAGGGACCTCCACGACCTGGTCGGCGAGCTGTCCACCCGCAGCGACGAGTTCCGCCGCCGGTGGGGCGCCCACGACGTGCGCCACCACGGCACCGGCTCCAAGACCTTCCACCACCCCGTCGTCGGCGAGCTCACCCTCGCCTACGAGGGCCTGGAGATGGCGGCCGAGCCGGGGTTGACCCTCACCGTCTACGCCGCGGAACCCGGTTCCCCGTCCGAGGAGGCGCTGCGGCTGCTCGCGTCCTGGGCCGCCTCGCCGGGGGCCGGCGCTCCGGCGCGGTCGCTGCCGCGCTCGCCCGGCCCGTCCTCGTGACCGGGGTGGCCGGACCGGCCATCCAAGACCAAGGCGGCCACACCCGCAGGTGCGTTCGCGGCACCCGAAGAGCGAACGTCGAGCACGCCCCGCACCCGCTGTGGCCACTCGGCGTCATCCGACCCCGGGCCGGCGGGGTCGAGCGACCCGCCCGTCCCGCGTAACAGATCTTTTCGGTGCGCGATAGAACAATGCCGACGCCATCGAATCCGCATTTCTGCGGAAATGTGTTCGGAAAGGGGAATCTCGCATGTCCCGAGTCGCCTCCGCCCTCGCCGCGTTGCTGGTGCTCGTCGCGCTCGTCACGCCCGGCACGGCCACCGCCGCCGGTCTCGACCTCACGTGCACCCCGCCCAGCAGCGCGAGCCTGCTGTTCGACCCGCCCGCGACCAACTCCCCGCAGACCGTGGGGCTCACGGTGTCCCGGCAGTACGGCCCGTGCGTCTCGGCCACGCACCCGGACATCACCTCGGGCCACTCGACCGCCACCGGCACCTCCTCGGGCGCGACCTGCCTGAGCCTGCTCGGCGCGAACGCGATCACCATCCCGATCACCTGGAACACCGGTCAGACGTCCGTCCTGTCCGGGAACAACGTGTCGAGCCTGAGCGGCGTGGCCCTGACCGTCGTCACCACCGGCACGGTCACGTCGGGCGTGTTCGCGGGAGCGACGTTCGTGCACACCATCGTCTACCCCAGCCAGAACATCCTGCTGTGCAACCTGGGCCTCGGCGCCCTGTCCGCCCTGTACGGCCAGGTGGTCCTGGAGATCGTCACCCCGTGAGCCGGCGCCGAAGGTGGTGCGGCCGCCGGCTCCAAGACCTCCAACGGGCCATCCAAGACCAAGGCGGCCGCACCCGCAGGTGCATTCGCGACACCCGAAGAGCGAACGTCGAGCACGCCCCGTAGCCACTGCGGCCACGTCGAGTCCTCCGCATTCCCCTATGGTGCCAAGAGATTCCCCTGTCGAGTCATGCGCGTTGTGGCAGGCGCACGCGGCAGGCCGCCCCTGCGAGCATCGACCGGTGGTCGACGCGGTGTCGATCCGGGCACTGGAGGAAGACCCTTGACGCTGCAGGAGTCGCACACCGGGACACCGACCGACCCGGACGCCCCGGAGGTGCCGGACCTGTTCGCCGCCGCCGACGGTCCTGTCGGGCACGACGTGTGGGAACACGTGCAGCGTGGCCTGATCTACCCGTCCCCGTACGCGGTGTTCGCGACCTTCTGGCGCGCCGCGGACGACCTGGCGCCCACGCTGGCCCAGGTGTCCGAGATCCTGGCGAGGTTGCGGGAGGAGATCCACGCGAACTTCGGCAGCTCCAACACCACCGTCGTCACCGGGGTCGGGTTCCGCCTGTGGCAGGAGTGGTGCCGTGAAGAGGGGGTGGAGCCGCCCAGGGGGATGCGGATGCGCTTCCCCTCCGGCGAGCGGGGAGCGGACGCGGGGTTCGCCCCGTCGAAGGTGTTCGAGCGCTCGAACGGCACCTTCGTGGACTCCGGCGGGGACCTGTGGTTCCACATCAAGTCCGACGAGGAGGGGCACTGCCCCGCGGTGTTCGAACTGCTCAGCGGGGAACTGGCCCGCACCGGCCGCGTCGATACCTCCAGGACCGCGCACCAGCAGGCCGCCACCAAGTCGGTGCGCGACGACAAGCGGGGCGGCAAGGTCGTGGGCTGCCGCTTCTCCGAGAACCTGAACAACCCGACCAGCCCGGTCAGCTTCCAGAAGCACACCCTGGTCGGCTTGGACGACCCCGGGTACCTCGGCGCGTCGTTCGTGCTGGCGCAGCGCTTCACCATCAACTGGTCGAACCTGCTGAACATGAACCCCGACCAGATCGAGGACCTGGTCGGGCGCACCGCGGACGACATCATCATCCCGTCCCGCGACGACCGCAGCCACCTCAGCCGCTCGCGCGCGCAGGACGAGGCGGGCGACACCACCCCGCTGCTGCGGCTGAGCCTGCCCTACGGCAGCTCGGCCGCCCTCGACGACGAGGACATGCTGGCCAAGGGCGCCAGCCGCCGTGACGAGCGGGGCATCTACTTCGCCGGTTTCGCCAACTCGGTCGCGACGCTGGAGAAGATCATGGACCAGCAGATCGGGCGGACCGACGGGTTCATGGCCGACCGGCTGCTGTCCAACGTGCGGTCGGACCTCGGCGGGTTCTACTTCATCCCGAGCCAGCTCAACCTGCGGCTGGACCCCACGCCGGTGCCGGACCTGACGCGGTCGTGGGAGGCGTTCCCGGGCGTGGACTGGGAGAGGTTGGACCGGCACTTCGACCGGCGCTCGACCAACGGCTACATGTACTACAACCACCACGACTACCTGCACCGCATGTCCACGCTCCCCGCCGACCAGCGGGAGCACTGCCGGCCGCCCTCGGGCCGGGTGCTGCGGCTGCTGGAGAGCACGTTCTCCCGGTGGCAGGACGGCTGGTACTTCGACCGCGCCCAGCAGGAGCTGGAGCACCTGTCGGCCTACGTCGAGCGGTACGCCGGGGTCGAGCAGGCCCGGAGGGTGATGGCCCTGCCGGTGGTGGAGCGCATGGGCTGGACCATCAAGATCGGCCTGGGCCGGGTGTTCGCGAGCCACGACTACGGGTTCCGCGGCCGGCGGCACGAGAACGGCCGGACCGTCAACGGCGCCGACACCTACCACATCGACCCGGCCGAGCTGATCGTCGGCGGGATGCCCAACCTCGGTCTCGGCCAGGGCAAGCACGTCATCGACTACACCCGCGAGGACGAGCAGCTGCAGAACTTCTTCCGCGGCCTCAGCGCGGCCTCCGGCGTCGGGCACGTCGTCCCGGACCACCAGCGCCTGCTGGACAAGGGCCTGGACGGGCTGATCTCCGAGGTGACGGCCAAGCTCGACAGCACCGACGACGAGGGCAAGCGGCAGTTCTACCGCGCGGTCGTGCTGGCCCTGGAGGGCGTCAGCGACCACTGCCTGGCCTTCGCCGACCTGGCCGCCCAGCTCGCCCACGACACCCGGCCGTCCCAGCGGGCCGAGCTGGAGAACCTGCTGGCCATCCACGGCCGGATGCGCAAGCTGGCCCACCAGCCGCCCGACACGCTCCTCGAAGCCGCGCAGCTGATCTTCACCCTGCACTCCTGCCTGCACCTGGTGGGCGAGCCGACCGCCATCGGCCGCCTCGACCAGATGCTGGAGCCCTTCCGCGCCAACGACCGCGGGCTCGGGCTGATCACCGACGAGCAGGCGCAGGAGGTGATCGACTGCCTGTGGGTCAAGCTCGGCGAGAAGGTCCTGTGGAACCGGACGTTCGTCGAGGACCACCAGCCCTTCGGCAACATGGCCATGGGCGGCTTCAGCGGCAACTACCCGCAGGGCGGCGCCAACAACCAGTGGGTCCAGCAGGTCACCGTCGGCGGGACGCTGGCCGACGGCGCGCCCGGCGAGGGCACGCCCGCCTACAACGACACGACGATGCTCTGCCTGCTCGCGGCCCGCCGGTTGCCGCTCAACGCGCCCTGCCTGTCGCTGCGCGTGCGACCGGACATGCCCCGCGAGTACGCCGAGGAAGCCGCCCGCGCGCTGCTCAGCGGCGGCGCGCACCCCATCCTGCTCAACGACGCCAAGATCATCCCCGGGCTGGTGCGCAGCGGCGAGGGCATCGGCGACGGCGACGACCGCACCGAGTTCACGCCCGTGCGGGAGAAGGCCGGGGGGCTCTGGCGCAGCGAGGTGCCCCTGGACGTGGCCCGCGACTACGCCTGCGACGGGTGCTACGAACCCCAGTTCGTCGGCAAGAACTGGTTCACCCTCGGCCAGGTCAACATGCTGCACGTGCTGGAGGCCACCCTCAACCAGGGCAAGTCCTGGCTCACCGCCGGGCCGATGTACTTCCGGGGGCAGAAGGTGTCGTTCACCTCGCCCAAGCCCGCCGAGATCACCTCTTTCGAACAGCTGCTGGAGCTGTACTTCCAGCACGTGCGCTGGATGTACGCCAAGCAGGTCGACGGCCAGCTGGCGGCGTTCGGGCAGATGAGCGACGTGTGCCCGTCACCGCTGCTGTCCTGCTTCATCGACGATTGCATCGAGACCGGGCTGGACTACTACGCGGGCGGCGCCCGCTACAACGTGATCGCGCCCGGACTGATCGCCCTGCCGAACGCCATCAACTCGCTGCTGGCCATCAACCACCTGGTCTACGAACCCACCACCGCCGCCACCTCGCTGCCCGAGCTGGTCGAGGCGCTGATGTGCGACTGGGGCGAGTCGATGGCCGAGCCCTTCACCAACTCGACGGTGGGTGCCGGCCGCATCGCCGCCCACGCCGAGCGGTTCCGGGACCTTCGCAAGGCCGCGCTGAAGCTGCCCCGCTACGGCCGGGGCGACAAGGACGTCGACGACTTCGGCAACCGGTTCCTGCGCCGCGTCTCCGACACCGTCGTCTCCGTCCTCACCCGACCCGCTCCCCCCACCGCCCGCACGATGGTCGAGCTGGCCGAGCGCATCGGCACCCCGGAGCACCCCTTCGGCGTCCAGCTCCAGCCCGGCGTGGGCACCTTCGAGAACTACCTGGAGTTCGGCGCGGCCACCGGGGCCTCCCCCGAGGGGCGGCGGCGCGGTGAGACCCTGACCTCCGACCTCAGCCCCGTGCCCAGCCCGGCCGACCTGCCCGTCGACCACCAGGAGAAGGGCATCCTCGCCTCACTGCGCGGCTTCACCGGCGACGGCGCGGAGGCGTTGTGGGACGCCGCGCCCACCGACTTCAACATCCGCGAGGACTTCCCCCACGGCGCCCTGGTCGAGGTCGTCGAGGAGTTCGCCCGCGGCACCGGCTCCAACCTGCTGACCATCACCTGCGCCGACCCCGCCACCATGACCGCCGCGCGCCGCGACCCCGAGCAGTACGACCTGCTGCGCGTCCGCATGGGCGGCTGGAGCGAGTACTTCATCAGCATGTTCCCCGACCACCAGCACCAGCACCAGCGCCGCCCGATCAGCACCCCCGACGCACCGACGCCGCCGACCACGCCGGCCTGACGACCACCTGAGCGGAGCAGATGACCGTGCACGGGGTCGACAGGCATGACGTGCGCTACCCGGACCTGGTGCAGGGCAGCGACCTGCGCTGGGTCGGGACCCCGGACGAGGTGCACCTCCCCCGCGACGCCGGCGAGGTCGCGGCCTGCGTGCGGGGGCTGGTCGGCGAGGGGCGGCGCTTCACCGTGCGCAGCGGCGGCCACTGCTACGAGGACCACGTGTTCAACTCCTCGGTCCGCGCCGTGGTCGACCTCGGCCTGCTGCGCGCGGTGGAGCACGACCCGGTGACCGGTTGCGTCGCCGTCGGCCCCGGGCAGGGCCTGTGGGACGTCCACCTCGAGCTGCACCGCCGGTGGGGCGCCACCCTCCCCGGCGGGTCGTGCGCCACCGTCGGGGCGGGCGGGCACATCGTCGGCGGCGGGTACGGGCTGCTGTCGCGCCGCGAGGCAGGTGCTGCTGCACGACATCACCATCCCGTGGGACGAGGTCGGTCCGGCAGGCGTCGAGCCGGCCGCGGTGCTGCGCCGCTTCGGCCACTGGTGCGAGCACCGCTCCGCGCCCGCGCCACGCTCAAGGACTTCCTCGGCGCCGTCCTCACCGTCTCCTCGGCGGCCACCAAGCCCCGCGCCCTGGACCACTGGGCCGCCCGCCCGTGGCTCAACGCCACCCACGAACTGGGCCAGGGCACCTGGAACCGGCGCGCCGACTACAAGTCCGCCTACCGCGACGGACGGGTCTGGCATGCTCGACCCCGTGGCGGTGGACGGGCAGCAGCGCGAGGTGGAGGTCGACGAGCTGCTCCGCCACCTGGCCGGGCTGCGCTTCGCGTCCACCTGGATCGAGGTCAGGGACTACCTGCTGCAGCACCTCTGGCTGTTGAGCGAGGCGATGCGGGACTTCGCCGGGGCGATCCTCGCCGAACTCGAACGACGGGGCACCGCCGAACAAAGGCGAGCGATTCCGCTGATGCGGCACACGATGCTGCTCGTGGACCACGCCGCGGTGGTCTCCCTCCCCCACGAGGCGGACGCGTGGACCACGAACCTGCTCCGGCTGCTCGGCAACCACGACCGCACCGCGCTGACGGCGTTCCTGACCGACCACGCCGACCTGCACACCGGAGCCGGGCTGACCCGCAGCCTCACCACGATCGACTCGATCCTCCGGGACAACAACAAGGCCGTCGGCGGTCGCCTCCGCGACATCCGGCGGTTGCTCGTCCGCTGCGCCGAGGTCGGAGCGGCAGCGGCGGCGGCCGAGGTGGACTTCGAGGTGGCGTTCCCCCACTCGTCGTTCCCGCCCGCCTGCGTCGGACTGGTCGACTCGGCGTGGGCGCCCGGCACGAGCCGGCGCGACGCCCTCGTGGAGCTGTACCCGGGCGTCGCCGCCTCGACCCCGTTCCTGACCGCCGACCCCGACGGCCAGGCCGACACCCACTTCGCGATCGGCAACGCCCACCACGACCGCTACCAGCGGAACGCCCTGTTGGCGGACGTCGACCGAGCGGTGGAATGCTTCGAACGCGCCGCCGCGACCGGCCGGACGCGGAGCGTGGCCGTGCGCGCGCTGCTCAACCTGTCGGGAGTCCTCGACGACCGGTACTCGGGCTGGGGCGAACTCGCGGACCTGGAGCGCAGGATCGACATCTGCCGCTCCCTGGCCGACGAGCTCGACCCGGCTTCGCCGGAGTGGAGGGTGGCGGCGACCGGCCTGGGCACCGGGCTGAGGGATCGCGCCCAGCGCGGCGCCGACCCGAAAGACCTCTCGCAGGCGCGGGAAGTCCTCACGCTGGTGGTCGACGCCGCGGCGGACCACCCCGGCGAAACCGCCCGCGCCCGGCACAACCTCGGCCGGGCCATGAGCGACAGCTACGCGTTCACCGGCGTCCTGGCGTTCCTGCGGGCGGCGGTCGACCTCCACCGGCGCAGCGTCGCCGCCACCGGGCGGTCCGAGTCCCCGTGGCCGAGGAGGGTCAGCGCCCTCGGGAACGTCCTGCGGCAGCTCTGCGAGGCGACCAACGACGAGGAGGCCCTGGACGAGTCCGTCGACGTCCTCCAAGAGCTGATCGACTCCGAGCGCGGTTGGGCCACGACCCGCTACGGCGCGCGGAACAACCTCGCGCTGTCGTTGGCGCTCCGCGCCATCCTCCGCGACGAACCGGCCGACCTGGACGCGGCGATCGGCCACCTCGAACACCTGCTGGCGGAGGAACCGGACACGAGCCCGATCAAGCCGGGACACGTGGTCAGCCTCGCGACCTGCCTCCTGTCGCGCTACGAGGCGACCGGGGCGACCACCGACCTGGACCGCGCCGTCCGGCTGCACGAGTCCACGACCGACGAGTCCGCGGGGTTCGCCTGGTCCGGCCTGGTGCGCACCTCCAACCTGGCCCGCGCGCTCGCGGCCCGAGCCGACCGGACGGGATCAGACCCGGACCTGGCCCGCGCGAAGGAGGTCTACCGACGCGCCCGCGCGACCGCGCGCGGTGTGGGGGCCACCGAGGCGACGTGGCGGTGCGTCGACGCGTGGGCGCATTGGGCGGAACGGCGCGGGGACTGGCCGGAGGTGGTCGAGGCCTTTGAGCACGCCGGCTCGTTGCTGGACCAGTGGTACCGGGACCAGCACACCGCGGCGGAACGGCGCGCGGTGGTCGAGCAGATGCGCGACTACGCGGAGCGCATGGCCTACGCGTGCGGGATGGTGGGCGACGGCGTCGCGGCCGTGGCCGCGCTGGAGGAGTCGCGCTGCCTGTGGCTCGACGACGTGATGGACCGGGACTCGGCCGACCTCGCCCTCCTCTCGGACCTCGACCCCGCCCTGCACGGCGAGTGGCTGGCCGCGCGGGAGCGCTCGACCGAGCTGCAGGCCGTCCTGACCCGGTCCCCCGACTCCGTCACGGCCACCGCGTCGGCGCTGCTCGCCGTCCGGGCCGAGGTAGCGTCCCTGAGCGAGGAGGTCCGCCGATTACCCGGTCTCGCGAGCTTCCTCCGCAGGCCGGGCATCCGCGAAGTGCACGCCAAAGCGGCGGCCTCCCCGATCGTCTACCTGATCACCGCGCCCAGCGGTGGCTTCGCCTTCATAGCGCGCCCCGACGGCGTCCGCGCCCTGGCGCTGCCGGACCTCGACGCGGACTCGTTCCACCAGCACCTGCACGAGTACCTGACCGCCGAATCGGGACGGGTCGTCGACGCCCGCCGCCACGCGGACCGACTGGACTCGACCACCCGGTGGCTCTGGGACGTCGCGGTGTCACGACTCGCCGCGGCGCTGCCCGACGTCGAGGCCATCGTCCTCGTCCCGGTGGGAATCACCTCGCACATGCCGTGGCACGCGGCCTGGACCACCGGCGCGGACGGTGAGCGCGTCCACTGGTCGGACAGCTGCCTGATCACCTACGCGCCGACCGCGTCCGTCGTCGCGGCGGACCCGGTCGACACCGCGCCGGACGCGGTCCTGGCCGTCGGCGACCCCGAGGGCGCGCGATTGCCGTGGACCCTGCCGGAGCTGCGCGCGGCGACGACCCACCCCCGGTCCCTGCTCCTCACCGGAGCCGCGGCGACCCCGGCCGAGATCTTCCGCCTGATCCCCGACTACACCGCGCTCCACCTCGCCTGCCACGGCGTCCTGAACCTCTCGGTGCTCGCCGACAGCGCCATGCTGCTGAGCGGCGGGCACCGGCTGGCCGTCCGGGACCTCGCCCGCAAGCGGTTGGACCACCTCAGGCTCGCGATCCTGTCCGCGTGCGACTCGGCGTTCTCGGACTCGTGGGTCGACGAAGCGCTCGGCTTCCCCGCCATGCTGATGTCCTGCGGCGTCGCCGGGGTGATCGGCACCCTGTGGCCGGTCAACGACCGCAGCGCCGCGCTGCTGGTCGAACGCTTCTACGAGCACTGGCGATCGGGCCTCCCGCCCGCCGAGTCCCTGCGGAGGGCGCAGTGGTGGATGCGCACGACCCGCCGCCACTCCCACCCGTACCACTGGGCCGGTTTCGTCTACTACGGGCGCTGACCCGACGGGATCAGCGCCTGAACCTGGTCACCAGCGCGGCCGTCCCGCTCCCCAGCACCAGGCCGAGCCCGGCGGCGGCCCAGGTCCAGCCCCCGCCGACGGCGAACGCCGCCGCCACGACCCACCCCAGCGTCCCGCCCACCAGGCCGACCCCGGCGTGGACGAGGGCCAGCGACCAGCGCCGGTCCGGCACGACGATCCGCAGCACCACCACCGACACGAGGAGCGCCAACCCGCCCAGCACGGCGACGACGGCCGGTTTGACCGGCGTGGGCAGCGGCACGCTGTACTGGAGCGACTGGATCGCGGCCAGGCTCATCAGGATCGCCCCGACGAACCCCGTCAGCCCGAGGTTGATGCTCTCCTGGCGCTGCTGCCTGCCGCGCTGCACGAGCTGGTCCATCAACGCGCCCACCTGGGTGGCCCGCTGCAACACCGCTTCCAGGTAGGTCGCGTCGTCGTCGAGCTGGTGGGCGAACCACCGGGCCAGTTCGCGGTCGTCGGCGAACGGCCCGCCGAGCCCGTCGCCGGCGAGGGCCGCCAGGTTGGCGGTCGCGATGTCGACCGTGCGGCACATCTCGCGGAGCCGGGTCGCCTGGTCGATCAGACCCAGCTCCCGCGCCTGCAGGGAGGTCAGCTCACGCGCCGCCGCCACCAGGTCCGCCCGACCCGACCCGGCCTCGGGCCGCACCGCCGCCAGCAGCTCCCGGATGGTCGCGTCGGCCTCGCCGCGCAGGTCCCGGAAACCACGGGCGGCCTCCCAGACGCGCAGCTGGTAGCGCAACTTCGCCGCGTGCAGCAGGTACTTCGCCAGCGGCGGCAGCTCCAGCCCGGCCCCGATCCACGTCCACGCGCTCAACTCGGCGTCCCGGTCCTCCGCCGCCAGCACGACCAGCCGCCGTTCCAGCCGGGTGTCGGCCGACGCCGACGCCTCCCAGACCGCGAACCCCCCGGGCGCGGTGATCCCGCGCTCCCCCCAGGCGACCGGCGCGCCCGGAGCGGCGGGGACACCGGTCCGAACGGCCTCCGGCGACACCACCGGGTCCGCCGTGCGGCCCAGGAACAGCCGCGCCACACCGAGCAGCCCCGGCGACGGCTCGGGCGCCACCGCCGACCACCGGTCGTCCAGCACACCCCAGCCGACGCCCTCGGCGGGCTCCGGCTCCAGCACCACCGACAGGCAGAACACGTCGTGCTCGCGGCGCAGCACCGCCTGGTGCACCCCGCCACCCGGCCGCGACCGCGCCGCCAGCAGCCTCGCCGACCGACCGGCGCCACCGTCCCAGCCCGCTCCGGGGTCGAGGGCGATGCCCGCCACCGGTTCGGTCATGCCGAGCACGTTCCCGCACGCCTGCCACGTCTTCCGCAGCCACTCGACGTCCGCGGCGCGGTGCGGGCCGTCGGCGGCGACGAACAGGTGGACGACAAGGGCCTCAACGCGCGGTGGTGGTGTCCTCGGTGCCCTCGGGCCGCCGGTCGATCCGGTCGACGTCTTCCAACGCGTGGACCAGCTGGTTGATCCGCTCCCGGACCCGCTCCGGGACGGGGAGGTCCGACGCGCCCTCGACAGGAACGACGCGCACCGGGCCGGCCAGCTCCAGTTCACACAGCACCTCCCGGAAGGCGTCGGAGTCACCTCGCGCCAGCGCCGTCGCCAGGTCGTCCAGGGACCGGTGGACGGCGTGCCACCGGTCGCCGACCAGCCGCCAGCGCAGCACCTCTCCGAAAAGGCTCAGCGAATCCTCGCGGACGTCGTCCTCCACGACCGGAATCCTATAGCTGCCACCGATCCTTGTCCGGCGCTCCGCGCGAAGCCGACAGTCACCCGCGCCAGAGCTGACTTCGGTCATCACTGAAGCTATTGTGACCTTTGCCCCCCCGGACGCTCACCCTTCGTCCTCCTCCACTCCGAGCAGGCGACCTCGCAGATGTAGTCGCTGAGGTCCGCGAAGGACACGTTGGCGGGCAGGTCGGGGATGAACAGGTAGGGCGCTTCCGGCGCGAGCAGTTCCGTCCGGGGCGTGCCGCACGGGGTCGGGTCCATGCCGTGGGCGACCAGGCCCGGCACACCTCTCGCGTCACCGCGGGTGACGCCGCCGGTGACCGTGCCCGAGCACCGGCCGTCCCCGCCAACGCCAACGCCAACGCTTCAGGCGGACCGCGATGTGCTCGACAGCACCTCCGGCGGGTCCGCCCGGTGCGCGTGCAGCACGGAGGCGATGAAGGCCCAGGCGACGCCGACGACGGCGAGCGCCCGGCTGGACCAGACGACGGCGAGGAGCAGGTTCGCCGCGGCGCAGGTGACGTGCACGGCGAGGACGACGTGGACGAGGGAGGGACGTCTCAATGGTGGCTCCGGTGACGACGAGTTTGCCCGACATCGCCGACCGGACTTCCCGGCACACCGCGCGGTCGCCGGAGCGGTGACAGCGTTGTCCCCGATATCGACGGGTCAGGCCGATCCGTTACGCGAGGCGGCTCGTCGCACGGCCGTGTTCCGCTCGTCCCGTTTCGGCGGTTCGGGCGTCGTCGCCGCCGGCCGTCGGGCAACCTGACCCACATCCCCACCGGCGACCGCGGTGGGCCGCACGACGTGGACGGGAGTCCCATGCGCCTTCGACCAGCTCGCCGAACCGGACCGCGCCGGACCGACCGGCGGTCGACGCCGGACCGGGGAGCGTGACCGTGTTCCCGACCGCGATCCCGGGTGTGGCCGACCCCAGAGCGGCGGCCGCGCTGCAGCCGCGGTGGGTGCGGACGACCGGGCTGCTGCGCTGGTCGGCGGTGGTCCTGCCGTCGGCGGTGGTGGCCATCTGCGCGGTGTTCGCCGTGGTCGCCGGGGCGTGGTGGGCGGCGTTGCCGGCTCTGGCCGCCGCCGCGGTGGCACTGGGCGGGGTGCTGCGGTTGCGGTCGCGCGGGTTGGCCGAGCCGCCGTCGTGGCTGCCGACGGCATTCCTCGTCGCGGGCGGCCAGGTGCTGCTCGGCGTCATCCCCGGCTCCGGGTTGGCGTTCTCGGCCTCGGGCGGCGCGGCGGCGGTCGTCGGCGTGCTGTTCGTCGTGGCGTGGACGTGCGCCGCCGCGTCCTGCGTGACCGCCCAGCGGGCGAACCGGGCCCTGATGACGCCGGTGGTGCCGGAACTGGGCGCCACCGGCCTCACGCTGGCCGTCGCCGTGCGGTTCGCGCTCGCCAAGTCGGACCTGGCCTCGGCGCGGCTCGACGTCGGGACCGACCGGATCACCTGGTCGGCCCGGCTGCACCGGGGCCGGGGCGCGGGCCCGCGGGCCGAGCACTCCGTGCCCCTCGACCACCTGCGCGACGTGGTCCCGATCACGCTGCCGCCAAGCCCCTCGCCCCTGACGTGGCTCCAGCTCCCGGACGGCACGGTGCTCCACGCCCCACCCGGCCCGGCGGTGCTGCTGCGGACGGCCTCCGGCGAGTGGATGGTCCCGGTGCACGACGCCCTCCTGGTGCGGGACCTGATCACGGCCAGGATGAGCCGCCGGCTGCGCCGATCGGGTGGCGGATGAACCCGGATGGGCGGACGAAATCGACAAAAGGCCCACGAAGGCGTCGTCGAACGCACTAGCGTGCGGGCCGATCGCGTCCTCGCGCCACGACACGACCGGAAAGGGCTCCCGTGATCAACCCCGATCCCGCCAGAGCGGCGGAGGACTTGGACAAGTGGGCCGCCGGCCTGGAGCAGCGGGCGCAGCGGTACGTCGAGCTGCAGCAGCGGATGAACGCGACGACCGCCGGCGCGACCTCGCCCGACGGCTCGGCCCGGGTCACCGTGGACAGCAACGGCGTCCCCACCGACATCACGCTGACCGATCGCGCCCGCGGCGCCGAGCCGGGCGCCCTCTCGGCCCAGATCATGGCCGCGATGCGCAACGCGCAGGCCAGGCTGCGGCAACAGGTGCAGGAGCTCGTCGCGGCGACCGTGCCGGCGGACGACCAGCCCGCGCGCAACCTCGTCGCGCAGTACGAGCAGCGGTTCCCCGACGCGGTCGTGGAGCCGGGCGCGGGCCAGGAGGTGCACCGGGAGATGCGCATCGGCCAGGTCGAGGACGACGCGCCGCCACCACCGCCGCCACCTCCGGCGCCACCGCGGCGGTCGCCGGGCGACGACGGTCCCGACGACGGCTGGGAAGACCGGTCGTTCCTGCGCTGAGAGGGGAAGAACCATGGCAGACGGGTTCACCGTCGACTCCGGGGAGCTGGCCGCCCAGGCCGCCGCGCTGGACGGGCTCGCCTCGCGCGCGGACACGGCCTCGGCCGCCGGGCAGCACGTCACGAGCCTCGACGACGCCTACGGACTGCTGTGCCGGCCGTTCGCCGACTTGCTCGAGGAACCGCAGCAACGCGGCGTGGACACCCTCCAGGCCACCGCGGAGAACATGCGCCAGTTGGTGACGGACCTCGGTGAGACCGCGAAGGTCTACCGCGAGGCCGAGGAGAGGATCACAGCAGTGGTGCAGGCACTGGCCCGGTCGCTGGACGCCGTGTCGGCGGCGCCACGGGTCGGAGGGGGCAACTGATGGTCGACGTGGACGACACCAGCACCAACCCCCTGGTCGACCAGCGGTCCGACCTGCGGAACAACTACCTGCAGGACGCCAACCCGCTGGAGAACATGGGCGCGCCCGACGCCGAGCAGGGCACGGGCTTCATGACCGGCATCACCGCGTTCGAAGCGGGCTGGACCATCGCCCAGGGCGTCGACCAGAACGACCTGGGCCTGATCATCTCCGGCGTGGCGGCGGCGACCCTGGACGTGGTCAGCGCCGCCGTCGACCCGATCGCCTACGTCGCCGGGCAGCTGTTCTCCTGGATGCTGGAGCACGTCGAGCCCGCGCGGGCCGCGCTGCACGCGGTGACCGGCAACCCGGACATGGTCAAGGGCTACGCCCAGACGTGGACCAACATCGAGCAGGAGGTGCTGAAGCTCGGCGAGGAGTTCCAGCAGACCGCGCGCACCGGGGTGACCTCCTGGACCGGCGACGCCGCCGACGGCTACCTGCGCAAGGCGGACGCGATCGCCGGCATCGCCAAGGGCGCCGCGGGCGGTGCGCACGGCATCGCGGGCATCACCCTGGCGATGGCCGAGGTGGTCGGCGGCATCCGCGTGGCCATCCGGGACCTGCTGGCCACGCTGGCGGGCGCGCTGGTCAGCTGGGCGATCGAGCTGGCCTGCACCCTCGGCGCCGCGGCGCCGCTGGTCGTCGCGCAGGCCACCAGCAAGATCGCCCAGGTGGTGCGCATCGTGGCCAGTCTGCTCAAGGCCCTCGGCAAGGCGCTGTCCAGCGCGCTGACCTGGCTGGTGCAGCTGCGCGACCTATTCGACGCCTTCTGGCGCGCGCTCAACGAGCTGAAGAAGAGCCAGTCGAGCGCGCCCGCCTGAGCCCGACGATCACGGGCTGCCGCAGGAGAAGGAGGACGTGGGCGGTGCGCCGCCGCCGATGAAGCCGAACGTGGTGGAGGCGCGGGCGGCGAGCGCGCCGTTGTACGGGGCGTTGCGCACCGACGCGGTCGACCCGCTGACCGAGAGCGCGCCGTTCCAGACCTGGCTGACGGTCTGGCCGCCGGCCAGCGCCCACCGGGCGGTCCAGCCGCTGATCGCCGAGTCGCCCGCGGTCACCGTGACCTCGCCCTGGTAGCCGCCGGACCACGAGTTGGTGGTGCGGTAGGTCGCGCTGCACGCGCCGTCCGGCTGCGGGGTCGTGGTGGTGGTGGTGGTCGTCGTCGTGGTCGTAGTCGTCGTGGTGGTCGTGGTCGGGTCCGTCGGCACCGGCGAGGGCACGAGCGGGCACGTGCTCTGGTACGTCCTGATGCCGTTCCAGTTCGACAGCGGGCACAGGAACTGCGTGTAACGGGTGTCGCTGTCGACGAAGACCTTGAACCACGGGATGACGTTGCGCATCATCGTCGCGTTGTTCGAGGTGGGGAAGCCGTGACCGGCGCCGGCCAGCTCCAGGTACGCCTTCTCGACGGTGGACGGGATGCCGTTGTAGAGGTTCAGCACGCTCGCCGGGGTGATCGTGCCGTCGTTCTGCCCGGACAGGAGCATGGTCGGCACCCGGGTGGTCGTCAGGTTCTGCGAGAAGCTGGCCGGGGCCAACCCGATCGACGCCTTCAGCGAAGGCCGCTGGAGGGACGCGTTCGCCGCCCCGCCGCCACCCATGGAGTGCCCCATCACGGCCGTCCGCGCGGGGTCCACCCGGTCCCGCACCGCGCTGCGCTGGGTCAGGTAGTCCAACGCCGCCAGCAGCTGGGCGCCCCGCGCGGTGTCCCAGTCGTCGCGGTTGTTGGTGTCGATCCCGATGACGACGAACCCGAACGACGCCAGCCAGTGCCCCATCCAGGCGCCCTCGGCGGCCCACGTGGCCGTGTAGCCGGGCACGACCGCGATCGCGCCGAACCGGCCCTGGGTGGTGTCGGTGGGGTGGTAGACGACCCCGCCGCCGAAGCCGTTCCCGGCCGGCACGGAGACCTGCGCGGTGGCGAACGTGCCCCGGTTGGCGGACACGCTCGCCGGGGTCGGGTCCGGGCCGCGCTGGTAGGGGTTGTCCGCGGCGCCCAGCGCGGGGCGGCTCCCGCTCGCGATGGCGAACGACCCGAGCACGACCGCGGCCACGACGAGGGCAGCGCCGAACCTCGTCGGTCGCCCGGAGCGGAGGTGCCGGAACTTCCCGAGCAGCACTGGGAAAGCGCTTCCACGGTGTAACACGTGTGGTACCTCCGACCAGGAGAGGTGGACAGCCTCACGGCCCCGTTCACATGTGTCAGTTAGTTTGGCTCCGGCATCAGGAAGTGTCAACGAATGGTCTCAACAGGCAGTCGAACCAGCGCGGACCTGCGACAGGAGCACGGCGTGGTAAGCCCGTTCACCGTGGAGGAGATCTTCTCCGACCTCGACGCCGGCCCGGTCCGGCTGCCGCGCAGGCAGAGCGGCAGCTCGCCGCAGGGCCTGGCGGTGACCCTGATCGCCGACTACACCATCCGCACGCGGGCCTGGTTGCCGACGGCGGCGATCGTGGCCCTGCTGGGCGAGTTCGGCGTGACCACCGGCGCCGCGCGCACCGCCGTCAGCAGGCTGGCCCGCCGAGGCGTGCTGGAGGGCAGCCGGCAGGGGCGGTCCAGCTCCTACCGCCTGACCGGACCCGCGATCGCCAACCTGTCGGCCGGCGGCGCGTCCATCGCCGCCTTCGCCACCGAGCCCGACGACTGGGACGGCTCGTGGACGGTCGTCGTCTTCACCATGCCGAAGGAGGAGAACACCCAGCGGAGCTCGCTGCGGGCGCAGTTGAGGTGGCGCGGGTACGCGCCGCTCTACGACGGGGTCTGGGTCTCGCCCCACCCGATGACCGAGCAGGCGCACGCCGAGCTGGTCGCGGCGACCTCCGGCGCCCTGACCACGTTCCGCGCGCGTCACCTGCGGTTCGAGTCGGACGTCGCCCGCGACCCGGTCGAAGCCTGGGACCTCGCGGCCATCGCGCGGGAGTACCGGGCCTTCGTCGCGCGCTGGGACCCGCTGCTCCCCCGCCTCCGGGCGGGCGGGGTGACCGGCGCGGCCTCGGTGCGGGCCCGCACCGAGGTCATGGACACCTACCGCCGCTTCCCCACGCTCGACCCCCGGCTCCCCGCCGGGCTGCTGCCGCCCGACTGGCCGCGCGCCCGGGCCCGCGAGGTGTTCCTCGCGGTGTACGACGGGCTGGCCGAACCGGCCCAGGACCACGTCCGCGCCGTCACCGCGCAGGTCGCCAATGGGGCGCGTCCCGACCTCCGGGCGCACACCGTGGCCGAGATGAGCACCCCGTCGCGGTGACCTGCGCTGGACCGGTCAGCCGCCGTGGTCAGCAGGGCGGCGAGCAGGACGGCCGCGCCCAGGCCGCCGGTGACGCAGTCGGAACCGGGGCGGTGGTGGTGGGGCCGGTGTCGGTGGAGGTCGTCGGTGGAGTGCTGGAAGGCGCGCAGGCCCCGTTGGCGATGGTGAACACGTCGCTGTCGGTGAGGGTGGCGGCGACCTCGACGGTGATCCGGTAGGCGCCTTCGGCGCCGAACGCCCAGTTGGCGTGGGCGTGCGTGCCCGGCGCCGGCGGGTGCTGCTGGGGCAGGGGCAGGGCGGTGTCGAAGACGCGGGGCAGCGGCTCGCCGACCGGGCCGCTCTGGAACACGGTGTGTTCGCCGGGCGCGGCGCTGCCGGACAGGTCGCCGCCGATCGCGTCGAGAGTCCAGCGCACCGAGCCCAGGTCGATTTGGTCGGCGGTCAGGGCCTCGGTGTTCCACCCGACCCGGACGACGTTCGGGTCCTGGATCTCGGGACGGACAGCGCGGCCAGGGCCGCGAGCACGGCTCGTGCGCGGGTCGGGGTGGTCACGGGTTCTCCTCGGTGAGGGCGAGGACGGGAACGGGAACGGCGGTCCGGCGGTTCCGGGTGAGCAGGCCGTGGCGCGGCGCGAAGAACCAGCACAGCAGGAAGATCGCGGTGAGGGTGAGCACGATCAGACCGCCGGCCGCCAGGTCGAGCGCGTAGGACAGGTACAGGCCGAGCACGCTGCCGCCCGCGCCGATCAGCGGGGCCAGCAGCATCATCGCGCCGAGGCGGTCGGTGAGCAGGCGGGCCGCCGCCGCGGGCGTGACCAGCAGGGCCAGCACCAGGACGTTGCCCACGGCCTGCAACGAGATGACGATCGCCAGGGTCACCATCACGTGCAGCACGACGTCCAGCCAGAACACCGGCAGGCCGACCGCGCGGGCCTGCTCGCGGTCCAGGGTGGCGGCCACGAAGCGGCTGTTGAACAGCGCCGTGCACAGCAGCACCGCCGCCCCGATCACCGCGACCGAGACCACGTCGGTGTCGCTGATGCCCAGGATCGAGCCGAACAGGAACGACTCCAGCGACCCGCCGTAGCCGGGCGCGGTGCTGAGGATGACGATGCCCAGGCCGAAGGAGCCGGCGAAGAAGATCCCGATGACCGAGTCCTCCTTGAGCCTGCGGTTCTGGGTGAACACCGCGATCAGCAGCGCGGTGACCACGCCCGCGACCGCGCCGCCGAGCACGAGGTTCGCGCCGAGCACGAAGGCGATCGCGATGCCCGGGAAGACCGCGTGCGCGACCGCGTCACCGATGAACGCCATCCCGCGCAGCACCACGTGGCTGCCGATCACGCCGCACACCACCCCCGACATCAGCGCCACCAGCAGCGCCCGGCGCCAGAAGTCGTACTCCCACGGCGCGGCCAGCGCCTCGAAGAACGCGGTCACCCGGTCACCCCCGACGCCTTGAGCAGCTGCCCGGCCCGGTCCAGGCCGAAGGTGCGCAGCCAGATGTCGGTGTCGGCCAGCGCGACGGGTTCGCCGTCGGCGACGACCGCGCGGTTGAGCAGGCACAGCCGGCTGCACAGCGCGGTCGCGGCGGCGAGGTCGTGGGTGGTCATCAGCACGGCCACACCCTCGTCGCGCAGTTCGGCCAGCAACGTGCTCAGCAGCTCCTGGGTGGGCGCGTCGATGCCGGTGAACGGCTCGTCCAGCAGCAGCACCCGCGGTCGCAGGGCCAGCGCGCGGGCGACCAGGACGCGTTGCCGCTGGCCGCCGGACAGCTCGCCGACCGGCCGGGTCCGCAGGTCCGCCATGCCGACGCGGTCCAGGGCCTCGGCCACGGCCTCCCGGTCGCGGGCCGTGCGGCGGCGCAGCAGGCCGGTCAGGTGGGTGCGGCCGGTGGCCGTCGCGCCCTCGACCGTGATGGGGAAGTCCCAGGCGAACTCGTGGCGCTGCGGCACGTAGCCCAGCGACCCCTGCGCCTGGCGCGGCGCGCGACCGCCGACGACGACCGAGCCCCGGTGGATCGGGACGAGGCCGAGCGCGGTGCGCAGCAGGGTCGTCTTGCCCGCGCCGTTGGGGCCGATCAGGCCGACCAACTCGCCCTCCCGGAGTCGGAAGTCCACAGCGGACAGGACTTCCCGGCCACCGAGGTGCACGGTCACTCCGGTGATGTCCAGCACGGGCTCAGCCACCGGTCCTCCTCGCGGTCCGGCGGGAACGGGCGACGAGCGCCGCCACGAGCCCCGCCGCGAGCACGCCGCCCACCGCGATCCACGCCCAGGGCGGGTTCCCGGCGGGTCGTGCCCCCGCCGTGCCGGGCGGCGGGACGTTCTGCCCGGTCGTGTCCACGGGCGGGGCGCTCTGCCCGGTCATGGCGAACGCCGCGGCCGGGTCGCCCGGCCCGACGTGCACCCGCAGCGTCGCGCGGTCGCCGCGACCCTCGGCGGTGGCCATCTCCACGTCCAGCGAGTAGGCGCCGGGCGCGGTGAACACCCAGTTGCCGTGCACGTGGGTGCCCGCCTCGACACCGGTCTCCTGCGGGTAGGGCCGCTCGCTGCTGAAGATCGTCTCCGGGGCGCCGAAGGCGCCGGTGAGGAACAGCTCGAAGCGGCCGGGCCCGCGCACGTCGTGCAGCCGCCAGTCCACCTCGCGGCCGGAGACGTCGGCGATGCTGGGGTCCTGGGTGTTCCACCCCGGCCACACCACCTCCTGGTCCTGGACCTGGGGCAGCACCCACACGTCGGCGCCGGGCGTGCCGAGGAACGCGTACGCGGGATCGTCGGGAACGGTGGTCCTGGCCGCGTCCGCCACCTGGAGCACCACGTCGGCGGGCTCGCGCCACACCGGCCCGGCACCGGTGTCGTCGCGGAGCTGGAGGGTCCACGCGCCGTCGACCAGGCGCGGGCCGAGGTCGACGTGGCCGTCCGCGATGACGACCGGCGGTTCGGCGTGCGCGGCCGGTTGGACGAGCAGGAGCGCCGCGGCGGCCACGAGCACGGCTCGGATCAGGCGAGGCACCGGGCGACCTCCTCCGCGTTGTGGCGCATCATGTCGGCGTAGCTGCGGGTGCGCTCGTCGAAGGAGTCCCCGTACAGCAGGCACACCTGGACGCCCTGGTCGCGGGCGACCTGGGTGAGCACCGAGCCGCGTTGGGCGAGGTTGGGTTCCATGAAGACCGCGGGCACCTCCAGGTTGCGGATGGTCTCGGTCAGCTTGCGGACGTCCTCGACGCTGGGTTCCTGCGCGGGGTTGGGCACCACGAAGCCGGCCACGGTCATCTCGTAGGCGTTGGCGAAGTAGCCGAACCCGTCGTGCGTGGTGACCAGGTGGCGGCGGTGCCGGGGCACGGCCGCCACGGTCTCGCGGACCCGCGCGTCCAGTTCGTCGAGCCGGGCCAGGTAGTCGCGGGTGTTGCGGTCGTAGTCCGCCGCGCCGCCGGGGTCGGCGGCGCGCAGCGTGTCCCGGATCAGCTCGGCGTAGGCGCGGCCGTTGCGCACGTCCTGCCACAGGTGCGGGTCGATCTCGCCGTGCACGTGCTTGCCCAGCACCGCCTGCGGCAGCTGGTGCACCGACGCGCCGCCGCTGCCCAGGAACGCGAACCGGGCGTCGTCGGGCACCGTCGTGATGGCCTTGTTCGGCACCTCGATGACGGCGTCCGAGGCGGGCACGACCTGCTGCGTGGTGCCGCCGGCGCGGTCGTTGAACGTGTACAGCTCGCCGGTGTCCAGGTCGACGGTCAGGTCGGTGTGCCCCTCGCCCAGCACGGTGCCCGCGATGCCGGTCGGGTCGACGCCCACCGCGAACGTGAAGGTGCTCTCCCCCAGCGGCGCCTCGGCGGCGCCGTCGTTGAGCAGGGACGCGCGCAGGGTCAGCCGGTAGGCGCCCGGTTCGGTGAACGCCCAGTTGAGGTGGGTGTGCGCGGCGGGCGGCAGGGTGGTGGAGTCCACATCGGACAGGCCGTCGCCGGAGTCGAAGTACACCACCGGTTTGCCCAGGGACTCGGTGAGGTAGGCCACCAGCTCCCCCGGGCCCTCCACCGCGGTCGCGGTCAGCCGCACCTCGGAGGTGCGGGTGGCGCCGCGCTGCGCGCCGTCGCCGCGCACGCGCAGCCCGAGCCACAGCACGTCGAGCCCGACGTCCTCCACCAACGGGATCACGTGCGCGCCGTAGGTCTCCGACGCCTCGGCCAGCGAGACGTTCGGCGTCCCCTCGCGCGCGTTGGCGTCGACCGCCTTGATCAGGCGCTGCTCCTCCAGCAGCAGGTGGTTGGTGAACGTCACGTCCGCCGCCGCGACCTTCTTCGCGTCGGCGGGCGTGGGCTCGTAGGAGTGCGGGTCACCGCCGGGCGGCACCAGCGAGTCGACCCGGACGCGCCCTCCCCCGACGTTGCGCGCCAGGTCGGCGAGGATTTCGGTGGTGGCGACCACGGACAGGCCGTCGCCGTCGCCCCGCTCCCCCGCCGAGGTGCACGCGGTCACGGTGAGCAGGACCGCGCACAAGGTCGCGGCGGCCCGCGAGGGCGCACGCACTCGCATGTGTTCTCGAACCTCCAGACACCCGTCGCCCGATCGGCGGGGGCACGGCGAACCTAATACGAACGACAACCGTTTTCAATACGCCGTCCGGCCGTTCTGAAAACGATAACCGTGTGCGAGTGTGGGAACGCGGTCCTGCTGGGCGCCAGGTCCGCGGCGCGCCCGGCGACTTCAGCGTCTTCACCACCGACACGGTCGGCCCGCCGACCGCGCTGGTCGCCGCCGTCTTCGAGGCCACCACGACCAAGGCGGCCGGCGGCGCGGTCACCACTGGCCAGAGGAGCTACAGCTTCACCGTGCAGCCCTGACCGCCGGCGGACCCGAAGTCCCTGCACCGCAAGCGGAAGCGTGACGACCCGGTCACGCACGGCAAGTTGTTGAAAAGGATTATCATTTAGATTAGCGTGACGGCATCCGGTCCCACGAGAGGGAGACATGCGGTCCCGCCCAGTGAAGTCCCACGCAGGCGCCACCCTCGCGGTCAAGTTCGCGCGCGCCACGACCGCCCTCCTGCTCACCACCGCCGTCTCCGGCGCGACGCCCGCGACGGCGGCGGCCGAACAAGGACCGGCTCCCGGGCCACCACAGCGGCAGCTGCTCGCGACGGGGCACGTCGACCTGGTGTCGGTGTTCCTCGAAGCGGAAACCCTGGCAGTCGGCGGTCAGTCCGATGTGGACCGCGTGGCCACCCGGTTCGACACCGCGCGCACCACCGTGAACGTCACCGACGCCGCGCTGCGGCCCGCGCCGAGCGCTCCGGCCTACGACTTCCTCGGCGTCCCGGCCGGCGCACCGGTCCACGTGGTGCCGCAGGCGTTCCAGCCGGGGGTCCTGTGGGCCGGCTGGAACACCGAGTCCGTGCCGCGCGGCGCGCTCGCCGGCGACGCGGTCGACATCACCCTCCGCGAGGCGCGCGGGCCCGGCCGGGTCGAGGTCTACCTCACCGGCGTCGACGGGCCCGACCGGGTCTGGAGCTCGCACGACCCCGGCCTGCGGACGTCGCGCGTCGCGGTGCCGACGCACGCGCACGCCAACTGGGCGTTCACCGCACCGGGCGTCTACGAGCTGGAGTTCACCGCCTCGGCCACCGCCTCGTCGGGCGCACCGCTGACATCGGCCCCCGCGCGCTACGTCGTCGTGGTCGGCCCGCGCACGACCACGCCGACCACGACGTCGCTCGACGTGGCGGACACCGCCGACGGACCGCGGCTCACGGGCCGGGTGACCGGCGGACCCGCCCACCTGCACGGCGGCGTCCCCACCGGGTGGGTCGAGTTCCACGGCCACCACCCCGATCGCGACGAGGTCGTGGGCCACGCCGCGCTCGACGGCGGCCAGGCCGTGCTGGACGTCCCCGATCGCACCGCCCTCGCCTACACCGCGCGGTTCGTGCCGGAGGTCGGGGACCTGGTCGCGCCCTCGTGGTCACCTGCCGTGGCCGACCCGAGAGCACCGCCCGGCGTCGCCGTGGTCGGTGCGCGCGACCGCTACTCCGCAGGGGAGACCATCACCGCCACCGCGCTGGTCACCCCGCCGCGCCCGGACCACACCGTGGCGTGGTGGACCAAAAAGGGCGCGACCGCCACGCCGCGCGGAACCGGTGACGCCCTGAGCCTCGCGGCCACCGCCGACCTGGACGGCGCCGAACTCGGTTTCGACCTGCTGGACCCCGAAGGCGGCGTCGCGGCCTCCGCCCGGTCCGTCACCCTGCGCGTTGCTCCCCCTGCCCCGCCGACCACGTCGACGGCTCCGACGACCTCGGCGCCCACCACCGCGCCACCAACGACGACCGTCCCCGAGACCCCGCCACCTCCGAGCAGCACCACCGCGCCGTGCGTCCCGACCGCAGTCACCCGAACCGCCGAAGCCGGAGCGGCGGAAGTCGTCTCCGACGGGCACTTCGACTACGGACCGGTGGTCGAGGACGGCGCGTTCGTCGCACGTGTCAAGGACGACCGCGACGGGACACCGGCGTGGCGCGACCCCTCCGGGTACGTGTTCCACCTGACCGACGCGGCGCGCACCACCCCGCCGACGGGCTCGGGCTACGACTTCCTCGGTTCCGGTCCGGTGTGGACGATCCCGCTGACCCAGTCCCCCGGCGTGCCGTGGATCGGGTGGAACACCCAGCACCCGTCCGTGCCGGCCGCGGTCACCGGGGACGTCACCATGACCTTGGAGGGCCTGGAAGGACCCGGCAGGCTCGCCGTGTACGGCCAGGACCCGTTCGGCGGCGTCGGCGCCCGCCACTTCGGCACCGCCGAGGGCTTCCCCCGCTCCACCACCGTCCCGGTCGGCCGCTCCGGCGTCCACGTCCACGCCGTGTGGGCCTTCACGGCGCCCGGGGCGTACTCGGCGACCTTCTCCTTCAACGGCACGGTGGACGGCCGACCGCTGTCGGCGAAGAGCACCCTGGCCTTCCACGTCGGCCCGGGCGACCCGGACACGGCGCGAACCGCGCCCGAGGTCGTGGAGACGGTCGGCCGCACGGCGGGTGGGCAGGAGTGCGCGCTCGGCGCGCCCGGCCTGGCGAGCACCGGCCTGGGCGGCGAGCACCTGCTCGGCCTGGCCGTCGCCGCCGCGCTGCTGATCCCCCTCGGCCTGCTCCTGACCAGCCTGGCCACCCTGGCCGCGGCCCGTCGACGTCCCTGAACCACCCCGCGAGGAAGGAGCACGTCCCCTCCGGCGTCCGAGGACGCCACCCCACCGCGCCGGGCACCCCCGCCCGGCCAGAACCGAGGAAGAACTGTGAACGCAGTGCAGGACCGCAGGACCGGACGCCGGGCGAGGCGGTACACCGCCACCCTGGCCTCGGTCACCGCCCTGGGGCTCGCCTTGGGCTCCCTGACCGGAACAGCCCACGCCGCCACCGACGGGCAGGTCGTGTCCGAGGGCCACGTCGACGTGTTCTACATCGACGTGGTGGACTCGGCCCACGCCCTGGTGGCGCACACCGCCGCCGGCAACGTCGCGCCCGCCGACCTCGTCGTCCAGGCCAAGCCGTCGGTCGCCTCGCGCACGGTCAGCGCGACCGTCGCCGGCCTGCCCGGCTGGAAGCCGCAGGGCGGCACCTACTACCTGCTGCCCCAGACGTCCCAGGCCGGTCAGGTGTTCGGCGGCTTCGGCTACAGCTCGGCCGTCGCCCAGGGCACCTCCGTGACCTACGACCTCGACTCCGTCGAGGGTCCCGGCGCGTTCGCGCTCTGGCAGAACACCGAGGACGGCCCGAACGTCTTCCTGGCCTCCGCCGAGGGCGGCCCGAAGTCGTTCACCAGCGCGGCCGACCACGAGCACGTCAACTGGGGCTTCACCGAGCAGGGCGAGTACCGCGTCACCGTGCGGGCCTCGGTGACGCCGCCCGGCGGCGCCGCCACCCGGTTGCCGCCCACCACCTACACGTTCTTCGTCGGCGAGGAGCTGCCGCAGGAACCGACGCCGGACCCCGGCGCACCGGCCACGCAGCTCACCATCACCGGCTTGGGCGCGCACTACCACGCGGGCGGCGTGGCGGCCCTGACCGCCGTGCAGACCCCGCCGACCGGCGAGGAGCACTACCACTGGTTCACCCGCGCCGCGGGTGAGGCCGAGTGGTCGGTCGTGCCGGGCGCCCTCAGCGGCAAGTACGGCTTCGTCGTGCGCACCGCCGACGACAACCGCGAGGTCAAGGTCGTGCTGTACGACCACGACCACAAGGTGGTCGCCGAGTCCGCGCCGGTCGTCATCGACGTGGACGACCACGGCAACGACCCGGTCAACGGCCCGACCATCACCACGACGCTGAGCGCGCAGGAGGGCGTGCTGGCCATCAGCGTCGCGCCGGAGAACCGCGAGGTGGACCTGGGCGCGCTCACGCTCAACCCGGCCGCCGACCGCTACACCGCCGCCGGCGCGCTCAAGCCGATCACGGTCACCGACACCCGCGCCGACAACCCCGGCTGGAACGCCTCCGGCCGGGTGCGGGCCTTCACCACGGTCGACGGGCAGCAGCTCGGCGGCAAGCACCTGGGCTGGACGCCCACCGTGCTGTCGACCTCGGCCAACCAGACCGTGACCGCGGGTCCGCAGGTCGCCTCCGGCTTCACCGCCGGCAACGGCCTGGCCACCTGGTCGCAGCTGGGCACCGCGGCGGCCGGCGCCGGTCGCGGCACGGCCCAGCTCGGCGCCGGGCTGAGCCTGGAGGCCCCCGCCGACCTGGCGCCGGGCGCCTACCGGGCGCTGCTCATCCTCACCGCCATCTAGTCCACCCCCGGTGCGGGTCCGCTCTCAGTCGCGGACCCGCACCACCCATTCCCCGTGCTGGAGCGCTCGTGAGAACCCTGTTGGCCGCGGCTCGACGCGTCGGAGCCGTCCTGGCGGTCGCCGCACTGCTGCCGGCGCAGCCCGCGGTGGCGCAGCCCGCCGAGCCGGGAACCGACCGGCAGACCTGGTCGGTGACCCCGGCCTCGGCCGCCGGTCCGGACGGCCGGGCCCGGTTCGACTACGTCGTGGAACCCGGGATGCGGTACGACGACCACCTCGCCGTGCGCAACCTCGGGGAGGGCGAGCTGACGCTGGACCTCTACGCGGGCGACGCGGTCAACACCGGCACCGGCGGGTTCGACCTGCTCGCCCGCGACGAGACGTCCGCGGTGGTCGGCAACTGGGTCGCCCTCTCCGCACCGCGGGTCGTCGTCCCCGCCCGCGACACCGTCGTCGTGCCGTTCAGCGTCACGGTCCCCGCCGACGCCGAGCCCGGCGACCACGTGGGCGGGCTCGTCGCCGCCCTGACCACCGGCGCCGACGCCCAGGTCGAGGTGGAGCGCCGAGTGGGCGCCAGGCTCTACGCCCGGGTCGCCGGCCCGATCGAGGCGGGCGTGCGGATCGACTCGGTGACACCGTCCTACCGCGGCACGCCGAACCCCGCGGGGACCGGCGAGGCCGACGTCACCTTCACCCTGGTCAACGAGGGCAACCTGCGCCTGTCGCTGCTGCCGTCGGTGAGCCTGAGCGGCCCGTTCGGGCTCGGCGAGCGCTCGACCACCGACGAGGTGCTGCCGGAACTGCTGCCGGGCAACGCCGTGACGCTGACCCGGACCCTCACCGACGTGTGGCCGCTCGGACCGCTCGACGTCCGGGTCACGGCCGAGCCGGTCACGTCGGCGACCCAGTCCCTCGGCGGCGCGGTGGAACCCGCGACCGCCGAAGCGTCCCTGTGGGCCGTGCCCTGGACCGCCCTGGCCGCCCTGGCGCTGTTCCTGGGGATCGTCCTCGCGCTCTGGCGCGTCCGCAGGAAGATCCGCGCACTGCGGGCCGCGCCCGCGAGGTCGCTCGGTCGCGCGCACCACGCCGAGTAGGCGCGACCGCCGGGCCCCGCCCGGTCCTACCCTGAGCGGGGCCCGGCACTCACCCGGCGTGAGCGGGCGGCGTGACCGTCAGCAGTCGCGCCACACACCGGTCCAGCCGCTGCCGAGGTCGCTGGTGCACCAGTAGCCCGTGCCGCCGGTCACCCAGATCGACACGTGCCGCGCGCCGCCCGACCACCACCAGGCCCGCTTGCCCCCGACGGTGCCGTTGATGATGTCGTCGGCGGACTTGTTGCCCGGCACCTGGCGCCACCCGCCGCTGCCCGGCCAGGCGTGCCACACGGTCCGGTTGGCCGCGACCGCGAAGTACTCCGGGCGGGAGCCGTCGGAGTTCCACTCCGCCCGCGCCCACGACGAGCAGTCCATCCCCAGCAGGTAGCCGGTGTTCCAGGCGGGCACCTCCAGCAGGCAGTGCCCGTCCGCCTGCGTCGCGCCGAGGCCGGCGGGCGCGGCGGCGGCCGGTCCCGCTCCCGCCGGCAGCGCCATCACGCCCAGGCAGGCGGCGATCAGCGCGGTCTTGAACTTCCCCATTCGCACTCCTCGTGAGTCGGGACTCGGGGTCGTCCCCACCCCTCCGCGGGACGACCACCGGGAGCGTGCCGCCGGGCGGTCCAGCAGCGGTCCAGTCGCGGCTGGACCGCTGCGCTACGTTGTCCCAGGGGTGGGGATGCACCTGGAGGTGTTCGGCGACGTCGGCGTGGTGACCGCCGACGGGATCAGGACGCCGCCGGTCGCGCGGAAGCCACGGCTGGTGCTGGCGTGCCTCCTGCTGCACGCCGGTGAGCCGGTGAGCGTCGACCGCCTGGCCGCGGCGCTGTGGGGCGACCACCCACCGCGCTCGGCCGCCGGGAACCTCAAGACCTACGTCTGGCAGCTGCGCCGGTCGCTCGACGCCGACGACGGCGGCCCGGGCTCGGCACGGCCGCGGATCGACAACGACGACAACGGCTACCGCATCACCGCCGACCGCGACCGGGTGGCGCACCTGCGGTTCGAGGACCGGGTGGCGGCGGGGTGCGGCGAGCTGGCGGGCGGCGAGCCGGAGCGGGCGGCGCGGACGCTGTCCGAGGCGTTGTCGCTGTGGCGCGGCGACCCGTTCCCCGGCCTCGTCGGCGACGACGTCGACGCCGTCCGGGCCGGGCTCGCCGACCGCCTGCTCACCGGCCGCGAGACCCTGGCGCGGGCCCTGCTCGACCTCGACCGGCCGCACGAGGCGGTGGCCGCGCTGCGGGACGTGGTCGAGGGGCACCCGTTCCGCGAGGACGTCCAGGCGACGATGGTGACGGCGCTGCACCGCGCGGGCCGCACCGGGGAGGCGCTGACCCTGTTCGACCGGGTCCGCGGCGTCCTGGACCGGGAGCTGGGCGTCCTGCCGGGCGCGGAACTGCGCCGGGCGCACCTCGTGGCGCTCGGCGGGACCGGTGAGGACCGGCCGGCGCCGCGCCGCGTGACGCCCGCCCAACTCCCCACCGCGCCGCACGGGTTCGTCGGCCGCGATGACGTCCTGCGCACGATGGACGACGCCGACGCGGCCCTGTTCGTCCTCACGGGCACGGCCGGGGTGGGCAAGAGCGCGTTGGCGCTGCACTGGGCGCACCGGCTGCGGTCCCGCTTCCCGGACGGGCAGCTGTTCGTCGGCCTGCGCGCGCACGCCGCCGGCCCGCCGCTGTCCGCCCGGCAGGCGCTCGACCAGCTGCTGCACGCGCTGGCGGTCGACCAGACCAACCGCCCGACCGGGGTGGACGAGGCGGCCGCGGCGTACCGGTCGGCGCTGGCCGACCGCCGGGTGCTGGTCGTCCTCGACGACGCCGAGGACGTCGCGCAGGTCCGGCCGCTGCTGCCCGGCACGCCCGGTTGCGCGGTCGTGGTCACCAGCCGCAACCGGCTGGACGGCCTGGTCGCCCGGGAAGGCGCCCGGCAGCTGCGGGTCGACGTGCTGACCCCGGAGGCGGGTCTGGCGCTGCTCGACCGGATGGTCGGCGCGGATCGGGTCGGCGCGGAGCGGCCGTCGGCCCGCGAGCTGGTCGCGTTGTGCGGCGGGCTGCCGCTCGCGCTGCGCATCGCGGCGGCGCACCTGCTGGCGCGACCCGACCGGACCGTCGGCGACTACGTCGCGGCGTTGCGGACCGGCGACCTCCTCACCGGCCTGGAGCTGCAGGGAGATCCGGAGACGGCCGTCCGGGCCGCGCTCGACCTGTCCTACGCCGCCCGGACCGCTGCCGAGCAGCGGTTGTTCCGCCTGCTGGGCCTGGTTCCCGGCCCCGACGCGACACCGGCCGCGGTGGCGGCGCTCGCAGGGGTCGACGTCGCCGACGCCGAGCGCGGTCTGCGCGCGCTGGTCGCGGCCCACCTGGTCGAGGAACCCGTCCCCGGACGGCACGCGTTGCACGAACTGCTCCGCCGCTACGCCGCCGAACGGGCGCGCGACGAGGGGCGCGCCCCGCTCGACCGGCTGCTCGGCTGGTACGTCGACACGGCCGAACGGGCCGCCGACGCGCTCGACCCCGGCCGGGCCGCGCTGCCGCGTCCCGAGCCCGGGTGGGAGCGGCGGGAACCGCTGGCGTTCGACGGCGCCGCGACCGCCGGGGCGTGGCTCGCCGCCGAGGCGGCCAACGTCGCCGCGGTGGTGCGCCTGGCCGCCGACAGCGGGCCCCGGTGGGCCGCCTGGCTCCTGGCCGACGCGTTGAAGGGCTTCTTCCTGCGCGGCAACACCGCGCACTGGGCCGCCGTGCTGGAGGCCGCGACACCCACCGCGACCGGCCCGCGACCGGCCTCCGCGATGCGCAACAGCGCGGGCGCCCTCAGCCTGACCAGGGGCGACTACGCCGCCGCGGTCGAGCACTTCACCGCGTCCCTCGACGCCGCCACCGCCGACGGGTGGCGGCACGGCCAGGCGGTCGGGCTGACCAACCTCGGCGTCCTGCACTACTACACCGGCCCGCTGCGGACGGCGTTCGAGCACCTGACCCGGGCCCGCGCGATCGCCGGCCAACCCGACTGCCCGGTGCACGAGGGCATGATCGAGGTCAACCTCGGCTCGACGGCGCTCGCGCTCGGCCGGCCCGCCGAGGCCGCCGACCACCTCACCCGGGCATTGGCGCGGCAGGGGTTCGGCGACGACCGGGGCAACGGCATCGCCCTGCTGCTCCTCGCCGAGACGCGGCTGCACACCGGCGACCTGGTCGGGGCGCTGGAGCTGGCCGACCGCGCCGCGTCCCACAGCCGGCGGGCCGCCGTCGACCACGAACTGGCCCGCTGCCACGAACTGCGCGCCCGCATCGCCCTCCTGCACGGCGAGCACCGGCTCGCGCACGACCTGCTCACCCAGGCCGCCGCGCTGGCCGAGGGCGACCACTCGACCGAGGTCGACACGCGCAACACCACCGGTGAGGCGCACCGCCTCGCGGGCCGGCCCGACCTCGCCGTCGCGCTGCACCGGCGCTCCCTCGCCGACACCCACCGGTCCCGCTACCTCCGCGGCCGGGTCAACGCGCTGCTGGGCCTGTCCGCCGCGTTCCGCGACCAGGGCGACCCGGACGAGGCCACGGCCCACGCCCGCGCCGCGCTGGACCTGGCGCGCGCCGGGGACCTCCGCCCCCTCGAAGCGCTGGCGCTCACCCGACTGGCCACCGCCGCCCTGGACCACGGCGACCACGCCGCCGCCATCGCCCACGCCACCGAAGCGCACCGCCTCGACGCGGAGACCGGCCGGGGTCACTCCGAAGCGCGAGACCTGCTGTCCCACCCCGACACCACGTCCCGCGCCGGGACGGACCGGTAGCGGATCGGCGCGCCCGGCTCCGGCGCGCGGCTCACCGGCCGTAGGAGGAGCGGAGATCGGCGAACAGCAGCTGGTCGAGCCGGCGGCGCGGGACGAGGTGGTCGCGGAGGTGTGCCGACCACAGGGACACGACCGTCAGCCGATGCCCGCCAGGGGTGAAGTTCCAGCCGAAGTGCGGGCCCATAGGGACCCACGGTGTGCGGGTGGCGGCGTAGGCGGCGAGCACGACTCCCCGTCTCCCGGTCCGGGCGGCCAGGCGGGTGCCAGTCAGCTCCGGTGGGCGGTCATCAGCATGTAGTGCGGTTCGCCGGTGCGGGCGCAGTTGCTGAACACCGAGTCCAGGGCGGCGATCGTCTCGGCGCCGTAGGCGGCGGTCAGGTCGTCGCGGTGGGCGCGCAGCCGTTCCAGGAGCATGGGGTAGTGCCGGTCCGTCCGCTCGCTGATGTCGAGGTACTCGACCAGGTGCAGACCGGCGTCCCGGAGCATCGGGGGGTACTCCTCCAGCCGGTGGAACGGGGTGTTCAGGGCGGCCTTGCGGTACTGCTCGATCATCTCCAGCCGCTCGCCGGTGAACGGGGTCCGCTCGTAGAAGTCAGTCAGGGTCAACCGCCCACCGGACCGCAGCACCCGACCCACCTGCCCGAACACCCGCGGCCGGTCCGCCATGTGCACCAGGGACTCGATGGCCCAGGCGGCGTCGAACGACGCGTCCTCGAAGGGCAGGTCCGCGGCGTCGGCGACCTCGAACCGCACCTGCCCGCCGAGGCCCGCGGCCCGTGCGCGGTCGTTGGCCTCCCGGACCATCGCCGCGCTCGTGGAGATGCCCACGACCTCCGCGCCGGTCGTCCGGGCCAGCCGCAGGGCGGGCGCGCCGAGCCCGCACCCGACGTCGAGCACCCGCTGCCCGGCGGTGACGCCCAGCCGCTCGATCATCACGTCGGTCAGGTTGTCCATGGCCTGGTGCAGGGTGCTGGTGTCCTCGCGGGAGTGCCAGTACCCGTAGTGGACGTTGTCGCCGGCCAGGTGGGTGATCAGCGGCAGGGCGTTGTCGTAGAACGCGACGACCTCGGCGCTGCTGGGGACGTAGTCGGTGGTCATCAGGTGCCTCTCGGGTCAGCCGGGCCGGCGCCCGGTCACCAGCACGTAGCCGAGCTTGTTCCGGCACACGTCGAACACCGGGGCCAGGCTGCGCTCGAACGCCCGCACGCGCTCGGCGCCGTAGGCGTCGGCCAGGGCCGACTGTCGGGTCCGGAACAGCGCGGCCACCTCGTCGTAGGTGCGGCAGGCCCGCGCGCCCCAGTCCCACCGCCGCTCGACCACGAGGCCGGCTCCGGTGACGAGGTCGCACAGCGCGGCGGCGGTGAGCGGGTCGAGGATCGCGTGCGTCGCGATCGCCTCCCGGTCCGCCGGGGTCAACGCCCGCTCGACGGGGTAGTCGGTGACCGCGAACCGGCCGCCGGGGCGGAGCACCCGGCTCATCTCCCCCAGCCACTGCGCCCGGTCCACCGCGTTGGGCAGGGAGTCCAGGGCCAGCAGGGCGTCGAAGGCGGAGTCCGGGAACGGCAGCGCCCCGGCGTCGGCCCGCCGCGCGGTCACCAGGTCGGCGACGCCGGCGGCGACGGCGCGGCGCGTGGTCTCCGCCGCGTGCCAGGCGCTGTTGGTGATCCCGGTGATCCGCACGCCGAACCGCTTCGCGATCCGGATCGCGGGCTCGCCGACGCCGCAGCCGACGTCCACCAGGTGCTGCCCGGGTGAGAGCGCCAGCGTGTCGGCGACCAGGTCGGTCAACCGCTCCAGCGCGTCGCGCAGCGGCGTCCGGTCGTCGTCGCCGGTCCAGTAGCCGAGGTGGATGTTGCCGTGGAAGACCCCGACCAGGTCGCTCATCTCGTCGTAGATCCCGCCGACCTCGTCGACCTGCTGGCTGGTTGGGCTGGACACCGACCCGACCCCTTCCGGTTGGCGCACGCGGGGAACGTGCTCTGGTCGCCGGCCGAGCGGGGCGCTCACGGCGTCGAGCAGTCGGACAGTCGAACAGTCCTCGAAGGACATTTAACTACGACATCGTCCACCTTCCGGTCGCCGATGTCGCTTGTAGCCGGACGGGTGAACCGACAACACCTGTCCCCCTGACGGGTGAAGTGCGTCCTTCACCCGCCAGAGCAGGCGGAAGTCCGGGCCCGGTCGGTTGAGAAACTGATAGCTTGTGGGAGTTCTCGTGACCACCGCTTCCCCTGGAGCCCGGGATGACCGACACCAGCGCGCCGGAGGCCGCGGTAGCGCGGATGTACGAGCGGACCACCGCACTGGTCGAGCGGATCTGGGGTCCCAACCTCCACTTCGGCTACTGGACCGGTCCGTTCGACGACAGCGACAAGGACCGGGCCCAGGAGCGGCTGACCGACCTGATGATCGAGCGGGTGCCGCTCGCACCGGGCCGCCGCCTGCTGGACGTGGGGTGCGGCGTGGGCCACCCGGCCCTGCGGTTCGCGCGGGAGACCGGGGCCGGCGTCGTCGGGGTGACGATCGCGCCGGGCCAGGTCGCCTCGGCCACCGACGCCGCCCGCCGGGAGGGCCTGCAGGACCGGGTCGCCTTCGAGCTGGCCGACGCCGCCGCGCTGCCGTTCCCCGACGACAGCTTCGACGGCGCGTGGGCGCTGGAGAGCATGCCGCACATGCCGGACCGCGCCGCCGTGCTGCGCGAGGTCGCCCGGGTGCTCCGGCCGGGGTCCCGGCTCGCGATCACCGACGTGGCCCGGTGCGGACCGCTCAGCGAGCGGCAGCAGCGGGACCTGCGCGAGCAGATGCTGATCACCGCCCCGCCCCGGGCGGAGCTGATGGCGCTGCTCGGCGCGGCCGGGTTCGACGTCCTGGAAACCGTCGACATCACCACGAGCACCCTGCGCACCACGGAGCTGACCAGGCAGGCCCTGGTGGGGAGCGCGGACGAGCTGTCCCGGCTGTACGGCGCGGCCACGGTCGAGCACATGGCGCGCATCCTCGACGTCTACGACGAGGCGGTGCGGACGGGGGTGGAGTACCTGCTGATCACCGCGTCGGTCGGGGAGGCGTGAGCGCGACCATGCACGAGATGTCCGAGCCCGAGTGGCGGGCCTTCGTCGGCCACGGGACGCGCACCGGCAAGCTGGCCACCGTCCGCGCCGACGGCCGGCCGCACGTCGCGCCGGTCTCGTTCGTGGTGCACGGCCCGGAGGTGCTGTTCTTCACGGGCCCGGACACGGTCAAGGGCCGGGCGCTGCGCAGCCGGCCGCGCTTCGCCCTGTGCGTGGACGACGAGCGGCCGCCCTTCGCGTTCGTCCTCCTCGAAGGCGAGGCGCGGGTGGAGGACGAGCGCGAGCAGGTGCGGACCTGGGCCAGGCGCATCGCGACGCGGTACCTGGGCGCGGACCAGGCCGAGGCGATCGCCGACCGGAGCGAAGAACTCGGCGAGCTGCTGGTGCGCGGTCGGATCACCAAGGTGGTCGCGCGCACCGGGTCCGCCGCCGAAGCCACCTCCGAAGCCACCGCCGACACCGCCGACACCGCCGAAGCCACCGCCCATACCGCCGACACCGCCGCACACCCCGTGGGCACACCGTGAAGACCAGCGGCGCGAGCCGCACCAGTGGAAGGACGAAGGTCATGGGTTCGGACCGGATCGAGCGCGAGGTCACCATCGCCGCACCGGTGGAGCGGGTGTGGACGGCGCTGACGGCGCCGGAGCACGTCGGCCGGTGGTTCGGCTCCGGCGCGCCGGCGGAGGTCGAGCTGCGCCCCGGCGGGATCATGCACCTCGACCACGGGGAGCACGGCCGGTTCCCGACGACGATCCAGGTGGTCGACCCGCCGCACCGCTTCGCCTACCGCTGGGCCAGCGCCTACCCGGGCGAGGTGGCCACCGAGGACAACGCCACGCTCGTGGAGTTCACCGTGGTGCCGCACGGCGACGGGACCGTGGTCCACCTGGTGGAGAGCGGCTTCGACGCCCTCGACATCCCGGAGGACAAGCGGGCGGGCGCCTCGCACGAGAGCCACGCGGCCGGTTGGGCCGACGCGCTGGAAGGGCTGCGGCAGCACGTGGAGCGGCTGCGGGAGCCCGAGCACGCGAACCACCCCGCCTGACCCGACCGCCGCCCTTCCCGCGGCACGCGGGACGTCCGGTCCCCTGGGCGACGGAGGACGGCCGCGCCGCGCGCCGTCCCCGGGTCGAAGGCGCCACCGGCGACGTGCCGGGACCGGCGATGTGCCGAGCGAAGGAGACAACAGATGACCACCGACCTCAAGCAGCGCAAGTACGACAAGGTGTTCGAGCTGATCGACGCCGACCACGACGGCCGGATCGACCAGGGCGACATCAAGGCGATCGCGGACAAGTGGTGCGAGGCGCTGGGCGCCAAGGCCGGTTCGGCCGAAGCGGCCAGGCTCGCCAAGCTGGCCTCGGACATGTGGACCGGGCTCCAGCAGCACACCGACCTGAACGTCGACGCGACGATCAGCCGGGACGAGTGGTCCACCGCGGCCCGGGACCCCGGTTTCGTGGACGACGTCGCCGTGCCGTTCTCCCTGGCCGCCTTCGACGCCGCCGACCGGGACGACGACGGGCAGATCAGCTTCGAGGAGATGGCGGCGGCCCAGACGCGGGGCGGCATGGCCGAGAGCGAGTCCCGCGCGGCGTTCGACAGGATGGACCGCGACCACGACGGCCTGGTGAGCCGGGACGAGTTCGCCACCGCCGTGCGGGAGTTCTACCTGAGCGACGACCCGAGCGCGTCGGGCAACGAGCTGGCGGGCAACCTGTGAGTCGTCGGAAGTGGTGAGCGGGCAGGTGACGCGGCCGCCGGGGCGCCCCCGGCGGCCGCGGTCACGGGGTGGCCGGGTCCGGCCCGCACGCCGCTTAATCCTTTCGTGTCAAGGAATTCTCCTCCCCCCGGTTCTCCCCTAGCTTGGTCGACGTGCCCGGCTCATCCCGCGCGGCGACCGCCGACCAGCTCGCCGAGGCGGCGCTGGACGGCGCCCGCCGGCTCGGCGCCCGGCACGCGTCGTTCCGGTTCGACCGCGTGCGGACCGGGCAGCTGGCGCTGTTCGACGGTTCCGTCCGGTCCGCGCACGACTCCGCGATCACCGGCCTGTCGGTGGAGGTGTGGTGCGACGGCGCCTGGGGCTTCGCCGCTTCGGGCGACCCGACGACGCGGTCGGCGCGGGACACCGCCGGCCGGGCGGTCGACGTGGCGAGGTCCTGCTCGGCCCTCGGCCCGGCCGACGAGCCCGTCCCCGAGCCCGTGCACGACGGCGACTGGTCGTCGGGGTGCCGGATCGACCCGTTCTCGGTGCCCGAGGCCGAGCGGGCCGGCCTGCTGGCGAGGTGGAGCGCGCGGCTGCTCGCCGCGCCGGGGGTCGCGCACGTGCGCGCCAAGCTCGTCGCCGTGCGGGAGGACAAGTTCTACGCCGACCTGGCGGGCACGCGCACCAGGCAGCGACGCGTGCGCGTGCACCCGCAGGTGCTGGTGGCCGGCGGCGCGACGACGCTGCGCACGGTCGGGCCGCCCACCGGGCGCGGGTGGGAGTACCTGCTCGGCGAGGGCTGGGACTGGGACGCCGAGCTGGCCGCCGTGCCGGGTCTGCTGCGCGCCAAGCAGGACGCGCGACCGGTGCGGCCCGGCAGGTACGACCTGGTGGTCGACCCGTCGCAGCTGTGGCACACCGTGCACGAGACGGTCGGGCACGCCACCGAGCTGGACCGCGTGCTCGGGCACGAGGCCGCCTACGCGGGCACCAGCTTCGTGCGCCCGGACGACGTGGGCGAGCTGCGCTACGGGACGCCGCTGATGACGGTCGCCGCCGACCGGACCACGCCGCACGGCCTGGCCACCGTCGGCTACGACGACCAGGGCGTGGCCGCGCAGTCGTGGGACCTCGTCCGCGACGGCGTGCTGGTCGGCTTGCAGCACGACCGCCGCACGGCGCACGCCGTCGGCGCGACGCGCTCGGTGGGCTGCGCGTTCGCCGAGTCGGCGCTGCGGCCCGCGTTCTCGCGGATGCCCAACGTCTCGCTCGCGCCCGTTCCCGGCGGGCCCACCACCGAGGAGCTGATCTCGGCCGTCGACGACGGCATCTACCTCGTGGGGTCCGACAGCTGGTCGATCGACGCGCGGCGGTGCGACTTCCAGTTCACCGCCCAGCAGGCGCACCGCGTGCGGCGCGGCGAGCTGGCCGGTCAGCTGAGCGGTGTCGCCTACCGGTCGGACACCCTGGCGTTCTGGGGCTCGCTGGCCGCGGTCGGCGGCGAGGGGACCTACCGGGTGTTCGGCGCCGACCTCTGCGGGAAGGGCCAGCCGGTGCAGGTGGCCGCGGTGAGCCACGGCTGCCCGACGGCGGTCTTCCAGGGCGTGCGCGTGCGGAACGCGGCGGGCTCGTGACGACGCCGCAGGAGATCGCCGAGCTGGCGCTGGCCGGGCCCGACGACCGGATCGCGATCGTGGACGAGACCTCGACCGCGCACCTGCGCTGGGCGGGGAACGCGGTGATCGGCAACGGCGTCGTGCGCAGCCGGACCCTCACCGTGATCGCGTCGGCGCCCGGGGCCGGGATCGGCGTCGTCTCCCGTGAGGGCGCGCTGGACCGGGACGCGGTGCGCGCGGCGGTGGACGAGGCGAGGGCCACCGCGCGCCGGGCCGCGCCCGCGCCGGACGCGCTGCCCCTGCCACCCGCGGCGGAACGGCAGTGGTCGCGGCCCCCGGTGGAGACGTCCGCCGACGCGTTGGCCGGGGTGGTGGCGCAGCTGGCGGAGGTCTTCGGCCGGGCGCGGGCCCGCGGCGAGTCCGTGTCCGGCTACGCCGAGCACCAGGTGCGCACGACGTACCTGGCGTCGTCGTCCGGGCTGCGGCTGCACCACGCCCAACCGGGCGGTGTGCTGGACCTGACCGCGCACGACGCCGACCGCACCGCCTCGGGTCGGGTGGGCGTGGACCTGGCCGACCCGGCCGAGGCGGACCTGCTCGCGGGCTACGCCGACATCGCCGCCCGGCTGGAATCCGCGCGGCGCCGCGTCGACCTGCCCCCAGGGCGGCACGACGTCATCCTGTCGCCGTCGTGCGTGGCCGACCTCGTGGTCCACCTCCACCTCGCCGCCGACCTCCAGGAGGCGCTGAGCGGCGGCGCGGTCTTCAGCGGACCGGACGGCGGCACCCGCCTCGGGGAACGGCTCACCGAGGCGCCCCTGACGCTGGCGAGCGACCCCGCCGCGCCCGGTCTCGGCTGCCTGCCCTTCGCGGTCGTGCGCGCGCCGGGGCCGGGGGCGTCCTGCTTCGACAACGGCACGCCGCTGCGGCGCACCGAGTGGATCAGCGACGGGTCGCTGGCCAACCTGGTCACCACCCGGCACTCGGCGCGGTCGGCCGGGGTGCCGCACACCCCGAGGGTCGGCAACCTGCTGCTGTCCGGTCCGCCGACCGACCGGACGCTGGAGGACCTGGTGGCGGGCGCCGACCACGGCCTGCTGGTGACCTCGCTGTGGTACCTGCGGGACGTGGACCCGTCGCGGCTGCTGCTGACCGGCGTGACGCGGGACGGCGTCCAGGTGGTGAAGGGTGGCGAGGTGGTGGGCACGGCGCCCGACTTCCGGTTCGACGTGAGCCCGGTGGAGCTGCTGGCCCGCGTCGCCGACATCGGCCGCACGGAGCCGGCGCTAGCCCGGGAGTGGGGCGACCGGGAGTTCCGGACCGCCGTGCCCGCCTTGCGGGTGGAGGACTTCGCGCCCGTCGAGGGGTGACGCGAGGGCCGCGCGCAGGGCGTCGACGTGGGCCGGGGTGCTGCCGCAGCAACCCCCGAGCACGTCCACCCGGTAGTCGGTCCGCCACCGGTCCGCGGTGGCCGCGAACTCCTCGGGTTCCACGGCGGTCGGCAGCGGGCCGGGGTCGTCCCCGCGCACGCCGGCCCGCCGTTCCAGGTTCGGGTAGGCGCCGATCGCGCCGGCGCAGTGCGCCCGCAGCGCCGCCAGGCAGCGCTCGGTCTCCGCGAACGGCGTGCAGTTGACCAGCACGGCCTCCGCGCCCTCCCCCTCGACCACGCGCGCCGCCTCACCCAGGTCCTCGCCGGAGAGCAGCCTGGCGCCGCCCGCGCACACGAAGCTCACCCAGGCGCGGGCGCCCACCGACCGGGCCGCTTCGAGGGCGATCCGGGCCTCGCGCAGGGTGTTCATCGTCTCGATGAGCACCAGGTCCACCCTGGCCCGCACCAGCTCGGTGGCCAGCCACAGGTGTTCCCGGCGCAGCTCGTCGTCCGGCGGAACCAGGTCGGGCCGGTAGCAGTCCTCGACCGGCGCCACCGACGCGCCGACCAGGGCGTCCGGGACCTCCGCCGAGTGGCGCGCGGCCTGCGCGACGCCGACCGCGGCGTGCACCATCCAGCCCAGGCCCGCCGCGTCCAACCCGTTGGCGCGCAACGCCCGCTCGTTGCAGCGGAACGTCGCGGCGGTGATCACCCGCGCGCCCGACCGCAGGTACCGCTCGTGCACGTCGCGCAGCACCGTCCGGTTGGCGTCGGTCAGCAACGCTCTGGTCGTCCACCACGGGGGCCGCACCGGCAGCCCGGCGCGCTGCAGCTCCGTCGCCAGCCCGCCGTCCAGCAACACCGTGGGGGTCATCGCGATCGGCTCCTCTCCGCGTACGAGGCCGCCGCCATCGCGGCGGTCAGGTCCTCCACCAGGTCGATCGGGTCCTCGATGCCGAACGACAGCCGCACGAGGTTGTCCACCACCCCGGCCCGCTGCCGGACCTCCCGAGGCACGGGCCGGTGGCTCATCGTGGCCGGGCACTCGATCAGCGACCGCACACCGCCCAGGCTCACCGCCGCCGCGAACAGGTCCGTGCGGCGCAGCAGCTCGTGCACGTCGCCCAGGTACTCGAAGCCGACCATCGAGCCGGGCGCCGACATCTGCGCCGCGGCCAGCTCGAACTGCGGGTGGTCGGGCAGCCCGGGGTAGTGCACGGCGCCGACGAAGGGCGACGCGGTCAACGCCTCGACCGCCGCCCACGCGTTGGCCACCTGCCGCGCGACCCGCAGCGACAGCGTCTTCAGCCCCCGGTGCACCAGGTAGCAGTCGAACGCGCCGGGCACGCCGCCGGCGAGCGTCCGGTGCCCGGCCAGCCGCTGGTGCAGGGCCGGGTCGTCCAGCACCAGCGCACCGCCGAGCACGTCGGAGTGCCCGGCGATGAACTTGGTGGTGCTGTGCAGGCTCACGTCGGCGCCGGCGGCGAGCGGCTGCTGGAGGGCCGGGCTGGCGAAGGTGTTGTCCACGACGACGACCGCGCCGGCGCGGTGGGCGGCGGCGCTGATCGCGGCGATGTCCGCGACCTTCATCAGCGGGTTGGTCGGCGTCTCCACCCAGACCAGGTCGACGTCGCCGGACAGCGCCGCGGCCGCCGCGGCCGCGTCGGACAGGTCGACCTGCCGCACGTCCACCCCGCGCTGACGGCACAGCTCGAACAGCCCGTAGGTGCCGCCGTAGACGTCGTCCGACGCGACCACCCGGCTGCCCGGCTCCAGCAGGGACAGCACGGCCGACGCGGCTGCCTGGCCGGAGGAGAACGCCAGCGCGAACCGCACGTCCTCCAGCGCCGCCAGGCACGTCTCCAGGTTCTCCCTGGTCGGGCTCTCGCCTCGCGCGTAGTAGTACTGCGGCGGGTCCTGGGCGAACTGGTCGAAGGGCACCGAGAGGTGGATCGGCGGGATCACGTCGCCGGTGCCGGGCCGCGTCCGCTGGCCCTCGTGGACCAGCTTCGTGTCGAACCGCATCGGGCCGCTCATCCGATCGGGGCGGTCGCCCGCAGGCACAGGGCCGTGCTGGGCAACGGGATCGAGCCGTCCGGCCGGGCGCGCTCGGCCGCCGCGGCGGCGACGTCGGCCCACAGCGCGGGCTCGTCGTCGCCCAGCAGTTCGCGGGCCGTCCGCCGGATCCGCACGGGGGTGATGGCCTCGGTGAACCGGGCGTAGGACGCCGCCGAGTCCAGCTCGAACGGGACCTCCACCGCGTCGACCGACACGTCGGTGAACCCCGCCGCGACCAGGTGCGCCGACACGACCTCGGGGTCGGACATGCTGAACGGGCCGGGTTCCCAGGGCTTCGGCGCGGGCAGGTCCAGCCGGCCCGCGAGCACCCGGAAGCCGAGCGAGACCATGGGCGCGGTGTCGGGTGGGCCCCAGGTCGACGCGGCGAGCACCCCGCCGGGCTTGAGCACCGCGGCGATCGAGCGGAAGGCGCTGACCGGGTCGGGCAGGAACATCAGGCTCCACCGGCCGAGCGCCACGTCGAAGCTGTCGCGCGGCAGGTCCAGCGACTCGACGTCGCCGACCAGGAACTCCACGTTGGCCGCGCCCCCGGCTCGCCGCCGGGCCAGGTCGACCATGGCGGGCGCCAGGTCGACGCCGACCACCCGGCCGGTCGGGCCGACCGCGGCGGCGGCGGTGAGCGCGGGCTCGCCCACGCCGGTGCCGACGTCGAGGACGGAGCTGCCCGGTCCCACACCGCCGATCTCCAGCAGGCGCGCGGTCACCACCCGGGCGCCGCGCTCGAACGTGTCGGCCACGTCCAGCCACCCGGCGCTGATGGCGTCCCAGTGGAGGCGCTGGCCCTCCTTGAAGCGGAGGTGGTCGAGTTCCGTCGCGGTCATGGGGCCTCTCCGGGCTGTCGGGGGTCGGTGAGGGTCAGAGGAAGCGCTCGGTGGGGTGGTCGGCGGTCCACGGGCCGGGCCGGGCGGTCTTCAGCACCGACCGCAGGTACTCGATCTCGGCGGGGGTGTTGTAGACCGCGAACGACAGCCGCACGGTGCCGACCAGGCCGAGGCTGTCGAGGAAGGTGCTCGCGCAGTGCACCCCGCAGCGCACGGCGATGCCGTGGGCGTCCAGGTGGCCGCCGACGTCGTAGGGGTGGACGCCGCGCACGGTCAGCGACACGATGCCGCACGGGGTCGCGCCGGGGTCGCCCACCACCGCCACGCCGTCCAGGTCGGCGACGGCCTCCAGCGCGGCCTCGACCAGGCTCTCGTCGTGCGCGCGGACGGCGGGCGCGCCGAGGCCCGCCAGGTACTCCAGCCCGGCGGCCAGCCCGACCGCGCCCGCCACGTTCGGCGTGCCCGCCTCGAACCGCGCCGGGCCGGGGACGTAGCGGACCGGCTCGACGTGGCTGACGCCCTTGACCGTGCCGCCGCCCACCCGGTACGGCGGCAGGTCGGCCAGCAGGTCCCGCTTGCCGTACAGCACGCCGACGCCCATCGGCCCGTACACCTTGTGCCCGGAGAAGCAGTAGAAGTCCGCGTCCAGCTCGCGCACGTCCACCGGCAGGTGCGCCACCGCCTGCGCGCCGTCGACCAGCACCAGGGCGCCGTGGTCGTGCGCCAGGGCGGCCAGCTCCCGCACCGGGTTGACCGTGCCGAGCACGTTGGACACGTGGGCCACGGCGACGATGCGCACCCCCGGCCCCATCAGCGCGGCGAACGCGGTCAGGTCGACCCGGCCGTCCGCGCCGGTGGGCGCCACCACCAGCTCGGCGCCGACCTCGTCGCACAGCCGCCGCCACGGCAGCAGGTTGCTGTTGTGCTCCATGCCGCCGACCACCACCCGGTCACCGCGACCGACGACCCGCCTGCCGACGACGTCGGCGACGAGGTTGGTGGCGTCGGTGGTGTTGGCCGTGAAGACGACCTCCTCCGCGAACCGCGCGCCGAGGAAGCGGCCGACCGCCGCCCTGGCGCCCTCGTAGCGGTCGGTCGCGGTCATCGCGAGCCGGTGGTGGCCGCGACCGACGTTGCTGTTCGCGGTGCGGTAGTAGTCCACGATGGCGTCGATCACCGCCTGGGGCTTCTGGGTGGTGGCGGCGTTGTCGAGGTAGACCGGCGCGCCCGGACCCCGCAGCAGCGGGAAGTCGTCCCGCACGGTCGCGGGCAGCGCGCCCGGGTGGACCTGGCTCATCGGGTCTCCTCGGTGGCGAACAGCGCGCCGAACCGGTCCACGTAGGACCGGTCGAACGCGAACACCTTCTGCTGGGGGTAGGGCCGGTCACCGGGGGGCGCGTAGTCCCGGTCGCCCGGCGACCGCGGCACGCCGGCGGCGTCCCTCAGGTGCGGGCCGAAGAAGAACCAGCAGACCTGCCCGATCTGCTCGGTGAACAGCGCCGGCCGCGCGGCCACCGGGTACATCCGCGCGTGCAGGTAGGTCGCGGTGAACTCGCCGCGCGGGCCGAAGCCCTGGTCGAACGCCACGTGCCCGAACACGTCGTGCACCACGCGGAACACGTCGTTGTGGCACAGCGGCACGCCGTCCGCCGCCACGCCCGCCGGCTCGCGCATCGGGTGGTCCGCGGGCCCCGGCACGGAGCCGTGGCCGTCCTCGGTCAGGTGCAGCTTCAGCACCCGCGTGGCGCGCACCGACCCGCGCAGCTCGGCCGAGTCGCGGTACGGCAGGCCACTGCCGCGCCACGGTTCGACGCGGATGCCGGCCGCCGCCACGAGGGCGAACTGCCGGGCGCTCGCCCGCTGGAGCGCCCGGTAGCTGCGAGCGAGCCGCCGGTCCAGCGCCCACGCCGGCGCGCGGTCGTAGACGTCGGCCACCTCGCGGCAGAAACCCTCGTCCAGTCGGATGTCCAGCGACGCGGGGCGGATCCGGTCCACGATCGACTCGAACAACAGGACAACCTCCCCGACGGTCTGGTCGCCGAACCACTTCGACTGTAACAGCGGCTATATGTTCCTAAAGCCACCTGATCGAGTGGACGCGACCGCGGTGGTGGCGAGCGCTCCGCGTTGCCGACCTCCGGGGCCCCGGTTACGGTCACGGCGGTGCCGATCCGGGAGGCGCGGTGTACGAACCGGAAGTGCGCGAGTACCTGCGGCTCGGCCTGCTCCTGGGCCGGGTGGCCGACGGCTTCGTGGACTGCTGGTTCGGCGATCCCCTGCTGCGCCGGCAGGTGCACGCCGAACCCGTGCCGACGCCCGGTGAGATCGCCCGGCAGGCCACCGAGGTCATGGCCCGCGTGGCGGACAGCGGCCTCTCCGCGCGGCGCAAGCGCTTCCTGACCGCGCACCTGACCGCGATGAGGTGTTCCGCCCTGCGGCTGTCCGGCCGGCACGTCCCGCTGCGCGCCGAGGTGCGCTCCTGCTTCCAGGTCGGGATCGAGGTCGGCGACCGGGACCGCTACGCCGAGGCGCACGCCGAGATCGACGCGCTGCTGCCGGGCGGCGGTGACCTGCGCTCCAGGGTGGAGCGGTTCCACGAGGACAACACCGTGGGCCCCGAACACCTCGAACGCGCGGTGCAGGCGGTCTCCGACGCGCTGCGCCCGCTCGTGCGGGACCGGTACGGGCTGCCCGAGGGCGAGCACGTCCGCTACGAGGTGGTGAGCGACAAGCCGTGGAACGCGTTCAACCGCTACCTCGGCGGCTACCGCTCGCTGGTCATGCTCGACTCCCACGCCGGTCGCAACCTCGCCGCGCTGCCCGTGCTGGCCACCCACGAGTCCTACCCCGGCCACCACACCGAGCGCTGCCTGAAGGAAGCCGGGCTGGTCGAGGGGCGCGGCGAGGGCGAGCACGGCCTGGTCGTGGTCAACACACCGCAGTGCCTGGTGTCGGAGGGCCTGGCCGAACTCGCCCTCGCCGCGTCCGTCGGCGACGGCTGGGGCGCGTGGACGTCCGCCGTCCTGGCCGACGAGGGCGTGCGGGTGGACGGCGAGCGGGTGGAGGCGGTGATGCGCTCGTGGTGGAAGTTGATGGGCGTGCGCCAGGACGCCGCGATCATGCTGCACGACCGCGGCGCGTCGGAGGAGGAGGTGGTGGCGCACCTGGTCCGGTGGCTGCTGCTGCCCGAGCAGCGGGCCAGGCAGGTGGTGGGCTTCCTGACCGACCCCCTGTGGCGCGCCTACACGGTCACCTACGTCGAGGGCAGGCGGCTGGTCGGCGAGTGGCTGGACGCGCGTGGCGACGGGGAGAGCGTCGCGGACCGGTTCCACCTCCTGCTGCGCGACGGCGTCCTGCCCGAGGACCTGCGCGGCGCGGGGGTGGCGAATCACCCCATCGGGCAAGGCGGGGTGGTTGTGCCGCGCACCGCCGATGGGCAACGCTTTGTCCGCGGCGTTCGACGGCCCGTGCACGCGGCCACCACCGCGGAGTCCACTGGGGACGGTTCCGCCGCGGACACGGAAGGGGCACGATGAGCGGTACCCATGGTCGACCCGTCCTGCCGATCTGGCCGATGGGCGCGAGCCCGGAGTACCAGGCCGCCCGCACGCAGCTCGCCAGGGCCGAGCGGGCGCTGCGGGACCAGGTGGAGGCGGTCGCCGCGGCGCGCCGGGCGTTGCCGCCCGGACCGGTGCTGCGCGACTACGAGCTGACCGAGGACGGGCCCGGCGGGCCGGTCCGGACGCCGCTGCGCGAGCTGTTCGACGGGCACGACACCCTGGTCGCCTACCACCTGATGTTCCACCCGGACCACGACGAGGCGTGCCCGATGTGCTCGATGTGGGTGGACGGCCTGCGCGGCGTCGCCACGCACCTGGCCCGGCACACGGCGTTCGTCGTGATCGCCAAGGCCCCGCTGGACAAGCTCCGGTCCTGGGCGGACCGCCGGGGGTGGACCGGGCTGCGCGTCCTGTCCAGCCACGGCACCACCTTCAACGCCGACCTCAACGCCGAGCGCCCCGGCGGCGAGCAGCGGCCGATGGTGAGCGTGCTGCGCGACGAGGGCGGCGTCGTCCGCCACTTCTACTCGATGCCCGCGAACCACTTCGACGGCGCCGAGCGCGGCATCGACCTGCTGAACCCGGTGTGGAACGTGCTCGACCTGCTGCCGGGCGGTCGCGGCGACTGGTACGCGGGCAACGACTACGTGCCCGACGGCGGGGGCGCCCGGGTGGCCGCGTCCTCCTCCGCCTGACGGCTCCGACCGTTCGCACCGGCCCTGGCCGTTCGCACCGGCGCCGCCGACCGCACGAAGGGGACGAACCGTGGCCCTGATCACCGACTTCGACTCCGGCCTCGCCACCGCCTCGTGGGACCGGGTCCGCGACCTCTTCGCGCTCGACCCCGCGGCCACGCACCTCAACACCGGCACCATCGGCGCGATGCCGCACGAGGTCGTGGAGACCTACGACCGGGTGACCAGGGAGTGGGCGGGCAGCCTGGCCAACATCTACCCGCCCAGCCTCTACCCCGAGCACCGGGCGCTGATCGCCCGGGACTTCGGGGTGGACCAGGACGAGATGGTCATCTGCCACAACGCCACCGAGGGCATCTCGCGGATCATCGCGGGCCTCGACCTCGGCCCGGACGACGCGGTGCTGACCACCACGCACGAGTGCTTCTCGGTGCTGTCCAACTTCAACCTCGCGCACAACCGGTTCGGGGTGTCGGTCGACCTGGTCACCCCGCCGTCCGGCCCGGACGTCACCGCCGAGCAGGTCGTGGCCGCGTTCGAGGCCGCGCTGACCCCGCGCACGAAGGTGATGGCGTTCGCGGCGGTCACGCTGTACACCGGCACCCGGATGCCGATCCGCGCGCTGTGCGACCTGGCCCAGCGGCACGGCGTCATCACGATCGCCGACGCGGCGCTGATGCCCGGCGTGCTGGACGTCGACCTGCGCCGGCTCGGCCTGGACTTCATGGCGGGCTCGGGCTCGAAGTTCCAGTGCGGCCCGCTCGGCACCGGCCTGCTGTACGCGCGCAACAAGGTGTTCCCCGAGCACAACCCGCTGCCGCTGCCCCGGTTCTGGCCGGTGGTCTCCACCTGGTACCCCCTCCTGGGCGACATGCCCAAGCGCACCACGACGTCCGTCGAGACCTGCAACCTGGGCGACTACCTGCAGAGCGCGGGCAGCGCGAGCATCGGCCGCGCCGCCGCCCTGGCCAAGGCGTGCGAGCTGTGGAACCGGATCGGCAGGCGGCGCATCGAGGAGCGCGCCCTGGAACTGGGGTGGCACGCCAAGCGGCGGGTGGTGGAGCTCTTCGGCGAGGCCGCCCTGTACTCGCCGCTGCACGACGCGCGGCTGCACGCGCCGGTCGTCGCGTTCAAGCCGTTCCGCGACCCCGAGGACGCGTGGAACATCAACAAGATCATGGCGTTCGTCGACCGACTGGAAGCCGAGCACCGGATCTGGATCAGGTGGGTCGAGTTCCCGGTGCCCGGCTCACCGCACGCGCACTACGCGGCGCGCGTCTGCACCCACCTGTTCAACGACCACGACGAGATCGACCGGGCGCTCAAGGTGATGGCCCGGCTCGCCGACGAGATGTCCTGACCCGGAGGCCAGCAGCATGAGCAGCAGTGAACCGCGGCGCGGGGGGACCCTCCGGCTCTACGGACCCGGCAGCATGGACCACCTGGACCCGGCGTCGGCCTACTACGCGCTCGGCCACCAGGTCATCCGGCTGTTCGCGCGGCAGCTGTTCACCTACCCGGCGGTGCGGGACCTGCGGGACTGGCGGGCGATCGCGCCCGTGCCCGACGTCGCGGTCGAGGTGCCGACGACGTACAACGCCGGGCTGAGCGTGAACCACCTGACCTACACCGTCCGGCTGCGCCGCGGCGTGCTGTGGGACACCACGCCGCCGCGCGAGGTCACCGCGCACGACTTCGTCCGCGGCTTCAAGCGGATGTGCAACCCGGTGTGCGGCGCCGGCGCGATCCGCTACTTCACCAGCACCATCCGCGGCCTGGCCGAGTTCGCGTCGGCGTACGCGGCGGCCGTCCCGCACGCCGACGCGACCGCGGCCGAGCTGGCGGACTTCCAGAACCGCAACGAGATCAGCGGCATCCGGGTGCTCGACCCGTGGACGCTGGTGTTCGAGCTGATCCGCCCGGCCTCCGACTTCGTCCACGTCCTCGCGATGCCGTTCGCCTCCGCCGCGCCGGTCGAGTACGACGCGCTGGTGCCCGACAGCGACCGGTTCCGGCGCGAGGTGCGCTCCAACGGCCCCTACCGGGTGGTCGACTACGACCACGGCCGGTTCCTGCGGCTGCTGCGCAACCCGGTGTGGGACAAGGGGGCCGACGACGTGCGCAACCAGCACGTCGACGCCGTCGAGGTGGTCATGGAGCGCGCCGACCCGGTGGAGGTGGGCCGGCGGATCACCTCCGGCGCTGCGGACCTGTCGTGGGCCTCCCCCGTCACCGAGCCGTACGACGCCAACCCCACCGACCCCGGCAACGACCTCGGCTACGCGCTCAACCCGTACCTGGTGTTCAACACGGTGAGCCCGAACAACGGCGGCGCGCTGGCCGATCCGGGGGTGCGCCGGGCGCTGGCGTGGGCGTTCGACAAGGTGGCGGTGCTCGACATCTACGACCGGCTCGCGGCGGGCACGGTGATGCGGCCCGCCCGCTCGGCGATCCCGCCCGGCAACTTCGGGTACGAGCCGTTCGACCTGTACCCGACACCGGGCGACCGGGGCGACCCGGACCGGTGCCGCGCGCTGCTGGCCGAGGCCGGTCACCCGAACGGGTTGACGCTGACGTTCCTGCACCGCGACGTGGACGCCAACCCCGAGGTCGCCAAGTCCTGCGCGGCGGACCTGGAGCGGGCCGGGATCACCGTCGACCTGCTGCCGATGGGCCACGCCGACTACTACGCCCACCTCCAGGACCCGGCCAACGCCGAGGCGGGCGCGTGGGACCTGACCTCGCCGTCGTGGACCCCCGACTGGTTCGGCGACAACGGCCGCGCGTTCCTCCAGCCGATGTTCCAGACCAACCGGACCAGGGGCACCAGCAACTACGGGTGCTACAGCAACCCCGAGGTGGACGAGCTGATCGAGGAGGCGCTGGCCACCGTGGACGAGGACCGGGCGCACCGGATCTGGCACCGGGTGGACGAGCTGGTCATGCGGGACGCGGCGATCGTGCCGGTCCTGGAGCACGCGCCGACCATCCCGCACCTCAAGGGCGCGCGGGTCCGCAACGCCATCCCGATGCCCACCATCGACCGGTGGTTCGACCTGTCCAACCTGTGGCTGGAGCAGGCGCCGTGACCGCGCCCACGACGATCCCGGTGGTGCGCTCGCTGCCGTCGCCCGGGAGCTACCTGTGCGGGCTCACCTGGTTCGAGGGCCTGCTGTGGCAGTCCGACCAGGACGCCGGGAGGATCTGGGCGATCCACCCCGGCTACGGCGACGTGGTGCGGGAGCTGGAGTGCGACCGGGTCCGCGCGGACCTGACCCACCACGACGGCCTGCTGTGCCAGGTCGGCGGCCGGCCCAAGAGGCTCGTGCTGGTCGACCCGAGGGCGGGCGAGGTCGTCGGCACGAAGCCGGTCACCCCGTCCAACGGCAGGCTGTGCGGCGTGGAGTCGACGGCGGAGGGCGTGTGGATGTGCCTGCGCGCGCCCGCGGTGGTGCAGTTGCGGGACTTCGAGACGATGACCGTGCGGCGGGAGATCCCGATCGAGGGGTCGCCGTCGGGGCTGACCGCGGTCAACCGGACGGTGGTGTACGCGGAGTTCGACACCGGCCTGGTGCGGGCCGTGGACACCCGGGACGGGCGGATCGTGGGCACGGCCAGGGTCGAGGGCGCGCCGACGGGGATGGCCTGGGACGGCTACAGCCTGTGGTACTGCGACTTCCGGTCGCGCCGGCTCAAGGCGATCCGGCTGGACGACGTGCTGGACTGACCGGTGGGCCGCCGGCCGGGCACGCCGGACGACGTGCTCAGCCGGCCACCCGGCCACCGGGTCGGGCAGCCACCCGGTCGCCGGGTCCGGCGGGCGCCCGGTCGCCGGGTCGGGCGGGTGCCATCCCGGCCTCCAACCCGAGCAGGTCGCAGCAGCGCAGCACCGCGTCGGTCTCGCCGACCAGCGACAGCCGCCCGGTGACCATCGCGGCCAGCGGGGTGAGGCGGCCGGAGCCGATCTGCACGAACGTCGTCGCGTCCGTCGTGGCCACCATGGCGGGCTCGGCCGCGGGGCCCTTCACCGCGCGCGGCACGTGGTCGCGCACCTCGACGTGGTAGACGTCGTCGTCCACCCGGAACTCGTAGCACTCGTCGTGCCCGGTGGCCCGGTCCGGGCGCAGCATGGCCTCGACGGCCAGGAACCCCCAGTGCGGGCGCACGGTGTCCTGCTCGGTCACCTCGCCCACGAACCGCATGCCCCACCGGGCCAGGCCCGACACCAGGGGCCGCAGCTCGTGCCCCGCCGGGGTCAACCGGTACGCCAGCCGCGAGCCGGTGCCGTGCAGGTCGACCTGCTCCACGACGCCCTTCTCCACCAGGAACTTGAGCCGTTCCGCGAGGAGGTTGGTGCCCAGGGCGGGCAGGTCGGCCAGCAGGTCGACGTAGCGCCGCGGGCCCATCAGCAGCTCGCGCACGATCAGCAGCGTCCACCGCTCCCCGATGACGTCGAGCGCGGAGGCCAGTCCACAGTATTGGTTGTACGCCCGCTTACCGCCCATCCCACTACTATAAACTCCAGCGTTCGCGCGGAAGCGCCACGGGCGGCAGCCGGTCAGCGGGCGCCGAACCGGCCCTTCATCAGCACCGGCCTGGCGAGTTCCTGGAAGTCGACCTCCGGGTCGAGGTCGCGGATCGTGCCCTCGATGACCAGCAGCGACAGCAGCGGGAAGATCAGCTCCGGCGCGGCGTGGATGCCGTGCCTGCGCTGGAGGTCGAACATCTCCGCGGCGAACGCCATCAGGCTGAACCGCCGCGCCGACAGCTTGTGGCTGCGCCGCACCAGGTCGGCCATCCGGTCGAGGAAGCCGGGCAGGTCCGCGTCCGGGCGCACCTCGGCGGAACTCTCCACGACGATCGCGGCGCACTTGTCGCCGTCGCCGGTGGCCATGTTGAGGAAGAAGTCGGCGAACAGCAGCCGCAGCCGCTCGGTCAGCTGGACGCTGAACCCCGCGTCGAGCACCACCACCTGCGCGGACTCGGTGAAGTACAGGTTGCCTGGGTGCATGTCGCAGTGCACGAAGCCGTTCACGAACAGCATCTCGTAGATGGCGGTGAGCCCGGACGCGGCGAACTTCCGCCGGGCGGCGGGCGAGCACCGCGACGCCGCGTCGACGTCCAGGTCGCGGATGAACTCCATGACGATGCACTCCGGCCGGCACGCCTCGGCCACCACCCCGGGCACCCACACCCTGGGCACCACGGCCAGGTCCGCGCGCAGGCGGGCCAGGCTCGACGCCTCGCGCTCGAAGTCCAGCTGCCCCAGCACGGCGGCGCACATCGCGTCCACGACGTCCACCACCGGGACACCGCGCGCCGGCGGCAGCCTGGACACCAGGCCGGCGCCCCGCCGCATCAGGCCGAGGTCCAGCCGCATCACCCGCTCCACCCCCGGCCGGCGCAGCTTCAGCGCCACCTCGCGCCCGGAGGTCAGGCGCGCCCGGTAGACGCCCGCGATGCTGCCGCTCGCGACCGCCGAGTAGTCCACCTCGGCGAAGGTGTCGTGCAGCCGGTCGCCGTAGACGTCGGCCAACGCGCGTTCGGCCCGCGCCGCCGACAGGGGCGCGACCGCGTCCTGCAGCGTCGCCAGCTCGTCGCACAGCCCGGCGGGGAGCACGTCGCGCCGGGTGCCCAGGACCTGCCCGGCCTTGACGAACGCCGGGCCGAGCCGCATCAGCAGCGTCGCCACCGTCGCCCACCCGAGCCGGCGTGCCCCCGCGGTGCCGCGCAGCAGGACCACGACCGGCAGGGCGACGGCGACCGGGACGAGCGTCGCGGCCGTGACGAGGAGGATCGTGGTCAGCCGCAGCGCGAGCGCTGCGACTCCGGGTGGACCGCCGGAACGGGCGATGCGCGCGGTCATGCCCGGCCCCCTTCCGCTCAGCTCTTGTCGACGCCCGGCACCTCGATGGCCCGCAGCTGCAAGGTCGTGTAGTCGCAGTACCAGATCCGGGTGCCGTCCCAGGTGATGCCGGTCGGGTTGCCCGCGACCGAGAACGCGGCCACCTCGCGCCGCTCGTCGATGTCCACCATGGTGATGGTCGACGCGGCGTGGTCGGCGTAGGCGAGGTAGTTGTCCGAGACGGTCACGCCGGCCGGTCTCCCGGACACCGCGAAGGTGTCCAGCAGCTCCAGGTCGTCGTAGCCGCGCAGGTCGATGCGCCGCAGGTCCTCGTACCCCAGCCAGACGCCGTGGTGGGTGGCCTCCAGCCCGCACAGCACGTTGTCCGGTCGCGGGTTCGGGATCTCCCGGAACTCGTCGCCCGACTCGGCGTCCATCACGCGCAGCGCCCGCCGGTCGCCCACCACCTGCACGAGGTTGCCCCCGATGGTGGTCAGGTCGGTGCGCACCTCGGGGCACGGGACGTGGCGCAGCACCTCGCCGCTGTACGGGTCCAGCGCCATCACCTCGTTGGCGACCGCGTCGGAGAACATCAGGAACTCGCCGGTCCACGTCAGGCCGCACAGCTTCAGGCCGGGGACCGGGATGTCGCGGACGGTGCCCGCCGCGAACGGCATCACGGCCTCCCCGCCCGGACGATGCCGCAGTCCAGGCTCCAGGCCGCGGCGTCCCGCGCCTGGCCGCGCCCGCGCGGCGGCGCGACCACCACCCGGACCTCGTCGCCCGCCCGCACCTCCGCGTACCGCAGCGGCCACACCCACACCGCCCAGTTGCAGCCGGGGTAGGACGGGTAGTTCGACAGCGACTCGCCGTCGACCAGCTCGGCGGTGAAGTAGCCCATGACGGCCTGGAGGCAGCCGTCCCGGCGCACCGGCAGGCGCACCTCGCGCCGGGTCCGGCCCGTCGAGCCCTGCCCGACCACCTCGTCGGACAGCACGGCGGGCGCGCTGAGGAAGCGCGGCTCGCGCTGGAAGAAGTGCAGCTGCGCGTGCGGTTCCACGAGTTCCTGCACCGCGTGGAAGCGGTAGCCGGGCACGACGTCGGCCCACGTGCCCCAGCCCTCGCCGTCGAACTCGATGGCGACCAGCTCGGTGGTGAGGCGGCGCGGCACGACCGCGCCGCCGGGCCGCAGGTTGCGCCGGGCCACCGCGTCCAGGACCTCGACCATCTGCTCCTCCGGACCGAGGTTGCCCATCATCTCGGACACGATCACGTCGGCGCGGCGCGGCAGCCTGACCACCCGCGCGTCCCCCTGGACGAGGGTCACCCGGTCGTGCAGGTCGTTGTCGGCGATGATCCGCTCGGCCACCGCGGCCATGGCCGGGTCTGCCTCGATCGCGTAGACGTGGCCGGCTCCGTGCCGCAGGGCCAGCATCGACAGCACCAGGGTGCCCGCGCCGACGTCGGCGACCACGTCACCTGCCGTGATCACCGACGCCAGGGCCCGGTCGTAGGCGCTCAGCCGGGGGCGGTCCGCGAGCATCACCTGGTGCATGACTAGGAGCCGCTGGTCCATGGGCGCCTTCCTGGAAGGGCTTCCCGGACAGCCGTCCGGGCGGAACGACGAGTATGTCCGGAAAACCGCCGGCCCGCTGTCACACGTTGACCGCCGCGTGCTCGCCGACGAACGCGTCGCGCATGACCAGCCGCACGCCCGTCAACCGGGCCTTCACCTCGTTGTCCGTGGTGACCAGCGGGGCGTCCACGCCGCTCATCGACAGCTCGGTGCCGGTCGCGCCCATGTCGGTGAGGTTGCCGCTGACGTGCACCGGGTTCGCCGCGTAGAGGGTGGCCTGCGGCGTCACCAGCTCGAACTCGGCGTCCAGGTGCAGCGCGCCCGGGAACCGGACGCGGCTCAGGCTCTCCTCGGAGCCCTCGCCCAGCGTGCCGCCGGACACCCGCGGCCAGCTCGCCCGCAGCATGACCCGGCCGCCCAGCTCCGGGCAGTGGCCGACGACGGCCAGCCGCGCCATCTGCGCCAGCACGCCGACGTTGTCGGCGTGCTTCTCCGGGCCGAACAGCAGGATCTCGGTGCCGGCGGCCTTGCGGTGGTCGCCCGCCAGGTCGACGTGCACGGTCCGGCCGCCGACCTCGACCTCGATCCGGCCCTCCAGCGACACCTGCATGATCATCGACGGGTCGACCAGCATCGACATGCAGGGCCCCGCGCTCGCGGCGAAGAACACCGTCGGCGTGATGCCGACCGGCTGGTTCTCGTCGTCGGCCGGGTACCACGCCTCGGGCAGCGTCGTGCCGCGGACCACGTTCGGCGCCTGCACGACGTCGAACGGCCCGTCGCCGCGCGGCTTGCCCAGGTACGGGCCGGTGAGCGGCTTCTTGAAGGGCGGGACGCTGTCGACCACGCCGTAGATGTCGATGACGTTGCGGTGCGCCAGGCGCAGCGTGCTCGTCTCCAGGATGCCGAAGCGGCGGATGTAGAACTCCGCCGGGAAGTTCTTGCCCGGCACGATCTGCCGCACGTGGCCGGTGTTGGGCAGGAACGGGTTGGACAGCACCTGGATGCGGTCGTCGAGCTCGTAGCTGAACCCCTTGATGCCGACCTCGGGGGCGCTGATGAGCTCGGTGTCGAACTCCGCGTGCCCCTTCTCGTCCACCCGGTGCTCGAACCCCGGCATGGGCCACTTGTTCAGTTGGACGAAGCCGGACAGGTTGATGGTCTCGCGTCGGCCCGCGTAGTAGTCGTCGCCGAACACCACGGTCGCCGCGGCGAGGATGTGCGGCCGGATGGGCTTCGGTTCGAGGTTCAGCGACTCGTAGGTGTCCCGGGGGTTGCTCACTGCACTGCCTCCAGCGTCTGTCTCGCACGAGGACGTGGACGAGGCTGTCCACATACTGCGGAAACTATACTTTTCACTAGCGATCGTCCATGAGTGCCGCGTCGTTCGGCGGCGACTTCACAACACAGGCGTGTGTCGGGTAATCCGTTGGTGTGAAAGAACAACGCGCTGTCGAACCTGGCCTCGGTACGGGCCGGGCGAAGTCGACCCGTTCGGGGCCGCCGACTGGGATACCGTCGTGAGCGGTCCACTTCCGGATAGCCATTGCGGGAGCTCGGAGGGCGACATGGCGCCGCACCACGACGAGAGCACGTACCTGGCCGCGCTGGCCGCGATCGGGGCTTCGCTCGTCGGAGCGGGGGGTGAGCGGGAGCGGGCGGACGAGGCGCCGGACCACGACCGGCAGCGCACCGGCTCGGACGACTCCTGACGCGCGCCGTCACGCCGTCCCGCGCTCGTACGGGGTCAGCGCGGTGGCCAGCTCCGCCGGGACGGCGACGGGCTCGACGCCCGACCCGGCGCGGCGCAGGCAGGCCACGGTCTGCTCGCCCCGCGCCACCAGCCGGTCGTCGCGCCGGAAGTCGAAGGCCATCCGCAGACCGCTGTCCCAGCGCTCGCGCAGGGTCATCGCGACGTCGATCTCGTCGAAGGCGAAGCACTCCCCGAAGTACTCCATCGAGCAGGAGGTGGTGGCGAGCACGAGGCCGCCACCGCTCAGCTCCTTCAGCACCCGCGGGGCGTGCCGGGCCAGGAACATCTCGCGGCAGTGGCCCTGCCAGTGCAGGAACCGGGCGAAGTAGACGTTGCCGACGAGGTTGGTCTCGTCGAACGTCACCACGTGCCGCCAGTGGAACTCCCGCACGGTGTTCACGCTCCTCGGGGCAGGGCGACCGCGGCGCACGCCGGGCCGGTGGAGGTGACGACCACCGCCGCGGCGGTGCCGCCGACCAGCAGGCCGTCGTCGGTGGTCCGGGCCGCCACCTCGTCGGGGTCGCCAGGCAGGCCCAGGTCCAGCAGCGCCCTCGCGGTCGCCGCCCGGTGGTCGAGGGCCCACCCGACGCCCACCGGCGCGTCCGCGTGGGCGACCAGGACGTCCCCGGTGCTCACCAGTTCCAGGCGTTCGGCGAGGCCCAGCTCCGCCAGCCGCCTGCTCAGCAGCGGGCCGACCAGGGGCGCGGGCAGGGCGCCGGGCCAGGGCCGGGGGCCGAACGCGCGCAGCCGCAGCCCGTCCCAGCGGGCGATCCGCGCACCGTCCTGATCGGACAGCGACACGTCGTAGGTGTAATCGTCGCCGTGGTGCGACCGCTCGGCCGCGGTGACCAGGACCAGGCCGGCGGGTCGACGCCACACCGTCACCCGCTCGGCGGCGACGGGCAGGGCGCGCCGGTGCGGCAGGCAGGCCAGCAGCACGTGGATGGCGGCGTCGTGCGCGCCCGGGTCGCCCAGGAGCAGCCGCTGCGGGTGGCGGTCGGAGAACCAGGGCCCCTGGTCGGACCGGACCCACGCCCGGACGCGAAAGGCCGACAGGTGCTCGTAGTCGACCAGGCGGCGCAGGCGCCCGGAGTGGAACAGCAGGGGCCCGTAGAACGGGTGCGGGCCGTCACGTCGTGGCGGTGCGGCGGTCGGGGCGAGGTCGTGCGGCGCGGGCGGGGCGGGGCGGGCGGTCGCGCGGAGGCGGTCGGTGGTGAAGCCGTCGGAAGCGTCGCGCAGCACCACGTCCAGCGCGGTCCCGGCGTCGTCGCGGACCAGCGCCGCCACGCGCAGCGCGCGCGGCTCGTGCGGGTTCACCAGCACCGGGGCGGGCAGCTCCACGTCGGTGAACTCCCAGCCCTCCCGCTCGCCGACCGCGGTCGCCGCCGCCTGGGCCGCCGCTTCCAGGCCGACGACGGCGGGGAGCACCGGGACGCCGTCCACGCGGTGGTCGTCCAGGTAGGGGTCGTCACCGGTGGAGATCACCGGTGTCAGGACCGCCTCGACCCCCGGGACCCGCACGGGGGCGTCGGCGGAGAAGCGGAGCGGTGCGAACGGTGGCCCGGCGACCGACAGCGTCGGGCCGTCCGGGAACCTGCCGGCGACCAGCCTGGTCACCGGCCCGTCCTCGTCGGCCAGCGCGGCCAGCATCGCCGCCACCCCCGCGGCGGGCTCGACGGGCGTGATGCCCCGGTCGCGCAGCGAGTTCAGCACGCCCATCCGGCGGCCCATGCCGACGTCGGACCAGACCGACCACTCCAGCACCCTGGTGCGGCACGTCGGGTTCTCGGCCGCCCACCGCTCCAGGTCCACCCGCAGCCAGTCGTTGGCGACGCAGTACTCCGCCTGACCCGGCAAGCCGCGACGGCCGATGATGGAACCGAAGCCGACCAGCAGCGCCGGCGGTTCCGCCAGCGCGGCCAGCAGGTGGTGGAGCCCGGCCACCTTCGGGGTGACCGTCGCGGCGAGGGTCGCCGCGGTCACTGCGTCCAGCGGGCGCGGCTCGTTGACGCCCGCGCCGTGCAGGACGGCGCGCACCGGCCCGTGCGCCCCGGCCGCCGCGACCGCGTCGCGCACCCGGTCCGGGTCGGTGACGTCGCAGTCGACGTAGTGGGCGGTGACCCGCCGGTCGAGCCCGGCCAGCCCGGCCCGCACCCGCGACGCGTCCCGCGGCGAGCGCCCGAGCAGGACGAGCGTGCAGCCGGTGCGCAGGGCCAGCGCTTCCGCGCAGCGCGCCGTGATGCCGTCGACACCGCCGGAGGCCAGGCAGACGTCGCCCGGACCGATCGGCAGCGGCCCGCCGGACGTCGTCGGGCGGGCCACCGTGACCGGGCGCCGCACGCCGCCCGCCGCGTCCACGCGCAGCCGGCCGCCGGTCCGGGCCAGCCGGAGGTCCAGGTCGCGGGCGGTCGGGGGCAGTTCGATCGCGGTGGCGACGCACGAGGTCAGCTCGATCGCGGCGCTGCTCGCCACGGCCTCGGCGGCCGGGTGGCCGTGGTGCAGCACGGCGAGGACGTCCGGCCGGTGCGCGGCGATGGCGTGCAGCAGCTCCGCCACCGCGGTGGTCCCGGCGTCGTCGTCCAGCCACCCGACCAAGCCGTCGAGAGCCGCGCCGTCGGCCCGGGTCCCGGCGGCGGCGTGGAGCCACCGGGGCGCCGCGGCGTGCACGGTCCAGCGCACCTCGTCACCGGCCGGCGGCCCGGTCCACGGCTCCCACCGGTGCTCGAACGACCGCACCCACGGGCGGACGCCGGCCACTGCGGCCGTGGTGTCGCCACCGGGCGGTTGGCTCGCGACCAGCTCGGCCAGCTCGCCGACGGTCATGGTCTCCAGCGAGGGCGGCAGGGCGGGCGCGCGCCGGTCCAGCAGGGCCGCGGCCTCGGCGACGAGCTGCACGACCTGCAGCGAGTTCAGGTGCAGGTCGCCGAGCAGCCTGCGGTCCGGCCGGAGGTCGGCCGGCGGCAGTTCCAGCGTGCGGCTCAGGTGCGCCAGCAACGGGTCCACGCCCGGTTCGCGCGCCGGCTCCCGGACGGCCACCGCCGCCTCGACCTCGGTCGGGTTCGCCAGCAGCGTGATCGGGGTGTCCAGGTCGAGGTGGCGGTGGGCCCGGTCGCCGAACCACCGGTCGAGGTCGCACGCGGAGGCGGCGGCCAGCGCGGCGAGCGCGAGCGCGTGCTCGCGCCCGGAGCCGCCCGGGTCGAGCGAGACCGCCGGGAACCCGGTCACCAGCGAGGTCAGCGTGGTGCCCGGCCCGACCTCGACCAGCAGGTCGCACGTCGCGGTCAGGGCGGCCAGGGCGTCGGCGAACCGGACCGGCGCCGTGACCTGGTCGACCAGCAGCGAGCGCAGGTCCGCGCCCGGGTCCAGCCGGTGGCCGGTGACGGTGGAGAACACCGGCCGCCGCGGTGGCCGCAGCCCCACTCCGCGCAGCTCCTCGGCGAACGGGGCCGCGGCCGGGCGCATCGCCTCGGTGTGGAACGCGTGCGACACCGCGAGCACCTTCGCCCTGGCCCGGACCCGCGTCGCGCGTTCCGCCACCCGGCGCACGTCCGCCGCCCGGCCCCCGATCGTCACCTGGTCGGGCCCGTTGTACCCGGCCACGACCACCGGCGTGCTGCCGGCCAGCTCCTCGACCACGGCCACGGGCAGGCCGATGCTCGCCATCGCGGTCCCGGCGCCCCCGTGCTCCGCCATCACCCGCCCGCGGGCGGCGGCCAGCCGCAGCCCCTCGTCGGCGGACAGCGCGCCCGCCCACACCAGCGCGGTGATCTCGCCGAGGCTGTGCCCCACCGCGGCCACCGCGTCGCACCCCAGCTCGGCGAGCAGGGCCAGGGCGGCGAGGGACTGCCGGACGACGGCGGGCTGCGCGATGGCGGTCTCCGTCGCGCCGTCGCGCAGCGGCACGTCGTCGGGCAGCTCGGGCACCGCCAGGTCCCGCGCCCAGTCGTCCAGCCGGGCGCGCACCGGGGCCGCCTGGCCGGGGAACAGCAGCCCGACCCGGTGCGCCGCCCGGCGGGCGAGGACGAACCCCTCGGCGCGGTCGACCAGCAGCGCCGAGTCCCAGCCCGGCGCGCGGCGCGACGCGCGGTCCGCGACCAGCGCCAACCGCTCGGGGGAATCGGCCACGAGCAGGCAGCGCAACGCCGGGTCGGACGGCGCCGCCCGGTAGCGGGTGGCGGCGAGGTCGTGCAGCTCGGCCGCGCTCAACGAGCCCGCCTTGGCCGCCAGGGCGCCCAGCCGCGCCGCCAGGTCGTCGCGGTCCGCGGCGGTGACGAGCACGATCTCGTGCGCGGGCAGCGGCCTGCTCCACCGCAGCGCCGACGCCGGGACCCCGGAGCCGCCCCGACCGCCGCCGGTGAGCACGACGTGGGTGTTGATGCCGCCGAACCCCATCGCCGACACCCCCGCGACGGGCGTCCGGTCCGGCCACGGCTCGGGCTCGGCCGGCACGCGCACGGTGCTGTCGGAGCCCGTCAGCAGCGGGTGCGGGTCCTCGCAGCCGGTGGTCGGCGGCAGCACCCGGTGGTGCACGGCGAGCGCCGCCTTGATCAACCCGGCGACACCGGCCGCCGCCTTGGTGTGGCCCACGTTGGCCTTGACGGAGCCGAGCGCGGCGCGCGCGGCCGCACCGGCCCGCACGCGGTTGAGCGCCGCCAGCTCGACCCGGTCCCCCACGGCGGTGCCGGTGCCGTGGCCCTCCACGAGGCCGGCCGCCGCCGGGTCGACGCCCGCCAGCGCGTACGCCCGGTCCAGCGCGCGCACCAGGCCCGCCGTCTCCGGCCGGGTCAGGCCGCCCGACCCGTCGCAGGACGTGCCCCACCCGGACAGCCGGGCGTACACCCGCAGCCCCCTCCGTCGGGCGTCGTCGGCGCGCATCAGCGCCACCACCCCGCAGCCCTCGCCGGGCAGGAAGCCCGTGGGGTCGGCGTCGTACACCCGCATCCGGCGGCCGTCGGCCAGCACGCCCAGCCGCGCGAACCCGACCAGCTCGAACGGGTCCAGGCTGAGGTCGACGCCGCCGGCGAGGGCGAAGTCCAGCTCGCCGCAGTCCAGGGCGCGGCAGGCCGTGATCACCGCCAGCAGGCTGGACGAGCACGCGCCGTCCACGGTGTAGCCGGTGCCGCGCAGGTCGAAGTGGTTGCAGACGCGGCCGGCGATCGTGTTGGACAGCGCGCCGGCCAGCGTCTCGTCGCCGGGCTCCGGGAAGGGGTCCCGGACCAGGTCGCGCAGCAGTTGCAGGGCGTGCTCGGCCTGGTCGTCCGGCACGCCTGCGCCGGACAGCGCGGTGGCCGCCGCGCGCCGGACGAACGGCCAGCGCAACCGCAGCTGGGCGGCGCGGGAGAACTCCCCGGTCAGCGAGTTGCCCAGGACGACGCCCGCGCGGTCGCGGTCGAGCCCGTCGGCGTCGGGGAACCCGGCGTCCGACAACGCCTCCGCGCAGGTCTGCAGCGCCAGCCAGTGCGTCTGGTCGACGGCGCGGAACAGCGGGCCGGGCACCTCGAACCGGCGCCGGTCGAACTCCCACCCGCGCAGCAGGCCCGCGTGGGTCACGTAGGTCTGGTCGGGCCCGGCGCCGCGGTACCCGGCGCCGAGGCGCCGGTCGGGCAGCGAGCGGAACGCGCGCCGGCGGCCGAGGACCGTCTCCCACAGCCGGTCCGGGCTGTCGGCGTCGGGGTAGCGGCAGGCCAGGCCGACCACCGCGACCGGCTGCCCGCCGCTCACGGGGTGGCTCGCACGCGGGGGCGCAGGAGCTGGACCAGGAAGCGGGCCCCGCAGGTGATCACCAGCGCGAAGAACAGCCCGAAGGAGACCCCGGACACCACCAGGACCCCGTAGACGGCGGCCACCGCGACGCCGAAGGCGACCTGGTCGCGCCCCCGGGTCGGGGTGGTGGCCGGGTCGGTGATCATGTAGTTGGTGAACAGGATGAACGCCAGGCCCGTCATCGGCGCCAGCGCGGCGAGCAGGTGGTGGTCCAGCAGCAGCCAGCGCACCAGCGCCTGCGCCGCGAACCCGCCGAGCCAGCCCGCGATCAGCGGCATCCTGCCGGTCAGCTTGACGTTGATCACCGTGCCCGCCGCGAGCACGGCCAGCGGCAGCAGCCAGTCGATCGCGCCGGTGGTGGAGCTGGTGAAGTGGTAGGGCGGTGCGATGCTCACCCAGGGGAACAGCAGCAGCGCCACCGCGATGCCCGTGTTGGACGGGTTGAGCACGTGCCGCAGCCTGCCGCGCACGCGCAGCCGCACCAGGTACTTCGACCCGTTGCCCACCAGGATGGCGAAGACGTACGGCCACAGGGAGGCGTTGCCCCACATCAGCATCCCGGTCGCCAGCCCGGTGATGTGGGCGGGCAGCAGGAAGACCGCGAACGCCCGCCGGCCCTTGGTGAACTCGGCCCGCCTGCCGAACGCCCAGGCGTCGAGCGCTTCGAACGCCAACGCGGCCGCGTAGCTGGTCAGGACGGCGACGACCGGGGTGATCGGCGCCTGCTCGAACCCGAGGAACAGGTGCCCGAGGACGTTGAACGCGGTGATCGAGACGGCGAACCTGGTCAGCGCCTTGACCCGGCGCTGGTCGGCGGTCAGCCCCGGTCCCCCCGGCGCGGCGAGCGCCCGCTCGTCCGGTCCCGCGCCCGCCAGGCGCGTCGCGGTCATCGCACGACCGCCGTCGCGCCGGGGCCCAGCTCGACCGTGTGGTGGCCGGGCGTCACCAGGACCTCGGCGCGGTGCGTGCCGGAGGCGTCCCGCCAGGTGACGGTGGCCGGCGCCGCGCCACCGCCGGGCAGCGCGAAGTGCAGCGCCGCCGCGGACACCCCGCTGTGCCCGTTCGCCGGGTACAGCTGGGCCTTCTGCGGCCGTTCGGGGTGGTGCAGCACCACCTGCGCGCCGATGGCGTCGACCACCCTGCCCTCGACCGCGCCGGCGCGCACCAGGCGCAGGTCGGCCGCCGGTCCGCCGCGTTCACCGCCGGTCAGCAGCACGGAGTCCTCCCACTGGTTGGCCACCAGCACGTCGAGCCGGTTGTCGCCATCGACGTCGCCGACGGCCAGTCCCCGGGTGTTGTCGGGGAACGCGAAACCCACCTGCCCGGCCAGGTCGAAGTACCGGCCGCCGCCGTCGCGGACCCAGAACCGGTTCGGCTCGTGGCCGGACAGGTCGTCGCCGGGGCCGAAGCGCGGCCACACCGCCGGGTGGCGCAGCAGGTCGTCGTTGGCCATCGCCAGCTCCTGGAGGAGCGGCCAGCGGTTCACGTCGCCCTTCAGGAACCCGTTCGCCTGCACCAGCTCGTCCACGCCGTCGTTGTCGAAGTCGCCCGCCTTGACGTCCCAGCACCAGCCGGCGCGCGCCAGCCCCAGCGCCTCGCTGCTCTCGGTGAAGGGCGCCTCCCCCGCCAGCAGGTCGTCCGGGCTCCCGTCGGGGACGAAGGCGAAGTTGCTCTCGTGCAGGCCGTACGGGACGGTGATGTTGCTGACGACCATCATCGGCAGGCCGCCGCCGCCCGGGTAGGTGAACGCGACGCCCATGCCCTTGAACGAGTCGTGCCCCAGCACCTCGGACTTCGGCGTCACCGGGTCGCGGTCGCCGGTGACCTCGCGCAGGCGCACCGCGCCGGGCGTCGAGTGGTTCACCATCAGCTGGTCCGGCCCGAAGTCGTTGGCCTGGTAGACCTCCGGCAGGCCGTCGCCGGTCAGGTCCTGCAGGCCGGTGGCCAGCGTCCACGACTGCGCCGCGTCGCCGGTCAGGGCGGTGCTGGCGTCCACGACGACCGGCCTGCGGTCCGGCACGCCCGTCGGCCGCGTCAGCAGGACGCGGTTCACGCCGCCGTTGCGGCCCAACGACATCGAGTCCTGCATCCGGATGCGGGTCTCGTCGGAGGCGGTCGGGTCGAGCAGCCGCGCGCCGTCGGGGAAGTAGTTGCCCACCAGGACGTCGAGGTGGCCGTCGCCGTCGACGTCGCCGACGTTGAGCGTGCCGGAGTTCCACACCGCCATCGGCTCGATCAGCTCGTCGGCCCGGAACCGGGTCGGCGCGCCCACTCCGCCGGTGTTGACGAACAGGACCGGCGAGCGGCCCCAGTAGGGCACGACGAAGTCCACGTCGCCGTCCTCGTCCAGGTCGGCCGGGACGCAGCCCATGGGCGCCATGGTCGAGTCGTAGCGCAGGCCGTCCGGCCGCAGCTCGAACGGCGCGTAGGTTGCCGCACCGCCGACCGGTGCGGGGCGCAGCGTCACCGAGTCGTCGCGCGGGTCCACCAGGCAGACGTCGGCCGCGCGACCGAGGCCGCGCACGTCCGCCAGCGCGACGGCGGCGCCGACCGAGGAGATCCAGCCGCGGATGTCGTGCAGCTCCGGGGCGACGGCGCGTTCGGTCCGCGCGCCGACCGGCGCCCGGTTCAGCCCGGTCGCGGTGAACCCGAACCGGGCGGCGGTGGCGGCGGCGGTCTCGTCGCCGAGGCCGGGCCGCACCACCGCCAGGCCGGCGGCGGCGCAGACGGACAGCACGGCGATCACGGACAAGGTCTTGCGCGCGGCAGCGGTCACCATCGCACCCATCGGTCCTCCCTGACGAGCGGTCAGCTCAGGTCTGTCGGGCAATGCGGTCGCGCAGCCGCGCCTTCCACTCCAGGTACGCCTGCACGTCGCGGGAATCGAGAAGATCAGCGCCTGCGTCGTCGGCCCAGCGCGCGGCTCGTTCGGCGGTCACCCCCAGCACTCGCGCGCACGTGTCGCGCGTGTGCCGCGGCACGATCCCCGAGCGGACCCGGGCGGCTGCCGCGAAGACGACGCCCTGCGCGAAGTGCGCGCGGTGCCGCCCGACCAGGTCGAGCAGTTCGGTCCGAGCCGCCTCGCCCACCCCGCCGGCGTACGCGGCGGCGAGCCCGACGCCGCTCCACAGGTGCGGTCGCGCGAGGGCGGGCGCGCGGCCGATCACGTCCGCGATCCCCGCCGGGCAAGCGGACTCGACGAACCACAGCGCCCTCCCGCACCCGGCCACCCGGGCCCGCCACACCGGACCCGGCACGCGGGAAGCCCTGCGCAGCAACGCTTTCACGCCACCGAAGTACACCTCGCCGAACCCCGCCCCGTCGACCGCGAGCCAGCGCAGCAGCGGTGTGCCGGGCAGACGGGTCGGCGCGGGCACCCGCGCCGCCGTGAACAACCACCCGGCGCCGACGTGCACCAGGTGCGCGTAGGCGTCGCCCGGCCCGGCGAGCAGCCGGTCGAGGGCGCGGGCCCGGCCGGCGGTGGCCAGGTCGAGCAGCCCGGCGAACATGGCGGCGCCCTCGTAGGCGAAACCGCGCTCCTCGTCGGCCACCCGGCTCAGCGGCTCGTGCGGTTCCCGCCACGAACCCACCGCGAGGTTGAACCCGCCCAGGAAGTTCCGCGCGTGCAGTTCGAGGACGGCGCGCTGCGCCGGGAGGTCGAGCCGGAAACCACGCCGGGAGAAATCAGCCATTCGCAGTGGCAACCGCAGTCGTGTCGCGAGTGCGGTCGTCACTCCGGCGCCGGTAAAAGCAAGCCGGGATGCTGCATCACTCCTCCAACGACCGCGATCGCCGTGACCGGCACGGTTGGGACAGTGATTCCTGCCTACCAGAGCACCCGTGCGCCCCCAAGGTCCGAGGGTCTTCTTCACGCGATGGTGTCGACAGTAAACCCTTGTCAGTCAACACTTCCGGGGCATTTCAGCCCGCGGCCGGCTCGTCCTCGGCCAGCCAGAGGTTGGTGAGATCGCCGTTCAGCACCGGGTACGGCAACCAGTTCCGCACCCTCGTGGAGTGGAACCAGTACTGGTGGGCGAACAGGACCGGGACGATCGCGCCGTCCCGCAACGCCTGCGCCTCCACCTCCCGGAACAGCTCGCCCGCCCGCTCCTCGTCGGCGGAGGTCAACGCCTCGGTCAGCAGCCGGTTCACCCGCTCGCTGCGGTAGCGGCCGAAGTTCGAGCCCCAGTCGCCGCGCTCCGGCACGTCCCGGCTGTCCAGCAGCGGCTGGAGGTAGGTGCGGGCGTTGTTGCCGTACCAGTCGGGCTCCCAGCCGGTGAGCGCGATGTCCCACTCCCCCGTCCGGGCCGACTCCGAGGAGGAGAAGAACTCCGAGAACAGCTCGTTGATCGAGGCGGGCACGAGCCGGACCCGGATGCCCGCCCTGGCCAGCGCGGTCCGCACCGCCTCGGCGGTGGCCGGGTGGATGTCGCGGTCGCGGTAGAGCAGCCGCAGCGTGAGGCCGTCCGGGTAGCCGGCCTCGGCGAGCAGCCGCCGCGCGCGCTCCGGGTCGCCCCGGCCGCCCTCGGTGGCGTGCGGCCGGCTCTCCCGGTGGGCCAGGCACAGCGGCGGCAGGATCTGGTCGGCGATGTCGTTGAGCCTCGGCCCGCCCCACACCAGTGACACCGCCGCCTTGTCGACCGCGTGCTGCAGGGCGGTGCGGACGGCCTGCTTGCCGGTGGCGCCGCCCTCGGCCGTCGAGGCGAAGTTCACCACGACGTACGGGCTGAGCAGGCCGGCGGGGCACACCTCCAGCCGGGGGTCGTCGGAGGCGAGCAGCGCCGGCAGCTCCTCGGTGAGCGGCTGGACGTCCCAGAGCATGTCGGCCTCGCCGCGGGCCACGAGGTCGTGCGCCTCGCGCTCGTCCAGTCCCTGGCGGACCACGACGCCGTCCAGGTGGGCGGCGCGCAGGTCGTCGGTGGCCGGGTCCCAGGAGGGGTTGCGGCGCAGCTCTATCCGCTCACCGGGGCGGTAGTCGGTGAGCCGGTAGGGGCCGTTGGAGATGACGGCCTGGTCCAGCTCGGGGCTGCCCGGCGCGAAGTCGAGGTACTCCACCGGCGCGGGGCTCGCGAACGGCAGGGCCAGCATGTTGAGAAAGTCCGACATCGGGTACCGCGTGGTGAAGCGGACCTCGGTGTCGGAGAGCGCGACGACGCCGCTGATCCCGGTGTGCTCCAAGCGGTCCGCGACGGCTCCGGGGGTGCGGGGCGCGTCGGCGAGCGCGTCGCGGAACTCGGCCATGCCCTCGACGGCGTTGAGGTAATAGGCGAGACCGGGGCTGTTGGCCAGCGGGTGCGCCAGGCGCTTGATGCCGCGCACCACGTCCCACGCCGTGACCGGGCGGGGGCCGCCGGGCGCGTGCCACCGCACGCCCTCGCGGAGGGTGAACGCGTAGCGCGTGCCGCCCCCGGTGACCCGCCCGTTCGCCGCGGTCGGCACCTCGGTGGCCAGGTCCGCGACGAGCCTGCCCGCCTCGACCCGGTCCCGGCTCGCCGCGTAGCCCACGAGCTGCCGGGTGTAGGCGCGCAGGATGCCCCTGGTCACGGTGTGGTAGGCCAGGGCCGGGTCGAGGTGGTCGACGTCGCCCGCGCCGACCATCGTCAACGTCCCCCCGCGGCGGGGCGTGACGTCCGGTGGTCCCGCGTCCGGCGCTCCGACAGCCGGCGCTCCGACGGTCGGTGTCCCGCCCGCCGCTGCTCCGACCGCTGTTGTTCCGGCCGCCGCTGTTCCGGCCGTCGCTGTCGTGCCGGGTGACCTGCGCAGTGCTTGCCGCACGGTGGACACCGCCCTCCGCTGGGTGACTGGGGCATCCGGTGGCGCGCTCAGCTCCCGGCGATGCCGTCCGGGTGCCGGTCGGCGACGAGGGTCAGCACGATGTCGTGCTCCAGCAACGCCTTCGCGGCGGCCAGCGCCTCGGTGAAGCCGCCCATCGAGTTCAGCGCCCAGGTGACGACCTCGTCCGGGTCGTCGCCGCCGAAACCGGTCTCGGTGAGGTCGACCCGGGTCGCGTCGGTCGAGTGGTCGGTGAACCGCAGCTCGAACGTGGTCGGCCGCGGCCCGTTCTGCCACTCGACGGCGAACCGGTGGTCCTGCTCGAACTCCTTGACCTGGACCGTGACCGAGACGTCGTACATCTCCCACGTCCACCGCAGTCGCGCGCCGGGCGCCACCGGGCCGCTGCTCCGGGTGAACCAGAACCTGCTCGTGATCGCGGGATCGGTGAACGCCCGGAAGACCTCGGCCCGCGGCCTGCGGATCAGCATCGTCGTCGCGACCACCGGAGACAGTTCGAGGCGGGGATTGCCCACGGCTTCTCCTCTGGAGACGACCACAGCTGCACCGGCGACGTTACCGCACACCGGGCGCCAGAACCGTTGCCACGAACCGGTTGCGCCCGATCGAGTGCATCACCGAGGCTGCTCCGGCACGCCGGTCCGGGGGCCGCGGCGGTGGGCGGTCATGGGCAGCGCGTTGACCGGCATCGTGACGGCGGGCTTGGGGCGCACGCGGTGGCCCGGCGCCGGGACCAGCCGCCAGCGGGCCGCGATCGTGGCCAGCGACACCACCAGCTCCGCCCAGGACAGCCCCTCGCCGACGCAGCCGTGGAGGCCGGCGCCGAACGGCGTGAAAGCGCTGCGCGCCACCGGGTCCTCGCGCTCGGGTAGCCACCGGTCCGGGTCGAACCGGTGGGCGTCGGCGTGGATGCCCGGGTTGTGGTTGAGCGCGTGCTGGCTGTAGAGGACGGCCGCCCCGGCGGGGAGGTGGTAGTCGCCCAGCCGGGTGGCCACCGTGGTCACCCGGCTCTGGAACAGCCCCTGCGTCCGGTACCGGAGCGTTTCGGTGATCAGCCGTCGGGTGTAGTCCAGGCGGCCCAGGTCCTCGTAGCCGGCCGGCCGGCCCGCCAGCACCCGGTCGACCTCGTCGTGCAGGCGGCGCTCGACGTCCAGGTGCGCGCCGATCTCGTGGAAGGCCCACGACAGGGTGTTGCTGATCGTGTTGCTGCCGGCGATCAGGAAGGTCATGACCTCGTCGCGCAGCTGCCGGTCGCCCATCGCCGGCCGGCCGTCGGCGTCGCGGGCGAGGACCAGCTTCGACAGCAGGTCGCCGCGGTCGGTCCCGGTCGCCAGGTAGTCGTCCACCACCGCCTCGATCGTCCGCCGGAGGAACGCCTCCGCCTCGCGGTAGCGGCGGTTGCCCGGCGTCGGCAACCGGGTGAGCACCCCGGCCGCGCCGGTCATCCGCCGGAACAGCCCGCCGAGCACCACCGAGGTCGCGGCCATGAACCGCGCCCGGTCCAGGACCACCCCGTCCACGACGATGACCCGGATGATGTTCGCCAGCGCCAGCTCGTCCATCTCCTCGTGCACCGCGACCCGCTGACCGTCGTGCCAGGAGGCCGCCCTGGCCTCGGCGTGCTCGCTCATGACGGCGGTGTAGTCGGCGATCCGCGCGTGGTGGAACGCCGGGATGACCAACCGGCGCTGCCGCCGGTGAAACGGCCCGTCGGAGATGCCCAACCCGTTGCCGAACATCTGCCGGAACCGCTCGGCGATCGGGCCGCCCCGGGCGAACACGTCCGGTCGGCGCATGACGTCGCGCACCAGCGCCGGGTCGTTGACGACGTGCACGGGGTTGCGCCCGAGCAGGATCCGGGTGACCGGGTCGCCCGACTGGAGTTCGAGCAGGAACGAGCCGGGGCTCCGCTTCATCCGCAGCGCGTGACCGAGGAGGGGCAGCGCTCCCGCGGCCGTCCCCGGGGAACGCTGCAGGGCTCCGTTGGACGACATCGGCAGTCCTCACGTCGATCGCTGTCCATCGCCGGGCAATGTAACCGCGCCTGGAGGACCCGGCGACTCCGCGCGGACCGCAAGCCCCCGGTCGCGTCGCAGTGGGCGCAGGCAGCGTCCAGACCGCTCGACCTCGGAAACGTCCACTTGGTCCACCGAGGCGCTGACCTACCCTCCAGCGGCAGCCGCAGCGTCGGCGTCATCGCCGACTCGGGCGTGTCACCGCACCACGCCCACGTCGCGCAGGGCGTGCAGGCGCAGGCCACCGCCGCATCCGTTTCCTCGGCCGCCGTGACGGCTACAGCACGCAGGAGAGCCGCGTCGCGGGCTACCGCAAGGCCCTGGCCGACCACCGCGTCCCGCACGACCCCGGCCTTGAGGGCGAGGGCAGCATGGAGCGGCGCGAGGGCCACCGGATGGTCGCCGAACGGCTCGCCGCCGGACCGCGCGACTTCACCGCCGTCTTCGCCTGCAACGACCTCATCGCCGCGGGCGCGCGGCAGGCGCTGCGCGAGCACGGCCTGCGCATCCCCGACGACGTCTCCCTGGCCGGCTTCGACGACCTCCCGCCGTCCGCCGACATCGACCTCACCACCGTCCACGTGCCGCACGAGGAACTGGGCCGGACCGCCGTGCGGATGGCGCTGGAACGCGTCCGCGCCAAGACCGGGACGACCGAGCACGTCGTGCTGGGCACCCACATCGTCATCCGCGACTCGGTCCGCCCCCTCATCCGCACCGAGCCCTGGTTACGGCCGCGGTCCGGCTCCGCGAGAGGGCCCGGTCACCGCGACCGGTGCCAGTGGGCTTCGGGGTCGTCGAAGGCGTCCTGGTAGTCGGGACCGGCGATGGGCCACGCGGCGAGCAGTTCCTCCGGCAGGTCGAAGGCGTCGACCATGGTCCGGGCGTGCCCGGCCAGGCTGCCGAGGGCGTCCTCCACCAGGTCGGGCAGCGCCTCGACCTGCTCGGGGTCGAGGTCGCCCGCGGCGAGCAGGGCGCCGCTGTGCGCCTGGACGCGGCGCAGGGCGAACAGCCGGTGCGCGGTGCGCAGCACGTGGGCGGCGACCGGGTCGGCGGCCCGGCCCGCCCACCCCAGCAGCGCCTCGGCGGCCAGTCGCTCGGCGCGGGCGGTCACGGCGGCGAGGGCGTGGGGCGCGGCGGCGTTCCAGCGGTTCAGGCCGCCCGAGGACGCGCCGCGCAGCCGCGTGCGGCCCCGGTCGAGGAACCGGTGCTCCACCGCGTGCAGCAGCGACTGGAGGTGGTCGGGGTCGTCCAGGTCGCGGGTGGGCGCCGGGCGGGGGCGCCCGGTGGCGGCGAGCAGCAGTTCGGCGCCGGCCTTGGCCCACAGGGCGGTGTTGTCGCCCTCCGCGGTGATCGTGCCCTCCAGGTCGGCGGCGATGACGCTGAGGCCGTTGACCGGCAGCAGGCCCTGCGCGCCGCAGCGCTCGCGGCACTCGATCGCCACGGCGCGGGCCTGCCACGTGGTCCAGCCCTTGGTGACGGCGACCAGCCGCTCGGCGTCGGCGGTGTCGTCGGCGTCGGCCGGGTCGTGCTCGGCCCACCGGCGCACGGCGGTGCGGTGCAGCGCCGCCATGGCGTAGCAGGTGACCAGGGCGTCGACCAGCGGGCCGTGGTGGCTGCGGTGCTCCCAGACCGGCGTGCGGGCGCCCGCGCGGGCTCCGGCGACGTGGCGGTGCCCGCCGTAGCGGACGGCGATGGCCACCGCCGCCCGCGCCCCGCCGACGGCGCTCGCGCTCATGCACAGCTTGCCGGTGGTGACCCGGCCGATGCCCGCGAGGAACCGCTTGCGCCTGCTGCCCAGCGAGCTGGTGAACCGGCCGTCGTCGTCCAGCCGCCCGTGGTCGCCGGTCAGCAGGGCGGTGTCGGGCAGCAGGACCTGGTCGAACGAGGTCAGGCAGTGGTCGACCGGGCTGCCCGGCCGCACGGGCAGCGGGCGGGTGGTGACGCCGGGCAGCGGGCCCCTGCCGTCACTCAGCGGGACGAGGAACAGGAAGACGCCGTGGTCCCGGCCGCCCAGCAGCAGGCGGGCGGCGACGACCGCGCTCTTGGGTCCGCCGGCGGGACCGGTGTTGGGCATGAACTTCTGCGCGGCCGGGCCGGGGGTGTGCAGGGTGAACGTGCCCGAGTCCGGGTCGTGCTCGGCGGTGGTCTCCAGGTTGGCGGCGTCGTTGCCGTGCCCCAGCTCGGTGCACAGGAACGTGCCGATCCGCTCCAGCGAGGCGAACTCGTCCAACGCCCGCTTCTCGTGCCGGTCGTGGTCGAGCAGGCTGCCCAGGAACAGGTTGTAGTGGATGCCCGCGACGACGGTCAGCGAGCCGTTCGCGGGGGCGAACCACTCGTGCAGGGCGGCCAGCCGGCGCGGGTCGCCCGCCAGCGCGCGGGGGTCGACCTCGCGGTTGAGCAGGCGGAGCCGGTCGTAGGTGGACGCGGTCTGCTCGGCAGGCGTGCCCCGGTGGTCCCACCGGAAGCGCGGGTCCGCCACCAGGCGGCGCCAGGTCCCGTGCTCCGCTCCCTCCTCGCCGTCGAACAGCAGGCGCGTCAGCTCGCGGCGGTGGCGGTCCATGCCGGTGGTTCCCTTCCTCCACAGTGGACGATCAGTTCGCGGGCACGCGCACGACGGCCGTCCGCCGTGGGTTCCGGCAGACGGCCGTCGTGCGCGTGCCCGATGTCGGTGGGCGCCTCGGGGCAGACGGGTCAGACGTGCCCGAAGAACATGCTGCCCGGCGCGTCCGGGTCGGTGGAGAAGAAGTGCTCGCGGATCGCCCGGACGAACTCGTGGCGCGAGATCACGCCGTCGCCGTCGGTGTCCATCGCGGTGAACGACCGCATCGCGTCGGGCGCGGTGATCTGCCAGACGTCGTTCATGCAGCGGGCGAACTCGTCCTTGCTCATCTCGTTGTCGCCGTCGACGTCGACCACGTCGAACATCACGTGGCCCGCGCCGTCGACCACGTTGAGCCGGCTGGTGTCGACGCTCGCGATGCGGTTGGCCTGGACGAACTCGGCCTTCGTCAGCCGGTCGCCGTCGACGGCCGAGTGGCGCAGCAGCTCCAGCCAGTACGCCTGGAAGAAGGAGTAGAGCGCGCGGGCCCGGCGGTCGTCCCGGCCGAGCCGGTACGCCGCGACGTAGCGGTCGGCGAGCGCCTGGTGGTCGGACCAGTCCAAGAAGCCGTCCTGGTTGGCGTCGAGCGTGTCGAACGCGCGTTCCAGCTTGGCGGTGATGACGTCCTGCACAGTCGCAGTCATGGACCAGGTTCCTCCGTGATCGGGTGGGCGACTCCTCCAGCTTGGGACAAGGGGTCGCGGAAAAGCACCGGCCTGCCCATAAAACACCCGATCCAGTGACCGGGGTCAGCGGCGTGACCGGAGAGCGGTGGGATCGGTTCTTCCGCGTGCGGCCGGCCGTCTGCCTGGCCCTGGTGTCGACCGGCTTCGCCCTCGACCAGCTGTGCGGCCACCTCGACCGGTTCCGGTGGCCGACGGCGGTCCCGGCCTCGGTGGCCTGCGTGCCGCTCGCCGTCGCTCTGAGGCCGAACGCCGCCGCGCGTACCGCCACGGCCTGGTGACTTGAGGCGTCCCTCGACCGGCTCGCCGACATCGCCACCCCGGCCCCAGGAGTAGCGCAGCGTTACGCTCTTGACACCATCGTGTTCTTGCTCGCACACTATGACCGCTCCGAATGTTAACGCAAACATCCGTGGCTCTCAATCCGCCGGAGCGCCGTCGACGCCCAGTCGACGGCGGCGCCGCACCGGGCAACCGCCGATGATCCGTCGGCGTTCCCCGTGCACGGCGAGCCGGACACCGCCGACCCGAACCGGCGCTCCGGACCGGCCGGTCGTCCGGCAGCAGTCGACGTCCCCGAGGAGATCAACGATGAACTCTTCACCCTCCCGCCGCGCACGCCGGTCGCGAACGACCCCCACGGGCTAACGAGCCGATCCGCACCACCACCACACGCCACCGCCGAGGTGGCGCGATCCCGTCTGTCCAAATCAGACTCAGGAGATCACCCGTGAACAGACAGCCGAGGGTCGGGCGCCGGCTGGCCCGGCTCAGCCTCGTGGTGCTCACCGCCGCCGGCGCAGCGGTCGCCGTCACAGCGCCCGCACAAGCCGCTTCCGGCTACGTCTACACCACCTTCAAGGGCGACGCCGCCGCTGACCAGGAGCTCTGGGTCTACTCCTCGTCCGACGGCACCAACTTCAGCGCGCTCTCCGACACCAACTACCGCGGCCCGTCCGGCGTTCTGCGCGACCCCAGCGTCATCCAGCACAACGGGCTCTACTACATCGCGCACACCGTCCAGTCGTGGACCACGAACTCGACGCACTTCAACATCGCCTCCAGCCCGGACCTGGTCAACTGGACGCACGTGACCAGCGTCAACTCCGGCGTCGCCAACACGAGGTTCACCTGGGCGCCCGAGTTCTACGCCGAGGGCGGCACGGTCCGGATCATCGTCAGCATCGCCCAGACGACGTGCTCCGACTGCTTCCGCCCGTACGTCTTCACCGCCCGGAACAGCTCGCTGACGTCGTGGAGCGGACCGGTGCAGATGGGCGGTCTCGGTTACAACTACATCGACACCTACGTGGTGAAGTCGGGCAGCACCTACCACGCCTTCACCAAGAATGAGACGTCCAAGCACATCGAGCACTGGACCAGCACCAGCCTCACCAGCGGTTGGGGCAACCGGGGCCGGCTGTGGGCCTCGGGCTACGAGGGCCCGGCCGTGCTGCGGATGAGCGACGGCTCCTGGCGGATCTGGGTCGACAAGTACACCAACGGCGGCATCTGGACGGCGACCAGCTCGAACCTGGACTCCTGGTCGGGCCTGGGCCAGATCACCTGCCCCGGCTGCCGCCACGGCACGATCCTGCCGGTGGCCGACGTGCCCGGCGCCGCGCCCGCGTACCGCGTGACCAACCTCAACAGCGGCAGGGTGATGGACGTCGTGTCCGCCTCCACCGCGAACAACGCCGAGGTCAAGCAGTGGACCTGGAACGGCGGCGGCAACCAGAGGTGGACGTTCCAGGACGCCGGCGGCGGTTACTTCCGGATCGTCAACCAGAACAGCGGCAAGTGCCTGGACGTGCCGAGCGGTTCCACCGCCGACGGGGCCGACATCATCCAGTACACCTGCGGCAGCGGCACGAACCAGCAGTGGCGGTGGCAGCCCGCCGGGAGCTACTCCCGGATCGTCGCGCGGCACAGCGGGAAGTGCCTCGACGTCGTGAACTCCGGCACCGGCGATGGCGCCGACATCCAGCAGCACACCTGCGGCGGCGGCGCGAACCAGCAGTGGAGCCGGACCCAAGCCTGAGCCCGGTCCGCAATTCGGAGCTAGTGATTGGACACCTCATGACACTGATCGTGGCGTCCGGTGGCACCCCGCCGGCACCAGCGCGGAACACCCGGCCGTGGCGCCGGAAGCTGACCGCCCTCGCGGCGACCGCCCTCACCGCGGCGGCGGGCCTCGTCGTCACCACCGCCCCGGCCGACGCCGTCACCAGCCAGTTCCGCGGCATGAACTGGGCCGTGCTGGGCGACAACTTCAGCACCGGCACGCTCGTCGTGCAGGGCTTGAACCAGTCCGACAGCAACGCGACGGTGCGGGCGAAGGCCAACGCCATCTACGACGACATGGCCGCCACCATGGGGGTCAACACCGTGCGGTTGCCCATCAACACCCACACCGTGGCCAACACGACGTGGTGGAACGCCTACCGGGGCGCGATCGACGCCGCCACCGAGCGCGGGTTCAAGGTCATCCTCGCCTACTGGGAGGACGGCGCCGCGTCCGGCGGCCGGATCACCAACCTGGCCGCGTGGAACGCGATGTGGTCCAGCGTGACCAACACCTACGGCTCGAACGGCAACGTCTACTTCGAGCCGATGAACGAGCCGCACGGCTACTCGTCGGCGGACTGGCGCACCGTCGCGGCGAACTGGCTCGGCCACCACACCTCGGCCGTGCCGGGACGGGTGCTGATCGGCGGCACCGGTTACAGCCAGGACCTGCGGGACGTGTGCAACGACAGCCGCTTCAACTCGACGCTGCTGTCGTTCCACCACTACGCCTTCTTCTACGAGGCGATGACCTACGACGCCTTCCGCAGCCACATCCAGACGCGGCTGGGCAACTGCGCGTCCCGCGCGGTGGCGACCGAGTTCGGCGCGCCGATGTCCACCGGCCTGGACTACGCCAACGCGAGCAGCACCGACAACTTCGTCCGCCACATCCGCGCCATGGCGCAGGTCATGCGGGACAACAGGATGGGCGGCACCTACTGGCCCGCCATCGGCGGCAAGCCCGGCACCATCGGCTACGACTGGTACTCGATGTACGCCCTGAGCGGCAGCGGCGCCGACCTCAACCTGACCGTCCGCAACACCTCCGGCGCCAACCGCATCCGCTACGCCTGGGGCGACACCACCGGCAGCGACCCCGTTCCGACCTACTACCGGGTCACCGCGCGCCACAGCGGCAAGGCGATGGACGTCCAGCAGCCGAACACCGACAACGGCGCGCGCGTCGGCCAGTACACCTACGGCGGCAACGCCTGGCAGCAGTGGCAGTTCGAGGACGCGGGCAGCGGCTACTGGCGCATCGTCAGCCGCCACAGCGGGAAGTGCCTGGACGTGGTGAGCGCGTCGACCGCCGACGGGGCCGAACTCGTCCAGTACACCTGCGGCGCCGGGACCAACCAGCAGTTCCAGATGGTCGCCAGCGGCAGCTACTTCCAGCTCCGGGCGCGGCACAGCGGCAAGTGCGTGGACGTCCCGTCCGCGTCGACCGCCGACGGCGCGATCCTCAAGCAGTACACGTGCAACTCCGGCGCCAACCAGCAGTGGTCGCGCACGACCGTCTGACGGTCGTGCCGACGTGACCGGTGACGGCCCCACGCCCTCGACACCGGGGGGCGTGGGGCCGTCGCGGTTCCCGCCGGACTTGCCCTATGCGCATTTCCGGACAACGGCGACGACAGGAACGGCGAAACGGCCGCAGCGCCATCACCCTTCGACGACGCAGGAGCTGAGATGGAGCGATCAGCCGCATGGCGGATCTCCGCGGTCCTGACCGCGTTGACCGTGGCGACCTCGACCGGTGCGGTCCTGGCGGTGTCGCCGGCGTCGGCGGCGGCCGGTGTCGCGACCGGTCACGCGGCCGTGAACGGCGGCACCACCGGCGGCCAGGGCGGGACGACGGTCCGGGCGAACACCGGCACCGAGATCCACCAGGCCCTGTGCGGCCGGGCCGGCAGCAGCACGCCGATCATCATCGAGGTCGAGGGGACCATCAACCACGGCAACACCACCAAGGTCTCCGGTGACAGCTGCGACACCGCCGCCGTGTTCGACCAGCCGGGCATCCACGTCCGCGAGTCGCGCAACATCATCATCCGGAACGTGACCGTCCGGAACGTCAAGAAGTCCGGCTCGCCCACGTCCAACGGCGGCGACGCCATCGGCATGGAGAGCAACGTCCGCCTGTACCAGAACATCGACTCGCGGGCTCCGCTGCTGCGTGGCGGCATCGGCCACATGTACAACAACCACTACGCGAGCCTCAACGAGCCCGGCATCAACTCCCGGGCCGGAGCCAAGGCGAAGGTGGAGAACAACTACTTCGAGGACTCCCGCGACGTCCTCGGCACCTTCTACACCGACGAGGCCGGTTACTGGCAGACCGGCGGGAACGTCCTGGACAACGTGACGTGGTCCAGCCCCGACGAGGAGACCAACCCCGCAGGTCCCGAACTCCGGTCCACCACGACGGTGAGCGTCCCCTACGGCTACGCGCTGGACCAGGCCGACTGCGTCCCGGGCATCGTCAACCGCACGGCGGGCGCCAACAAGGGGATGCAGGAGTCGAACTGCTCCTGCTAGGCGTGGCCCCTCCCCCAACTCTGGGCGTTCCCCGGTGGACGTGCGGCTAGCGTCCGCAGGATGGCGAACCAAGTTGCGGTGACGAGGGAGCTGGACGACTACATCCGCGCCGTTTCCCTGCGTGAGGGCGACGTGCTGCGCGCACTGCGGGAGGAGACCGCCCTGCTGCCCGCCGGGTCGGCGATGCAGGTGACGCCCGAGGAGGGGCAGCTGCTGCACCTGCTGGCGGGGTTGGCGGGCGCGGGGTCCGTGGTGGAGGTGGGCACGTTCACCGGGTACGCGACGCTGTGCCTGGCGCGGGCCGTCGGACCGGGCGGTCGGGTCATCACGTGCGACATCACGGAGCGGTGGCCCGGGGTGGGGCGGCCCTACTGGGAGCGCGCGGGGGTGGCCGACCGGATCGACCTGCGGGTCGGCCCGGCCGCCGGGACGCTGGCGGCGTTGCGCGAGGAGCACGGGGCCGGCTGGGTGGACCTGGTGTTCATCGACGCCGACAAGGCCGGCTACGCCGCGTACTTCGAGGCCGCGGTGGACCTGGTGCGCGACGGCGGGTTGATCGTCGTCGACAACACGCTGTTCTTCGGGCGGGTGGTGGACCCGGAGGCGCGGGACGCCGACACGGTGGCCATCCGGGCGTTCAACGCCGCGCTGCTCACCGATCCGCGGGTGGACCTCTCGCTGCTGCCCGCCGCCGACGGGATCACGCTGGCGCGCCGCAGGCCCCGCGAGCGCGGCTGAACGTGGAGCGGTGGACGGGTCCTGGGGGGTAACCCGTCCACCGCTCCCGTCGCGCCGCCCGCCCGGTGTCGAGGGGTGCCGGGCCGGGCGGCGGGGCTCATTCAGCGATCTTGGTCCGGTAGGACCAGGTGAACACCGGCAGGTGCTCACCGTCGACCAACCTGCTCTCCTCGCTGCGCGTGAAGTGCTCGTGCCCCGAGGCGTGCGGGATGCGGACCTTCACGTCGACGCCGTCAGCCAGTTCCACGACCTCGCCGTCGAACGTCCCGGGGCCTCCGACGAGCAACGCCTTCCTGTTCTGCTGCACGATGTTCACCCTTTCGCCGGGGTCGCCGCCGCGCGGTGTGGAGGCGGACCGTCCGAAGTGCGCACATCGAGTATGGCTTGGCAGAACTGGGGAATCGCTTGGATTCCCGGCCGATCGGGGATCAGCCCTCGGCCGCGGGGGCGGCGTCGTGGTCGGTCGACAGCAGCTCGGTCAGCTCGGTCAGCGCGGAGTCGGCCTGGTCGCCCTCGACGGTGAGCAGCACCTCCTCACCGCCCTTCACGCCGAGCGACATGACCGCGAGGATGCTGGCCGCGTCGACCATGGCGTCCTCGCTGCGGCCGATGCGGACCTTGCCACCCTGCTTGCGCGCCGCCTCGACCAGGAGCTTGGCCGGTCGGGCGTGCAGGCCGACCGACGAACCGATGGTGACTCGTGTACTGGGCAACTCTGCCTCCTCCTCACGGTGCGGGAACGCGCGTCCGACGCGTTCCCGCCGGACCGGCCGGGGGAACCGGCCGGTCGACAACTCGACGTCGCGCGCGAACCAGGGCGTGCCGGTCGACCGGCGCTCGGGTCGCAGCGCGGAGCGGATGACGGACAGCACGCCCTCGGCGACCGGCAGCCAGCGCTCGCCGGTCTCGATCGGGCGCGCCCAGCGCACCCGGCCGCCGGGCACGGGTGCGGGTGGCAGCGGCACTTCGGCGGGCGCGCGCAGGAAGATCACGCCGGCGGGCATGTCGCCCTGGCTCCACCAGCGGTCGTTGGCGTCGGTCAGGAAGACCACCCGGCCGTCCGGGTGCACGACGGCGGGAGCGGGCACGCCGACCGCGTCGAAGCGGGCGAGCACGACGCGCGCCAGGTCGGCGGGCGCCAGGAACCCGACCGTGCCGCCGCCGAGCACCAGCCTGACCCCGGTGGGGCCGGGCGCCACGTGCCAGCCGAAGTGCCGTTCGTACCAGCGGCACGCGGCTTCGGGGTTGCGCGGAACGCCTGCGGGGGCGGAGTGCGCGGCGACGGGTCGCGGGGCGGCTGAGTGGACGGCAGCGGGATGCGCGGCGCCGGGGCGCGGCACAGCGGTATGTGGCGCAGCGCCCTGCCGCACACCGGCACGCGGCCCGGCGGCCTGCAGCGCAGCGCCGTGCGGCGCAGTGTCAGGGCGCGCGGCAGCGGAGTGCGCGGCAGTGGGCCGTGCAGCAGTGGGCCGTGCGGCAGCGGGGTGTGCTGGTGTGGCAGCAGTGGGCGGCGGGGTGTGGGTGGAGAGCTGGGAGTGGAGCGGGACGGTCACGGGTGGTTCCTCCACATCGTCGCCCGCCCCTTCTCTCAGCCGAGCGCGTACGTGCGCGCGGTGGCCGGGTCGGGTGCGCGGCGGACGCGCTCGGCCAGGTCGGTGCAGTCGTCCAGCGTGCGCTCGCGCAGCGCGGCCCGGACCGCGGGCACGGCGGGCGCGGACATGGACAGGCTGGTCACGCCCAGGCCCACGAGCACCGGCGCCAGGCCGGGGTCGCCCGCGGCCTCGCCGCACACTCCCACCGGCTTGCCCGCCGCGCGACCGGCCTCGGCCACCACGGCCACCAGGTCGAGCAGCGCGGGCTGCCACGGGTCGAGCAGGGCGCCCAGCTCGCCGAGCACCCGGTCGGCGCCGAACGCGTACTGGGACAGGTCGTTGGTGCCGAGGCTGACGAAGTCGACCTCGGCGAGGATGTCGGCGGCGCGCAGCGCGGCGGCCGGGATCTCGATCATCACGCCGACGTTCGCGAGACCGGCCGACCGCGCCAGCGCGACGAACTCCCTGGCCTCGGCGGCGGTCGCGATCATGGGCGCCATCACCCGCACGTCCGCGCCGTGGTCGGCGGCGGCGTCGGCGATGGCGGCCAGCTGGTCGGCGAGCAGGTCCGGCTTGCGCCACGACACGCGGTAGCCGCGCACGCCGAGCGCCGGGTTCGGCTCGGCGTCGGCGTTGGCGAACGGCAGCGGCTTGTCCGCGCCCGCGTCGAGCGTGCGCACGACCACCGGTCGGGCGCCGAACGCCTTGAACACCTCCCCGTACGCCCGGCGCTGCTCCTCGCGGGAGGGCGCGTCGGTGCGGTCGAGGAACAGGAACTCGGTGCGGAACAGGCCGACGCCCTCGGCGTCCACGTCGCCGTCGGTCGCGCCGCCCACGTTGAGCAGCAGCTTGACCTGGTGGCCGTCGGCGGTGGCGCCCGGACCGCTGTACCGGGCCAGCGCGGCCTCGCGCTCGGCGGCGGCCCTGGCCACCCGGTCGGCGGCGTCGTCGTCGGGGGACGTGACCACGACACCGCGGGCGCCGTCCACCACGACCAGCTCGCCGTCGGCGAGCGAGTCGGCGTCCGCGCACCCGACCACGGCCGGGATGCCGAGGGAGCGGGCGAGGATGGCGGTGTGGCTGGTCGGCCCGCCCTTGGACGTGACGATCGCCAGCACCTTGGCCGGGTCGAGGGTGACCGTGTCGGCGGGCGCGAGGTCCACGCCCACCAGCACGAACGGCTCGTCGCGCACCGGGACGCCGGGCGTCGGCACGCCCAGCAGCACCGCGATGGCCCGGTCCCGCAGGTCGGCGAGGTCGCCGGTCCGCTCGGCGAGGTACCCGCCGAGCGCGGCCAGCGCCTCCAGGTGGACGGCGAACGCGTCGTGCACGGCCCAGGCCGCCGGACGGCCCCGGTCGACGGCGGCGCGGATGCCGTCGACCAGGGCGGGGTCGTCCGCCATGGCGATCTGGGTGTCGAGGATGTCGCGGGCCTCGCCGGTCAGGCCGGCGGCCCGATCGCCCAGGTCCGCGACCACCGAGCGGAGGGCGGAGACGGCCGCGTCCACCTCGTCCCGCGCCGGTCCCGGCGCGGGGACCTCGGTGGGCAGCTCGGGCGCGGCGGCCGTCCTGGCCACCACGCCGACCGCCTGCCCGGGACTCGCCGGGTTGCCGGCCAGTTCCCTCGAACCGACCGACTCCTGCGACACCTCAGCCACCTGCGGCAACTCCGCCCCCTCCTCGTCCTCGTCGACCGTTCGTGCGGGTGGTGCGCGATCAGCCCGCGGCGGGCTCGATCGTCACCTTGATGGCGGTGCCGCTCGCGACCACGTCGATGGCCTCCAGCACCTCGTCCAGCGGCAGGTGGTGCGTGATCAGGTCGGCCACCGGCACGGCGCCCGTCGAGATCAGCTCCAGCGCCTTCTTGTTGTGGTCCGGGCTGGACCCGTTCGCGCCGACGATCGTCAGCTCGCGGTAGTGCACGAGGTTCGAGTCGCAGGCGATGATCGGGTTGTCCTTCGGCAGGCCGCCGAAGAAGCTGATCCGGCCGCGGCGGGCGACCATCTTCAGCGCGTCCTCCTGCGTCTTGCCCGCCGCGGACGCGGTGATGACCACGTCCGCGCCGCGCCCGCCGGTCAGCTCCAGCACCGCCTGGATCGGGTCGACCTCGGCGGCGCAGATCGCCGCGTCCGGCTTGACCAGCTCGGCGGCCATGTCGAGCCGGCCGCGGTTGAGCTCCACCAGGTAGACGTTCTCGGCGCCGCGGGCGCGGGCCAGCCGCACGTGCAGGCAGCCGATCGGACCGGCGCCGACGACCACGACCGTGTCGCCGTCGCCGACGCGGGCCAGCTCCTGGCCGTTGAGCACGCACGCCAGCGGCTCGGCGACCGACGCCTCCGCGTAGCTCACGCCCTCCGGGATGCGGTTGAGGCCGTCCACCTTGAGGACGTTCGCCGGCACGATCATGTACTCGGCGAAGCCGCCCTCGAAGTGGTAGCCCATCGACAGCTGGTTGGGGCAGATGGTCATCCACCCGCGCAGGCAGTCGGGGCACTCGCCGCACGGGATGGCGGCGATGACCTGGACCCGGTCCCCCGCGGCCCAGCCGTCCACCTCCGAGCCCACCTCCACGACCTCGCCCGCGATCTCGTGGCCGATCACGCGCGGCGGGTCGATGTGGTGGTGCCCGTGCCGGAAGATCTTCAGGTCAGTCCCGCACGTCGAGGTGTTGCGCACCCGCAGCTTCAGCTCGGCCGGGCCCGCGGTGGGCTCGGGCATGTCCTCGATGCGGATGTCGCCGGGCGCGTAGAACCGGGCCACCTTCACTGCGCTGTCTCCTCGTCCTTCTCAATGTCCACCGTCCGCAGGATGCGCAGGACGGTGTCGGCGTCGGGCGCCTCGCGGAGCTCGGCCGCCAGTTCGGGTTCCATGAGCACGTGGGCCAGGGCGCTGAGGATGCCGACCTGCTCCGTTCCCCTGGCCGCGATGCCGACGCACAGCCGCACGTCCTCGCCGCCCCAGTCGACCCCTTCGGGGAACTGGAGCACCGCCAGCGAGGACCGGCGGACGTGGACCCTGGAGGCGTCCGTGCCGTGCGGGATGGCCACGCCCTCGCCGATGAACGTCGAGACCGAGGCTTCGCGCTCGTGCATGGCGGTCAGGTACTCGGGGTCGACCGCGCCCAGCTCCAGCAGCGCGGCCCCGACCTGGTCGATCGCCGAGGCGCGGTCGGCGGCGGTCCGGCCGAGCCGGACCCCCGCCGCGGTCAGCAGCTCAGCCAAGCTCCCCACCGTCCCGGATGGCGGCTTCCACGCGGTCGAACACCGGGTCTCCCATGAAGTTCTGGAAGCCGATGACGACCGCGCCCGACGAGTTCTTCAGCGCCCTGGGCACCAGACCCTGCTGGCACAGCACGACCTGCGCGTCACCCGGGATCTCGTTGACCGGGCTGTGCTGCACGGCCACCTTGTACGGCTTGAGCCGCTTGGCCATCTGCGAGGCCACCATCACGCTGCTGCCCATGCCCGCGTCGCAGGCGATGACCACCTTCGTGATGTCCTTGCCCTGGATGCTCATGTCCCTCTCCTCTCGTCCGGTGCTCCCGAGTCTGACCGGGTCAGGCCGCGACCGCACCACCGTTGGCGAGCTGCTGGTCCCGCTCCTCGCGGCGGGCGTCCCGACCGAACTTCATCAGCACCGCGGCGACCACGAACGCGACGACCGCGGCGGCCAGCACACCCGCGATGACCGCGAAGTGCCCGCCCTTCGGCGTCACGGCCATCACGGCGATGATGCTGCCGGGGGACGGCGTCGCGACCAGGCCCGCGTCGAAGATGCTGAACGTGAGCACACCGGACGCGCCACCGGCGATCACCGACAGCAGCAGCTTCGGGTTCGCCAGGATGTACGGGAAGTAGATCTCGTGGATGCCGCCCAGGAAGTGGATGACGATCGCACCGGGAGCCGTGGCGCGGGCGGCGCGGGGGCCGAACACGCTCAGCGCGGCCAGCACGCCCAGGCCCGGACCGGGGTTGGCCTCGATGAGGAAGTGGATCGCCTTGCCGTTGGCCAGCGCCTCGGCCACGCCCAAGGGGCTCAGCACGCCGTGGTTGATGGCGTTGTTGAGGAACAGGATCTTGGCGGGCTCGACGATCACCGACACCAGGGGCAGCACGCCGACGTCGAGCAGCCACTGCACGCCGTTGCCGAGGGCCTTGGTGATGCCCTCCACGACCGGGCCGATGGAGAACAGGCTGCCGACCGCGAGCGCGCCGCCGATGATGCCGGCGCTGAAGTTGTCGACCAGCATCTTGAAGCCCGGCGCGACCTTCACGCCGACCTTCTCGTCCCACAGCTTGATCAGGAAGCCGCCGAGGGGGCCGACGAGCATCGCGCCGAGGAACATGGGGATTTCCGCGCCGACGATCACACCGAAGGTGGCGATCGCGCCGACCACCGCACCGCGCTGGCCGTGGACCAGCCGGCCGCCGGTGTAGCCGATGAGGGTCGGCAGCAGGAACGTGATCATCGGACCGACGAGTTCGCCGATCGTCTCGTTGGGGATCCACCCGGTCGGGATGAACATCGCGGTGATCAGGCCCCACGCGATGAACGCGCCGATGTTGGGCATGACCATGGCGGCGAGGTGTCCACCGAAGCGCTGGATGCCCACCCGCGCGCGCTGGCCGCGGGACTGGGTGTCTTCAGGGGCCTGGGTGTCGTTGCTCGTCATCGTTGACACTTCCACTACTGCTGGAGGGACTAGGGAGAACGCCGTCGCTGCGGCGGCGGAACCGGGCGTCTTCGCCCGGCGTCGGCGACCGGCGGGAACCGTCGGATCAGACGTCGATCCGGCGGTCCCACTCGATGTCCGGGTGCACCACCACCCGGTGTGCGCGCACGTCTTCGGGACCCGGCATCGTGCTGCCGGGCAACGAAACGGCCGCCGCTCCCCAAGCGACGCCCGTGGCCAGTGCGGAGGGGCCAATTCCCCCTGCGGAGAGGAAACCGGCGAGCAGCGCGTCCCCGGCGCCGACCGAGCTGCGGGCTTCCGCCCGTGCCTCGGCGTGCCAGGAGCCCTCGCCGTCGACCAGCACGGCGCCTTGCCCGCCGAGACTGGCCAGCACCGCCTTCGCCCCCCGGGAACGCAGTTCCCGGGCCGCGTCGACGACCTCCCGCAACGTCCGCAGTGGACGGTCGACCACCTCGGCCAACTCCTCCAGGTTGGGCTTGACCAGGGCAGGTCCGGCCTCCACCGCGGCCAGCAGCGCGGAGCCGCTGGTGTCCACCGCGACCTTCGCCCCCGTGTGGGCGAGTCGGTCGATCAAATCCGCGTAGAACTCGGCGGGCACGCCCGGTGGGAGGCTGCCGGCGGCGACCACCCAGTCCACTCCGGACATGTGGGCCAGCACCGCGTCGAAGAACGCCTCCAGCTCGGGGCCGCTCAGGCGGGCGCCCGCCTCGTTCAGCTTGGTCACCGTGGCGTCCGGCTCGACGATGGTGATGTTGCTGCGCACCGGGCCGAGGGCGGCGACCCGCACGACCTCGATGCTGTACTCGGTGAGCAGGCGGATGAGCTGGTCGCCCTCCGCGCCACCGGCCGGCACCACGGCGCGGGCCTTGCAGCCGTTGCGCACCAGGGCGCGGGCGACGTTGATCCCCTTGCCGCCGGGCTGCACGTGCACCCCGGACGCCCGGTGCAGGTCGCCCCTGGTCAGCCGGTCGACCTCGACTGTGCGGTCCACGCTCGGGTTGGCCGTCACGGTCAAGAACACTTCACACCACCTCGAAGTCTTTCCGGCACCGCCACCGGTCGGGCGGGTTGGTTTGGGTGACTTTAGATTCGTTTGTGTTGTTTACACAAGGGCCACAGCGGAGAAACTATGAGTTCCCCTAGTCGCACCAGCGCTACACGACCCCCGGGAAGCCACACGAACCAACACGTACCGAGCGCGACGGGCTACTTGACGTACTCGGGCAGCACGCGGGGCGGCCACGAGCCGACGCCGAAGATGCCCATGGAGTACGCCTTGGAGACCAGGGCCGGCCGGTTCTTGACCTTGAGCTTCCGCAGCAGCGTCGACACGTGGTACTCCACGCCGCCGCGGCTGAGGTAGAGCGTCGCGGCGAGCTGCACCGTCGACACACCGGCCGCCACACCCTCCAGGATGCGGGCGTCCATGGCGGTCAGCAGCTTGGCCTTGCCGGACACCAAGTGCCCGTCGCCCGCGGACTTCTCCGGGCGCACGAGCACCACGACGCTGTCGACCAGACCCGCCTCGCCGTGCACGGCGAACCCGGTCAGCTCGCCGGACAGGGCGCTGTCGCCCGGTCGCAGCGCCAGGACCCGGTCCGCGAACCGCGGGCGCTGCCCGTCGGCGAGCCGGGACAGCTGCTGCCCCAGCCGCTCGCGGACGCTCGGGTGCAGCAGGTCGCAGAACTCCCGGTCGGACAGCTCCGCCGGACCCCGGCCGAACTGGCGGTAGAAGTCCGCGTTGGCCTCCAGGATGCGCAGGGAGCGGTTCAGGTGGGCCACGCACATGCCGGAGCGCTCGAAGAAGGACCGGAAGACCCCACGACCGCTGTCCGGCCAACTGTCGGTCGAGGGCCACGCCGGAAACGCCCCGCCCACGTCCTGAATCGCGATGTCGGCCATATCCGTGCTCATCGGAAGACCATTCCTCCCAAGTTTCGAGACGAAGATCGACGGCAGCCGCCGAAGGCTTTACCGGCAGACGAACCGGAGGAAAGCAACAACCAACATGATATGGACCACACTCACCGAAATCAACAGAACCGCAACCATACGGACTTAAAACCGTGGTGGACGGACCGGACGGTTCGGACGTGGCCAGTCACCCGTTGGAGTGGTTCGGTACCGTCCGGTCAGCGGTACGGACCTGCCGAACGGACGCTCGGACCGAACCTCAGGCACGTGATCGCGCCAAAAAGCTCGTGGTTCGACCGCACTATTGCACCCAACGAACGAACGGTCACTCAGGGTGACAACAACATGAACGAAATTGGCAGCGACAACGACACCGGCAACGACCACGCTCAGCGCTCGTCGGCCACGTGGACTTCCAACTCGGGCACCAGCGCGCGCCACTGCTCGACCAACACCGAACGGCCGGGCACGCCGAGTTTCCGATAAGCGCCCGTCAGATTCTTCTCGACGGCCCTGCGGGTGACGCCGAGCGAATCCGCGATGCGCTGGTTGGTCCACCCGCGCACGACCATCGCGACGACCGACTGCTCGGCGCGCGTCAGCTCCGCGGCGCCGGACGCGCCCAACCGCAGCACCGGCCCGGTCAGCTCGGCCTCGTCGTTGCCCGCCGGCCACACCCCGCCGCCGGCGCGGGCGATCCGGTCGGCCTCCTCGACGGACTGGCTCGCGGCCGGGTCGCCGAGCGCGGTGAGCCTGCGGCCCAGCATCACCTGGGCGCGGGCCAGTTCGATCGGGTCGCCGCCGGCGCGCAGCCGGTCCACCGCCGCGCGCAGCGCGCCGATGCCCTCCACGCCGCCGAGCAGCATGCCCCGCAACCGCAGCGCGCGGCCCACCGCCGTCGGGGCGCCCCACGCCAGGGCCGCCGCGTACTCGCGCTCGGCGAGCGCGGAGGCCCGGTCCAGGTCGCCGAGCCGCTGGTGCAGCCCGGCCGCCCAGACCCGCCACGGCAGGGCGGTCGCGTTGGTCCAGCCGAAGCGGGCGGCGCGCTCGCCGCAGGCCAGGATCTTGTCCAGCGCCGCCACGACGTCGCCGCGCAGGGCGTCCAGCAGGCCGCGCAGCACGAGGTGGGTGAGCACCAGGCGGGGGTCCGCGGCGTCGTGCGCGGTGTCCAGCACGCGGCGGGCGAGTTCGCCGTCCTGGGTGTGCAGGGCGATCGAGGTCAGCACCACGGTGGCAGTCGCGGTGGACTCCGGCCAGGCCGAGGCGTCGCCGTCGAGCACGGCCAGCGCCAGCGCCCTGGCCCGGCCGGGGTTGCCGGTGGCGGCCAGCACGGCGGCGTGCTGCGCGGCGACGGCGGACCGGACGCCCGTGGACTCCTGCCGCTGCGCCGAGTCCCACACGCGTTCCAGCCACGGCGCGACGACCGCGCCGGCGTCCGCGGCGACCATCGCGGTGATGACCAGCGGCAGCGCGGTGTGCACGTGGGCGGGGTCGGCCTGCTCGCGGTCGAGCAGGTTCGCGCCGAGCGCGGCGACCTCGGTGGCGGGCAGCGCGGCCGTGGCCGCCGCGGCGTGCGCGAGGACCGCGAGCAGTTCCCGGCCGCCGCCGGTGTCGTGCGGCCGGGCCACGCCGAACCCGCGCAGCCTGGCCACCGCGTCGGTCAGGCCCTGCTTGCCGAAGCGGTCCAGGGCGCGGCCCCGCGCCTCCAGGCGCAGCGCCAGGTCCGGGTTGGCGACCGCGAGCTGCGGGTCCGGCGCGGCGGCGTGCGTGCGCAGGACGGCGGCCACCGACGGGCTGCGGGTCGCCAGCGCGAACGGCACGGACAGCACGGCGACCGCCGCCTCCGGCACGCCGGGCAGGTCGGGCAGCGCTTGGGCGACGTGGCTGACCGAGGACGCCGGGTCGGCCCCGCGCTCGGCGGCGGCCAGGTCGACCAGCAGCCTGGCCCGCTCCGGCCCGCCGGGCGGCCCGGCCAGCAGCGCCCGGCGCAGGTAGCGGACGGCCCGCTCGCCCGCGCCGCGGTCCAGCGCCGAGGCCGCCGCGCTGCGCAGCAGGTCGGCCTCCCACCGCAGGTAGCCGCGGGTGACGCGGAGCAGCTGCTCGGCGACGCGCTCGGCGGGGTGACCGGCGTCGTGCAGCACGGTGGCGGCGTGCCGGTGCAGCGCTTCCCGCTGCGGCAGCGGCATCACCGCCTCCAGCGCGACGCCGACGCCGGGGTCCGCCAGCCGCGGCGGGTCCACCGAGGACAGCAGGCCCAGCCGGTCCAGCGCGTGCACGGCGCTCTTGCAGCCCAGGGAGTCCAGGCCGGCGACCTCCGCGACCAGGTCGGTGTCCGCGCCGTCGCCGAGCACCACGAGCGCGTGCGCCACCTCCCGCACCGGCGCGGGCTGGGTGCTCAGGTGGAACAGCCTGCGCTCGCGCAGCAGCCCGTGGCTCTCCGCCGCGACCACCGCCGCGGCGGACGCCGTCGGGCGCACCGAGCGGGCGTGCAGGCCGTGCGCGACGGCCAGCAGCGCGGCCGGGTTGCCGCCGGTCACCGCGTGGCAGGCCGCGGTGAACGCCGGGTCGACGGGCTCGCCGAACTCGGCGACCAGCACCCGGTGCACGCCGACCGCCGACAGCGGGGCGAGCTGGACCGTGCGGTCGGCGGCGGTGGCGATGTCGTCCACCAGGCCGGGCTCGGCCACCGCGTGCCCGTCGGCGAGCGTGGCCAGGAGCAGCAGGCGGGTCCGGGCGAGGCGGCGGACCAGGTAGGCGAGCCAGCGCAGCGAGGGGTGGTCGGTCCACTGGAGGTCGTCGACGGCGAGGAGCAGGGGCCGGTCCTCGGCCAGGTGGGAGACGAGGGCGTGCAGGCCGGGCAGGACGGCGTCGGCGGAGGGGGCGGTGTGCGGGGCGGTGTGCGCGACGTCGTCCAGGAACAGGGGGCGCACCGCTTCGGCCGGGCCGGTGAACCAGCGGTCGTGCTCGGCCGGGTCGGCGCCGGTGACGACGGGCCGGACGAGCTGCTGCACCACGCCGAACGGGAACGCCGACTCGGCGAGCGTGGCGTCGGCGCGCAGCACCCTGGCGGGTTCGACGCCACCGTCCACCAGGTTCGCGGCCTCGGCGAGCACGGCGGACCGCCCGGCCCCCGGCACGCCGGTGACCAGCAGCAGGCCCGGCGACCCGGCGCCGGCCGAGGCGAACGCCTGCCGGACCGCGTCGAGGGCGTCCTCCCGCTCGGCGAGCACGTCAGCGCCTCGGCGCCCGGGGGTGGGCGGGGAAGGTGGAGAGCCTGCGGCGCACGGCGTGCACCGGCACGTCCAGCAGCCCGGCGATCTCGGCGGCCGACCGGCCCGCGCCCGCCAGGACGGCGATGCTGTGGTCGGCGGCATTGGGGTCGGCAATGCTGTGGTCGCCGGCGTTGAGGTCGGCGGCGTCGGGGGCGGCGATGCTGTGGTCGGCGGCGTTGGGGTCGGCGGCGTTGGGGGCGGTCGTGCCGTGGTCGGGGGCGGGCGGGCCGGGGGGCGTTGTGTCGGGGGTGGTCGTGCCACCCCTCTGGTTCACGCGGAACGCCCACAGCGACACCTGCGCGAGAGTGCTCGGCGCGCCCCAGCGCACGGCCCGCTCCACGGCGTCCGAGGTGAGCGCGCGGGCGGTGTCGCGGTTGCCCAGGGTGGCGTGCGCGGTGGCGGCCAGGGAGCGCCAGGCGGCCAGGGCCGGGTTGACCCAGCCGCGGGCCAGCAGCACGCGGCCGCAGCGGTCGAACCGGCGCAGCGCGGTCGTCGGGTCGCCGAGCGCCAGCGCCACTTCGCCGCGGACGCACTGCAGCAGGCCCCAGGCCGCGCCGCGGTCGGCTTCGGCGGGCGGTGCGGCGGTGGTCGCGCGGGCGGCGTCGTCCACCTCGTGGCGGGCCAGCAGCACCATCCCGGCCAGGGCGGTCACGGCGGGCGCGACGCGCGGGTGCCACGAGTCGGCGGGCAGGTGCCCGCGGGCCCGCGCCAGGTCGTCCTCGGCCTGGGCGAGGTTGCCCCGGCGCAGCTCGCACCAGCCGCGGTGCAGGAGCGCGACAGCGGCGACGGCGGGCACGCCGCGACGGCGGGCGTCGGCGACCACGGCGTCCAGCCCGACGACGGCGGAGGCGATGTCGTCGGCGTGCAGCAGCGCGCGGCAGGCGTGCAGGCGGTGCCCGAACGGCGCGGGCCGGTCGTCGTCGCGCGCGGCCAGGGCGCACCGGGCGAGCGCGCGGGCCCGCGCCCGGTGCTCGCCGCGCAGGGTCAGCGCCCAGGCCGCGACGCCCGCGCCGACCGGTTCACCGACGTCCGGCGAGTCGGTCGGCGGGTCGGGGAACGCGCGGGCGGGGTGCAGGGCGTCGGGGGTGCAGTCGTTGTCGGCCAGCCAGCCGATGGCGGCCAGGGCGGCGGTGTCCGCGCCGTCCGCCTCGCCGCGGGCGCGCACGGTGGCGATCACGCGGCGGGCGGTCGGCGCGTCGCCGTGCGCGTGCAGCAGGTCGGCGGCCAGGACGGCGGTCGGCCCGTCCGGCGCGGTCTCCAGCAGGGCCTGGCGGAGCCTGCGGTCGGCCGCGCGCGGGTTGTCGACCACCTCCAGCGCGCCCAGGTCGACCAGCAGGCCGAGCCGGCGTTCCGCGCTCATCGGCTCGCGCAGCGCCGCGGCCAGCAGGGCCGCCGCGGCCGCGTGGTCACCGGCCTCCCGGCGGCGGGCGGCGACCCGGACCAGCAGGGCGGCGGCCCACTCGGCGTCGACGGGTGGCGCGGCCACCAGCAGGGCGGCGAGCCGGTCGTCCGGGATCGCCGCCCGCCTGCCGATCGCCACGGCCTCGCGCAGCAGGCGGTCGCGCTCGTCGGCGGGCAGGCCGGCCAGGGCGCCCGCGCGCACCTCGGGACCGGCGGGGCGGAGCTCGTCGTCGCCGGTGATCAGCCCGACCTGGTGCAGCAGGGCGGCGGCGGTGGCGGCGGGCACGTGCCGGGGCGCAGCCAGGGCGCAGGTCAGCTCGAAGCCGAGGGCGTCGCCGCACAGCACGAGGGCGCGCAGCAGGGTCAGGGCGTCGGGCGGCAGGGTGCTGACGGCGTCGGCGGCCCGGTCGCCCAGGACGGCGGCGGCCGAGGCGGCCAGCTGCGGCACCTGCTCGGCGGCGGGCGGCAGCTGCGCCCGCGCCAGCCGGGACAGCACCTCGTGCAGCACGGCGGGGCTGCCGCCGGTCGCGGAGTGGGCCTCGGCGACGAACGAGCCGTCCACCGGACCGGGGTAGCGCGCCGAGATGACCTCGCGGACGCCGGGCTCGCGCAGCGGGCGCAGCCGCATCACGCGGGCCCCGGGGTGGTCGGGCTCGGGCCGCCAGTCGGGGCAGCCGGGCGTGTCGAGGGTGTGCGTGCCGGCGCGCACCAGCAGCAGCGGCGCCTGGCCGAGGCGCCGGGCCATCGCGCGCAACCAGCGCCAGGACGGCCCGTCGGTCCACTGGGCGTCGTCCAGCGCCACCACCAGCGGGTGCTCCCTGGCCATGGCGAGGAAGTCGGCGCACAACGCGGGGATGGCGGTCTCCTCCACCTGGCACGCGGCCAGGCCCGTGGTGCCGCGCAGGGTCGCGCCGATGGTCGTGGGAGCGCTCTCAGTTACCGAGGCCACCAGCTGGCGCACGACTCCGAAGGCCAGGTCGGACTCCGCCGGGACACCGCGCGCGGTCGCGACCCGCAGCCCGACCGCCCGCGCCTCCGCCACGACGAGCGCCACCATCGCGCTGAGCCCCGTGCCGCGGTGACCGGTGACGGTGACCATCCCGGACCGACCGCGCCGGGCCAGGTCGGCGACGCGGTGGCGGAGCTGTTCGACCTCGTCGTCGCGGTCCACGAGCAGACCGGGTGCGTGGGACGCCCACCTCGGCGCGGCGCCGGGCCCGAACGCGGACCCGGGGTCTCGCGTCGTCCCGATCTCCATCACACTCCCCCTGCTGCTGGAACGTGACCGCCGCCACAGCCGGCAGCATAGCCGGCAGATGTTGGTTCGCCAAGTCGCCGGCTTGGCTTTGGCTGCGTTGGCCTGGTTTTACCTTTGATGGCGCGCGGAGTGTGCTTACTGTGTCCCAGACCGCACCCGTTCACACCCCGACCACACGAAGACTGGACGAAACCCGAGTCTTCGGCCGGCACGATCGGCCGATTGATGGGGGCGTGCCCGCCGAAAGATCGAGTGCCATGACCAAGCGCCACAAGTCCAAGCCGGCCGCGACCACGTTCCACCCGCTCGCCTTCGGCGGCTGGCGCGACTACGAGACGTGGGCCGCCAACGACTTCCGCCCCAAGCCCCCGGACCAGGCGCCGGCGGTCGTGGAACCGCTCCCGGAACCCGAGCCCGTCGACGAGCCCGAGCCGGAGCCCGAACCGGAGCCGGAACCCGAGCCGGTCGAGGAGCCGACGGAGTACTTCACCGCCGAGGAGCTGGCCGAGCAGCCCGCCCCGACGGCCCGCCCGTACGTGCGGACCAGGGGCCGCACGCGCGCGGCCCACGAGCTGCGCCTGGAGAGCATGGTGTCGGCCGCGCCGGGCGCGCCGCCGCCCGCCGACGCGACCGCCCTCCGGCTGCACAGGCTGTGCCGTGCGCCACTGTCGGTGGCCGAGGTCGCCGTGCACCTGGGCGTGCCGCTGGGCGTGGCCAGGGTCCTGATCAGCGACGCCATCACCGACGGCCTGGTGGTCGCGCACGACGACCGCGCGCCGACCGCCGACGGGCCGTCGCTGGAACTGCTCAACCGCGTCCACGCGGGACTGCTGCGGCTGGCCTGATCCCGTGCAGGACTGGGGTTTTCCGGAGTCGCGCGCGGCTTGACTGGTGGTCGCCCCCAGTTCCTACCGGAGGAGCGCGCGATGACGCAGACCCTGGACCTGCCCGCCGGCCGCGCCGTGCCCGACCCGCGCGACCCGGTGCGGCGGCTGGAGCGGTTGCTCGACGCGGGCACCGTCGAGATCACGTTCCGGGAGCCCGGCGTCGGCGTCGTGGTGGCGCGCGGCGAGGTCGCGGGCAACCCGGTGGTCGTGTACTGCACGGACGCCACCGTCAAGGGCGGCGCGATCGGCGTGGACGAGTGCCCGCTCATCGCGGCGGCCATCGACACCGCCGTGCGCGACGACGTGCCGGTCGTCGGCGTGTGGCACTCGGGCGGGGCGAAGCTCGCCGAGGGCGTGGCCGCCATGGACGGCATCGGGCGGGTGTTCGCGGCCATGGTGCGCGCGTCCGGCCGGGTGCCGCAGGTCTCCGTCGTCCTCGGGCCGGCCGCCGGCGGCGCCGCGTACGGTCCCGCGCTGACCGACGTCGTGGTGATGTCCGGCGCGGGCCGGGTGTTCGTGACCGGACCGGACGTGGTGCGCGCGGTGACCGGCGAGTCGGTCGACATGGAGGGCCTCGGCGGTCCCGAGGCGCACGGCCGCAAGTCCGGGGTCGTGCACGTCGCGGTGGACACCGAGGACGAGGCGCTGGACCACACCCGCGAGCTGGTGTCGCTGCTGGCGGACCAGGGCGTGGTGGACACCGGGTCGCTCGGCGAGGGCGCCGACCTGCGCGCGTGCCTGCCGGACAACCCCCGCCGCGCCTACGACGTCCGGCCGCTGGTGCGCGGGCTGCTGGACAGCGGGCCGTTCGTCGAGCTGCAGGCGAAGTGGGCGCCCAACGTCGTGGTCGGCTTCGGGCGGCTGGGCGGGCGGACCGTCGGGGTGGTGGCGAACAACCCGCTGCGCAAGGGCGGTTGCCTGGACTCGCTGTCGGCGGAGAAGGCGTCGCGGTTCGTGCGGCTGTGCGACTCGTTCGGCGTGCCGCTGGTGGTGCTGGTCGACGTGCCCGGCTACCTGCCCGGTGCGGCTCAGGAGTGGAACGGCGTCGTGCGGCGGGGGGCGAAGCTGCTGTACGCCTTCGCCGAGGCCACCGTGCCGCGGGTGACGTTGGTGACGCGCAAGTCGTACGGCGGCGCTTACATCGCCATGAACTCCCGGTCGCTGGGCGCGACCGCGGTGCTGGCGTGGCCGGACGCCGAGGTGGCCGTGATGGGGGCGGGGGCGGCGGTGGACATCATCCACCGGCGCGAGCTGGCCGCCGTCGAGTCGCCGGAGGAGCGGGCCGCGCTGCGCGAGCGGCTGGCCGCCGAGCACGCGGTGATCGCGGGCGGGGTCGGGTTGGCGATGAGCATCGGGGCGGTGGACGAGGTGGTGGACCCGGCCGGGACGCGCGGGCGGATCGCCGCGCTGCTGGCGGAGGCCGCGCCGGCGCGTGGGGCGCACGGCAACATCCCTTTGTAGGCAAGGGATTCCGGCCGGTCGCGCGAGGGCCGGTCGCGCTAGGGCGGGTCGGCGAGGGCGGACCGGGCGGGCGGGTCTGCGGTGGGACCGGTGGCTCCTGCCGGTCGGGTCCGTTCGGGCGGTCGCGCGAGGGCGGCCGCTCGGCGGGGGTCGGCGGCGGGACCTGCCGCCCGTGCCGATCAGATCCGGTCCGGCGGTGGGCGCAGGGCGGACCGGCCCGGCAGGTCGAGCTTGCGGTAGACGTTGGTCAGGTGGGTTTCCACCGTGCGCAGGGTGATCCGGAGGCGTTCGGCGATCTCCCGGTTCGTCACCCCGGCGGCGGCGAGTTCGGCGATTCGGCGTTCGGCGGTGGTCAGCCCCTCGTCCGCGCCGCGGTGCAGTCGGCCGCCCGCGGCCACCAGGCGGGACCTCAGGCGGTCGGCCACGGCCCGGTAGCCCGTGCGGGCCGCCCGGTCCGCCGCGGCGCGGAACCACTTGCGGGCGCCGCCCCGGTCCTCTCTGCGCAGCAGCGCCTCGCCCAGGGCCGCCTCGGCGTGCACGCGGTGCCACGTGTTCGGGGTCCGGGCCAGCACGTCCACCGCGTCGGCGATCAGGTCGACCCCCGGGCGGTCGGCGGCGTACCCCGCGGCGAGCAGGGCCAGGCCCCTCGACACGGGGGTGTCCCAGCGGTCGGCGGCGCCCCACGCCGTGGCGGCGGCGTGAGCTGCCTCGCGGGAGCGGCCCGCGGCGGCGTGCAGCCGGGCCGAGGGCAGCCACCAGGGCGCCAGGACGGAGTTCGCCACGCCCAGCTGGGACGTCTCGGCGGCGCACCGGTCCAAGTAGCGCAGCGCCTCGTCCGGCCGCCCGTCCAGCTCGGCGGCGTCGGCGCGCAGCAGTAGGCCCAGGGGACGGCCGAGGACCGGGGCGTCGACGCCGGTGTCGGGCAGCGCGGCCAGGGCCGCCGGGGTGTCGCCCTGGCGGTGCAGGGCGGTGGCCAGGACCACCCGGGCGGTGTCCACGGTGTGCAGCGCCCCGATCGCGGCGGACGCGTCGGCGGCGGCGTCGGCCGGGTCGCCGGTGTCGACGGTGATCAGCGCGCGCAGCAGGGCCGCCAGCGACCGCGTCCAGCCGGTGGGCGCGGCGGTGTCCAGGACCCGGCCCAGGCAGGCGACGGCGGTGTCCGGGTCGCCCGCGGCGGCGAGCGCGAACGCGGCGGCGGCGTGCGGCCAGCCCAGGTCGCCCGGTTCGGCGAGGGCGGCGCGGGCGCGGGCGGCGGCGGTCGTGGCGGGCGACGTGCCGAGCAGGTCGGTGAACGCCAGCAGCGCGAGCACGGTCCGCTCGGCCGGGGTGTCGCCGGCGGGCGCGTGGTGCGCCGACTCCCCCGAGACCTGCGCGGCGCGCGTCCAGCTCGCCGCCAACCGCGCCGCCTGGCCGCGCATCAGCAGTTCCCGGTCGACGCCGACGAGCGGGCGCAGCGCGTCCTCCAGCAGCGGCAGCACCGGTTCCGCCTTGGGGACGGCGGGTGCGAGCAGGGCGAGTTCGATGGCCAGGGTGGCGCGGTCGCGCGGGTCGGTGGTGGCGTCGAGGCCCGAGCGCAGCAGCCGGTCGGCGACGTGCGGGTCGCGGTCGCCGACGGCGCGCGCGTAGTCGACCAGGGCCGGGACGTCGCCAGGGAAGTCGGTCAGGACGCGGTCGAGGTAGCGCACGGTGGTGTCGTGGTCGGGCGCGACGCGGGCGGCTTCGCGCAGGACCACCCGCATCCAGCGCTGGGGCAGGGCGGGCAGGGCCAGGAGGTGGGGCGCGATCTCGGCGGCGGGACGTCCGGCGTCGCTGAGCATCCGGGCGGCGCGGGAGTGCCGGACGGCGACCTCGGCCGGGTCGAGGTCGGCGAGCAGGACGTCCAGCAGCCGGGCCCGCGCGGGCAGGTCGAGGGCGGTGGCGGCCGGTTCGGCGGGCCGCGGGAGGGCGGCGCAGCCCAGGTCGGCCAGCACGGCGGCGGCCAGCGGTTCGGAGACGCCCACCAGCGTCGCCACCGACGCCGGGTCGGTCACCCCGAGCACCGCGACCGCCTCGGCCACGGCGAGCGCGTCGTCGTGCCCGGCCAGGTGCGCGGGCAGCAGGTCCGCCAGCACCTCCACGCCCTCGGCGACGACCGACGGCCACGACCCGGCCTCCGGCCGCACCCCGGCGCCGCGCAGCCGGTCCAGCAGCCGCCGCAGGGCCAGCGGGTTGCCGCCGGTGACCCGCGCGCAGTCCGCCGCGAACCCCCGGTCGCCCGGCGCGCCCCAGGCGCGGCGCACCAGCTCGGCCACCTCCACCTCGGTGAACGGGGCCAGGTCCACCGCGTGCGACCTCGCCGCGGCCACGCCCCAGCAGCCGCCCGCCGACCGGGGCGCACCGCCGACGGCCGCGACCACCAGCAGCCCCGGCGCACGTCGCACGAGCACGTCCAACGTCTCCACGGACGCGGCGTCGCACCAGTGCGCGTCGTCCAGCAGCAGCACCAGCGGCGCGTCGCGGGTCAGGTCGCGCACGAACGCCCGGTAGCGGTGCGACGGCGGCGCGCAGCCCGCGGTGGGCGCGTCGGGCAGCAGCCCGGCCACCACCTCGCCCGGCGAGGCGCCCTCGGCGCAGCGCACCGACCGGACGGGCACGCCGACCACGCCGGCGCACGCGTCGAGGAGCGTGGTCTTGCCGCTGCCGCGCGGTCCGCGCAGCACGACGACCCCCGCGCCGCCCGCGCGCGCCCTGGCCACCCCGCCGCGCACCGCGGTCAACTCGGCCTCCCGACCGAGCAGGCCCTGCGGCATGACGTCACCCTCCCCCGACCGCGCTGTTCCGGTGGGGTGAACGCTATCCGCCGATCCGGGGCGATCAACCGCCCGATGTCCGGTTCTAGTGATTTGCCGGTCCCCCGGGCGGTTCACTGATCAACGTGAGCACGACTCGCGTGACGACGCCCGCAGACACCACCTCGACCGCCTGGCTGCGCCGCTACCACCCCGGCGGGCACAGCCCCGTCCGGCTCGTGTGCTTCCCGCACGCGGGCGGGTCGGCCAGCTTCTACCACCCGCTGTCGGCCCGCTTCGCGCCCGGCGCGGACGTGCTGGCCGTGCAGTACCCCGGCCGCCAGGACCGGCGCCGCGAGCCGTGCCTGGACGACATCGGCACGCTCGCGGACCGGGTCGTCGCCGAGCTGGCCGCCCTCGCGCCCCGCCCGACGGTGTTCTTCGGGCACAGCATGGGCGCGGTGCTGGCGTTCGAGGTGGCGTGGCGGTTGGAGCGGGCCGGGCTGCCCGGCGCGCCGGCCGCGCTGCTCGCCTCGGGCCGCCGCGGTCCGTCCACCCACCGCGACGAGACCGTGCACCGCCTGGACGACGAGGGCGTGATCGCGGAGCTGCGGCTGCTCAACGGCACCGAGGCCGCCGTGCTGGGCGACGAGGAGATCCTGCGGATGGCGCTGCCCGCGATCCGCGGCGACTACCGCGCGATCGAGACCTACCGGTGCCCGCCCGAACGGGTGGTGTCGTGCCCGATCACGGTGCTCACCGGCGTGGACGACCCGAAGACGACCGCGGCCGAGGCGCGGGCGTGGCGGGACCACACGACGGGCGCGTTCCGGGTCGAGGAGTTCCCCGGCGGGCATTTCTTCCTCATCGCGCAGCAGGCGGCGGTCGCTTCGGCCATCGAGGTCGAGCTCGACCGCGTTGCCGCGCTCGGATAGCGCCAACTAGACTTTCCCGGGGGTTCCGCGCAGGGGGTGGGGCAGAACGTGTACGCGGAGGAGCGCCAACAGGTCATCCTCGACCGTGCCCGCGCGAAGGGCAGGGTCGACGTCGCCGCGTTGGCCGAGGAGTTCACCGTCACCACCGAGACGATCCGCCGCGACCTGACCGCCCTGGAGCGCCACGGCGTGCTGCGCCGGGTGCACGGCGGCGCGATCCCGGTGGAGCGGTTGGGGTTCGAGCCGGCCATCGCCACCCGCGAGGGCGTGATGACGGCCGAGAAGGAGCGGATCGCGAAGGCGGCGCTGGCGCTGCTGCCCGAGGAGGGCACGATCCTGCTGGACGCGGGCACGACGACCGCGAAGATGGCCGACCTGCTGCCGCTGGACCGGGAGCTGACCGTGGTCACGCACTCGGTGAACATCGCGCTGATGCTGACCAGCAGGCCGAACCTGACGGTGATGCTGGTCGGCGGCCGGCTGCGCAGCCGCACCCTGGCGTCGGTCGACGCGTGGGCGCTGCAGGCGTTGAAGGACAGCTTCGTGGAGGTCGCGTTCATCGCCACCAACGGCCTGTCGTCGGAGCGCGGCCTGACCACGCCGGACCCGGCGGAGGCCATGGTGAAGCGGGCGGCGATCGGCGCGGCGCGGCGGTGCGTGCTGCTGGCCGACCACACCAAGATCGGCAACGACCACTTCGCGCGATTCGCGGACCTGAGCGACATCGAAACGCTCATCACGGACTCGGGAATAGATTCCGCGGTCGCCGAAGAACTCGAAGCGGCCGGGCCGCGCGTGGTCATCGTCTGACGATTCACCCGGAACAGCGCGAACAACGCGGCCGGTCCGTTTCCGAAACGGACCGGCCGCGTTCTGCGTCTTCAAGGGATCACCGGTCGGCGAGCCACCGCAGCACGGTGTCGGCGGTGCCCGCGACCCGGTCCTCCATGATCGTGAAGTGGTTGCCGACCACGTCGGCGACGGCGTCCGCGGTGTCCCAGCGCGAGCGCCAGTCGGTGCCCTCCTGCTCGGGCGCCAGCGGCTCGGTGGCCCGCAGCAGCAGCGTCGGCACGCCCGCGCGCGATGGCCGCCAGTCCCACATCAGGTCGAAGCACCAGGCCATCGCGGACAGGCCGGCGCTGCCGGGCGCGGCGAACCCGCTGTTGCGCTCGGCGAGCCCGCCGAGCAGCCCGGCGCCGGAGGTGCGGACGAAGTCGGCGTCCATCAGGTAGGTGTCGGCGAGCACGACGCCGGCGGGCGGCGTGCCGCGGGCGACCAGCTCCTCCGCCACGGCGTGCGCCAGCAGGCCACCCGTGGACGACCCGAGCAGCACGAGCGGCCCGGCGCCGTCCGCGGGCCCCAGCGCGTCGGCCAGCACGCCAACCAGGGCGTCCCGGTCGGCGGGCAGGGCGTCGCCCTCGGCGAACCCCGGCAGCGGCACGGCGGACACGTCGACCCGGTCCCGGCAACGGGCGGCGAACCGCGCGTACTGCTGCACGCCGGCCAGCGCGACCAGCGCGGGGACGCACACGACGTGCGGCGAGCCCGCCGCGCCGGTGGCCAGCCGCACCGGCCGGACGGGCCGGGTCAGGCCGCCCGCGTCGGCGAACACCGGCCGCAGCCGGGCGACGCTGCGCATCAGGTCCATCGCGGCGTCGGCGCGGCCCTCGGCCTGGGCGCGGTGGAACAGCGCGGTGACGGTGTCCTCGCCGGCCGGGCGGGTGGTCGCGGTCGGCTCGTCGGGCGCGGTGGCCAGCTCCCGGGACAGGTGACCGGCCAGCTCGGCCGGGCTGGGGTGCTCGAACACCAGCCCGGCGGGCAGCGGGAGCCCGGTCGCCGCGCGCAGCCGGTTGCGCAGGTCCATCGCGGTGAGCGAGTCGAACCCGAGGTCGGGGAAGCCGCGCTCGGGCGTGACGGCGTCGGTGTCGGGGTGGCCGAGCACGGCGGCGGCCAGGTCGCGCACCAGGTCGGTGAGCCGGGCGAGCCGGGCGGCGTCGTCCAGTCCGGCGAGGTCGCGCCGCAGGTCGCGGTTGCCGGTCGCGCTCGCGGTGCGGCGGGCGGCCGGGACCAGGGCGCGCAGGAGCGGCGGCGGCTGCGGCAGCGCCCGCAGGCCGGGCAGGTCGAACCGGACCGGGGCGACGGCGGCGTCGGCGCGGGCGGTCGCCGCGTCGAACAGCGCCAGCCCCTGCTCCGCGCCCAGCGGCACGACACCGCCCGCGGCGAGCCGGCGCAGGTCGTTGTCGGTGAGGCCGGCGGACATCGCGCTGTCCCGGCTGCCCGCGGACGCCCACGTGCCCCAGGCCAGGGACGTGGCGGCGAGGCCGTCGGCGCGGCGGCGGCGGGCGAGGGCGTCGAGGAAGGCGTTGGCGGCGGCGTAGTTGGCCTGGCCCGGCGTGCCCGCGAGGCCGGCGAACGAGGAGAACAGCACGAACGCGGCCAGCCCGGCGTCGCGGGTCAGCTCGTGCAGGTGCCAGGCGGCGTCGGCCTTCGGCCCGAACACCGCGGCCAGCCGCTTCGGGGTCAGCGACCCGAGCACGCCGTCGTCCAGGACGCCCGCCGCGTGCACGACGGCGGTCACCGGGTGCTCGGCGAGCAGGCCGGTCAGCGCGGCCCGGTCGGCGACGTCGCAGGCCACCACGTCGACGTGCGCGCCCAGCCCGGTGAGGTCGGCGACCAGCGCGCCCACGCCCCCGGCGGCCGGGCCGCGCCGCCCGGCCAGCACCAGCCGTCGCACGCCGTGCGCGGTCACGAGGTGCCGGGCGACCAGCGAGCCCAGCCCGCCGGTGCCGCCGGTGACCAGGACCGCGCCCTCGCCCCAGCGCGGCGCCTCGCCGGGTTCCGGCTCGCAGCGCACCAGCCTGCCCGCGAACGCGACGCCGTCGCGCAGGGCGACCTGGGTCTCCCCCAGGGTCGCCGCGCGAGCCACCGCGTCGGCCAGGGCCGCGAGCGAGGACACCTCGCCGTCCAGGTCGACGAGCAGGACGCGGCCGGGGTTCTCCGACTGCGCGGACCGCGCGAGGCCCGCCACGGCCGCGCCGGCCAGGTCGGGCCGGTCGGCCGTGGCGTCGCGGGTGACGACGACCAGCACGCTGTCCAGCAGCCGGTCGTCCGCCAGGAACGCCTGCAGCTCGCCCAGCACCGCGGCCAGGGCGTCCTCGGTGGCCGCCGCCTCGTCGCCGAGGGGTTCGGCGGTGACCGGCAGCAGCACGGCGCGCGGCGGTTCGGGCAGGAGGCCGGCCGCCGCGGTGTCCGGGACGGTGTCGGTGGTCCGGCCGGCGGCGTGCAGGGCGGCGGTCACGTCGAGCCGGTCGTCCCCCGCGACGGCCCACGTGCCGGTCGGCGCGTCGACCTCGGGCAGCCGGGCGGTCCACGTCACCTGGTAGAGCGACCGGGTGTCGCGCTCGGGGGCGTCGGCGACCGGGCGCAGGGCGAGCTCGTCCACGGTGAGCACGAGCCCGCCGTCCGGGTCGACGGCGGTGAGCGAGAACTCCGCGTCGCCCACCGGGGTCAGCCGCACGCGCAAGGCGCGCGCCCCGGAGGCGTGCAGCCGCGCACCGGACCAGGAGAACGGCAGGTGCGGCCGGTCCGCGCCGGGACCGGTGAAGCCGATGGCGTGCAGGGCGGCGTCGAGCAGCGCGGGGTGCAGGCCGTAGTCGCCCGCCTGCGCCCGGACCGGTTCGGGCAGCGCGACATCGGCGATCACCTCGCCGTCGTGCCGCCACGCGGCGGTCAGGCCGCGGAACGCGGGCCCGTAGCCGAACCCGGCCGCGGCCAACCGGTCGTAGTGCCCGGTCAGGTCCACTTCGGACGCTTCGGCGGGCAGCGGGTCGGCCTCGGGCGCGTCGGGCTCGTCCGGGGTCAGGACACCGACCGCGTGCCGGGTCCACGGCGAGTCGGGGTCGTCGTCGGGCCGCGAGTGCACCGCGACCGACCGGTTCCCGTCGTCGTCGGCGCCCACGACCACCCGCAGCTGCACGGGCGCGTCGACGGCGAGCGGCGCGTGCACGGTCAGCTCCCGGACGCGACCGCAGCCGACCTCGTCGCCCGCGCGCACGGCCAGTTCGAGGAAACCGGTGGCGGGGAACAGCACCGTGCCGCCGAACGCGTGGTCGGCAAGCCAGTCGGGGGTGCCGGGTGCCAGCCGGGCGGCGAACACCGGACCGCCGTCGCCGGGCAGCCGCACGAGCGCGCCGAGCAGCGGGTGGTCGGGCCGGTCCAGGCCGGCCGCCGCCACGTCGCCCGCGCCGAGCAGGGAACCCTTGGGCCACAACGTCTGCCGCTGGAACGCGTAGGTCGGCAGCGGCACGGCCCGCGCGCCGCTGCCCGCGAAGACCCGGGCCCAGTCGACCGGCACGCCGTGCGCGAACGCGGCGCCGAGCGAGGCCGCGACCCGATCGGGGCCGCCGTCGTCCGCGCGGAGGGTGGGCAGCACGACGGCGTTCGCGCCGGCCTCCTCCAGGGTCTCCTGGATGCCCAGGGAGAGCACGGGTTGCGGGCCGAGTTCGAGGAACACCCGGTGCCCGGCACCGGCCAGCGCCCGGACGCCGTCGGCGAAGCGGACCGGTTCGGCCAGGTTGCGGTACCAGTACCCGGCGTCCAGTGCGGCGCCGGGCAGGGGCTTGTCGTCGGCCGTCGAGTGGAACGGGACGGGGCAGGCGGTGGGCGTGATGCCCGCGAGGGCGGGCAGCAGGTCGTCGCGCAGCAGCGCCACGTGCGGCGAGTGGGCGGCGAAGTCGACGCCCGGCAGCGGCCACCGCATGACCCGGTCGGCGGCGAGGGCGCGTTCGACCAGGGTCATCGCGTCCGGGTCGCCGGAGAGGGTGGTGGTGCGCGGTCCGTTGACGGCGGCGACGGCCACCTGCTCGGGGGTGAGGCCCAGGTCGCGCAGCACGGCCTCGACGCGGTCGACCGGGGCCATGGCGGTGAGCATCCGGCCGCGACCGGCCATGCGCTCGCCGATGAGCTTGCTGCGCACGGCGACGACGAGCGCGGCGTCTTCGAGGGACAGCGCGCCGGCCACGCAGGCGGCGGCGATCTCGCCCTGCGAGTGGCCGATGACGGCGGCGGGCTCGACGCCGGCCGACCGCCAGATCGCGGCCAGGGACACCATCATCGTGAAGAGGAGCGGTTGGACGACGTCCACCCGGTCGGCGGGCGGCGTGCCGGGCTCACCGCGCAGGACGGCGAGCGGTGACCAGTCGAGGTGCGGTGAGAGGGCGCGGTCGCACTCGGCCACGCGGTCGGTGAAGGCGGGGTGGCGGTCGAGGAGCGCCCGGCCCATGCCGGTCCACTGCGCGCCCTGGCCGGGGAACACGAAGACCGGTCGCTCGACGCGGTTCGCCACGCCGAGGGCGGGCGCGGGTGCTGGGTTCGCGCCCGGCGCGAGGGCGGGCGCGGGTGCTGGGTTCCTGCCCGGCGCGAGGGCGGGTGCGGGGTTCCCTCCTGGCGCAAGGGCAGGCGCGGGGGCGGGCGGGACCGTCGGCGCGACGCCGCCGGCCAGGTCGTCCGCGCTCGTGCCGGCCACGGCGGCCAGGCCGGCGCGCAGGTCTGCGGTCGTCGTCCCGGCCAGCGCGGCCCGGTGCTCGAACGCGGTCCGCGTCAGCGCCAGCGAGTAGCCCACGTCCAGCGGGTCGGCGTCGGGGTCCAGGCGTTCCAGCAGCCGCTCGGCCTGGGCGCGCAGGGCGGCGGGCGTGCGACCGCTCAGCACCCACGGCACCGCGCCGCCGGGCAGGCCGGGCCGTTCGGCTCCGGCGGGTTCCTCGACCTCCGCCGCCTGCTCCAGCACGACGTGCGCGTTGGTGCCGCTCACCCCGAACGACGAGACCGCCGCCCGGCGCGGCCGGTCGACCGGCGGCCACGGCTCCGGCTCCAGCGCGAGCGACACCGCGCCCGCCGCCCAGTCGACCCGGCTGGACGGTTCGGTCACGTGCAGCGTGCGCGGCACCACGCCGTGGCGCATCGCCTGCACCACCTTGACGATCCCGGCCACGCCCGCCGCCGCCTGGGTGTGCCCGAGGTTCGACTTGATCGAACCCAGGCGCAGCGGCTCGGCGCGCCCCTGCCCGTAGGTGGCCAGCAACGCCTGCGCCTCGATCGGGTCGCCCAGCACGGTCCCGGTGCCGTGCGCCTCGACCAGGTCCACGTCGGACGTCCCGAGGCCCGCGTCGGCCAGCGCCTGCCGGATCACCCGCTGCTGCGACGGCCCGTTGGGGGCGGTCAGGCCGTTGGACGCGCCGTCGGAGTTCACCGCACTCCCCCGGACCACGGCCAGCACGCGGTGCCCGTTGCGGCGCGCGTCGGACAGCCGCTCCAGCACCAGCGTGCCGACGCCCTCCGACCAGCCGAGGCCATCGGCGGCGTCGGAGAACGCCTTGCAGCGGCCGTCGCGGGCCAGCGCGCCCTGCGCCCCGTACTCGGTGAACGCCGACGGCAGCACCATCACCGCCACCCCGCCCGCCAGCGCGAGCGAGCACTCCCCCGCCCGCAGCGCCCGCACCGCGAGGTGCAGCGTCACCAGGGACGACGAGCACGCCGTGTCGACCGTCAGGGTCGGCCCCTCCAGGCCGAGCGTGTACGCGACGCGGCCGGACGCGATGCTGCCCGCGCTGCCGTTGCCCTGGTAGCCCTCGTAGTCGCCCTCCGAGGTCTGGAGCAGGATGCCGTAATCGCCGTACATGACGCCCAGGTACACGCCGGTGCGGGTGCCGCGCAGCGACGCCGGGACGATGCCCGCGTGCTCCACGGCCTCCCACGCCGACTCCAGCAGCAGCCGCTGCTGCGGGTCCATGGCCAGCGCCTCGCGCGGCGAGATGCCGAAGAACGCCGGGTCGAAGTCGGCGGCGTCGTGCAGGAAACCACCGCGCCCCGGCCCGCTCTCGGCCAGCAGCCCGACCGGCCAGCCCCGGTTCACCGGCAGCGGGCTGATCGCGTCGCCGCCGGAGTCCACCAGCCGCCACAGGGCGTCCGGGTCGTCGACCCCGCCCGGATAGCGGCAGCTCATGCCGACGATCGCGACGGGCTCCTGCCCGCGCGACTCGGCGGCGGCCAGCCGGTCCCGGGTCTGCGCCAGTTCGGCGGTGACCTTCCGCAGGTAGCCGAGCAGCTTGTCCTCGTTCATCTCTGCCGTCCCCCGCTAGTCGATCCGCAGCTCGTTGTCGATGAAGTCGAAGAGGTCGTCCGCGCCGGCGGTGCTGATCCGGGCGCCGACCGCGCTGGGCTCGGCGGCGTCGCCACCGGTCCAGCGCAGCAGCAGCGACCGCAACCGGTCGGTGATCTCCTGCCGCGCGTCCGGGTCGTCCGCGCCCACGTCGGAGAGCGCTTGGTCGAGCCGGTCCAGCTCGGCGACCACGGCCCGCGCGCCGCCCGGTTCCGCCGGCGCGAGGCCGTCGAGCAGGAGCCGGGACACGGCGTCGACCGTCGGGTGGTCGAACACCAGCGTCGCGGGCAGCCGCAGCCCGGACACCGCGCCGAGCCGGTTGCGCAGCTCGACCGCGGTGAGCGAGTCGAACCCGAGGTCGGTGAAGCCGCGGCCCGGGTCGAAGCCGTGCCCCCCGGAGCCGGTTCGGTCGTGCCCGAGCACGGCGGCGACCTGGTCGGACACCACGGCGTGCACGGCGGCCAGGCGTTCGGCGGCGGGCAGGGCGCGCAGCCGTTCGGCCAGGTCGGCCGGCGCGGCCTCGGCGGCGCGCCGGGCGACCGGCGGCACCAGGGCCGACAGCAGCGGCGGCACGGTCCCGGCGGCGCGCAGCGCGGCCTTGTCCAGCCGCAGCGCCACCACGACCGGGTCGGGCAGCGCCACGGCCCGGTCGAACCGGTCCAAGCCTTCCTCGGGGGTCAGCGCGGGCGTGCCCATCCGGGCCAGCCTGGCCAGCTCGGCGTCCGACAGCCCGCCGGTCATGCCCGCGTCGGCCGACCACGCGCCCCAGACGAGGGACTGCCCCGGCAGTCCCGCGGCCCGGCGGTTCACGGCGAGGGCGTCGAGCGCGGCGTTGGCGGCGGCGTAGTTCGCCTGGCCCGCGTTGCCGAACGTGCCCGCGACCGACGAGTACAGCACCAGCGGCACGTCGGTCAGCTCGTGCAGGTGCCAGGCGGCGTCGACCTTCGGCCGGAGCACGGTGTCGAACCGGTCCGGGGTGAGCGCGTCCACCACGCCGTCGTCGAGCACACCGGCGGTGTGCACCACGGCGGCCAGGTGGTCGACGCCGGACAGCAGGTCGGCGACGGCGTCGCGGTCGGCCACGTCGCAGGCGGCCACGTCGACGCGCGCGCCCAGTTCGGCGAGGTCGGCGACCAGCTCGGCCACCCCGTCGGCCGCCGCGCCGCGCCTGCTGACCAGCAGCAGGTCCCGCGCGCCGCGCCCGACCAGGTGACGGGCCAGCAGCCCGCCGAGGCCGCCGGCGCCGCCGGTGATCAGGACCGTGCCGTCCGGGTCCCAGGCCGGGTACTCGGCCGCCGTCGCCCCGACCGGGACGAGGCGGGGCACGCGGACCTCGTCGCCGCGCACGACGACCTGGTCCTCACCGCTCGCCAGGGCCGCCGCGAGCGCCGGGCCGGGCCGATCGGCGTCCACGAGCGCGAACCGGCCGGGGTGCTCGGCCTGCGCGCTGCGCACCAGGCCCCACACCGCCGCCGCGGCGACGTCGACGGTCTCGGAGTCCACCGCGTGCCGGGTGCCGAACACCAGGAGCGCGTCGGCGCAGCGCGGGTCGGCCAGCCAGTCGTGCAGCACGCCCAGCGCCCAGCCGGTCGTGGCGCGCACCGCCTCCGGCGCGGGCAGACCCGTCGTGGCGGGCGGTTCGGCCAGCACGACGTCCGGCAGGTCGTCACGGTCCGCTTCGGCCAGCGGGGCCCACCGCCCCTCGCCGGGGGTCACCCGGACCGGCGACCACGTGACGTGGAGCAGCGGGTCCGGGTCGGGTGCGGTGGCGCCGAGGGCGGCCGGGTCGACCGCGCGCAACGCCAGCGACCGCACCGACACCACCGGCGCGCCGGCCGGGTCGGTGGCGGTGAGCGCGACCGCGTCGCCGTCGGGCACGAGCCGCACCCGCAGCGCCGTCGCACCCGAGGCGTGCACGGTCGCGCCACCCCAGTTGAACGGCAGCAGCGGCGTGCCGGAGCCGGTCAGGTCGAGCAGCGCGGACGCCTGCAGCGCCGCGTCGAACAGGCCGGGGTGCAGCACGAAGCCCGCCGCCGCGGCCGGGTCCGGCAGGGCCAGCTCCACGAACACCTCGCCGGCGCGCCGCCACGCCGCGCGCAGGCACCGGAACGCCGGGCCGTAGTCGAACCCGGAGTCGGCGAACCGCTCGTAGACGTCGGACAGGTCCACCGGGTCGGCGTCGGCGGGCGGCCACTCGGCGGGCATCGCCCCGGGGTCCTCCGCCGACGTCCCGAGGACGCCGCTCGCGTTGCGCAGCCACGGCGCGTCGGCCGACGTCCGGGAGTGCACGCGCACGGTCCGCTCACCGCGCTCGTCCGCGCCGCCCACGGTCACCTGGACCTGCGCGCCCGCCTCGGGCAGCGCCAGCGGCGCCTCCAGCGTCAGCTCGCGGACCGTGCCGCAGCCGACCCGGTCACCGGCCCACACCGCGAGTTCCAGCACGGCCGTGCCCGGCACCAGCGTGGTGCCGAAGACGACGTGGTCGGCCAGCCACGGGTGGGTGCGGGTGGCCAGCCTGCCGGTGCCCAGCAGGCCGTCCGAGTCGGGCAGTTCGACCGCGCCGCCGAGCATCGGGTGCACGGCCGCGCCGAGCCCGACGGACGTGGCGTCACCGGCCTGGGCCTGCGGCTTGGGCCAGAAGCGGCGGTGCTGGAAGGCGTAGGTCGGCAGGTCGGCCCGGTCCGCGCCGGCGAACAGCGGCGCGAGGTCGACGCCGACGCCCTCGGTGTGCAGGCGGGCCAGCGCGGTGACGGCGGAGGTGTGCTCGTCCCGGTCGGCGCGCAGCACCGGCAGCACGACCGCCGCGCCGTCCAGGGTCTCCTCGGCCAGGGCGGTGAGCGTGCCGTCGGGGCCGAGTTCGAGCAGGACGCCGATGCCGTTGTCGCGGCACCACGCCACCGCGTCGTGGTAGCGGACGGTCGCCCGCACGTGCCGCACCCAGTACTCCGGGTCGGTCACGTCGGCGACCCCGCCGGTCACCGCGGACACGATCGGGACGCGCGGCTCGGCGAACGCCAACCCGGCGACCACCTCGCGGAACGCGTCCAGCACCGGCTCCACCAGCGGCGAGTGGAAGGCGTGGCTGACCCGCAGGCGGGTGGTCTTGCGGCCGAGCGCGGCGAAGTGCGCGGCGACGTCCTCCACGGCGGCGGCGTCACCCGCGACCACGACGGCGTTCGGGCCGTTGACGGCGGCGAGGTCGACCCGCGCGTCGAGCAGCGGGCGCACCTCGTCCTCGGACGCCCGGACGGCGACCATCGCGCCGCCGGCGGGCAGCGCGGACATGAGCCGGCCGCGCGCCACCACGAGCTTCGCCGCGTCGGGCCCGGAGAGCACCCCGGCGACCCGGGCCGCCGCGATCTCGCCGATCGAGTGGCCGACCAGCACGTCCGGGTGCGCGCCGAACGACTCCACGAGCCGGTGCAGCGCCACTTCCAGGCAGTACAGGGCGGGTTGGGCGAAGGCGGTGTCGTCCAGCCGGTCGCCGCCCGCGACGACGTCGCGCAGGGACGTGCCCAGCTCGGCCTCGACCTCGGCGGTGACCTCGTCCAGCGCGGCGGCGAAGACCGGGAAGCGGGCGGCGAGCCCCGCGCCCATGCCGACCCGCTGCGAGCCCTGGCCCGCGAACAGCAGCGCCACGCGCGGGGCGTCCCGGACGACCGCCTCGACCAGTCCGGGCGCGGTGCGCCCGGCGGCGAGCGCGGCGAGGCCGGCGTGCAACTCCTCGTCGGTGGTCCCGACGACGGCGGCCCGGTGCTCCAGCGCGGACCGGCCGGTGGCGAGCGTGCGCCCGACGGCGGCCGGGTCGTCCGCCCGGTCCAGCAGGTGGTCGAGCAGACGGGCCGCCTGCGCCTTCAACGCCCCGTTGCCGCGCGCGGACAGCACCCACGGCACTGCACTCGCCTCACCACGCGCGAGCACCGGCACCACGCCCGCCGCGCCACCAGCCGCCGCCGGCACGACGCTCGCCGCGCCGCTTGCGATCACCGGCGCGGCACTCGCCTGGCCGCCCGCAGCCGCCGGGGCCGCACCCGTCACTGCGCCGGCCCCACCACGCGCGAGCGCCGGTGCGGTCGGAGGTTGTTCGATGATCACGTGGGCGTTGGTGCCGCTGATGCCGAACGACGACACGCCGGCCCGGCGCGGGCGTTCGACGGCGGGCCAGTCGGTGGTCTCGGTCAGCAGCCGCACGCTGCCCTCGGTCCAGTCGACCTGGCGCGACGGCTCGCTGACGTGCAGGGTGCGCGGCAGGCGGCCGTGACGCATGGCCAGGACCACCTTGATGATCCCGGCGACACCCGCCGCCGCCTGGGTGTGACCGAGGTTGGACTTGATCGACCCCAGCAGCAGCGGCTCGTCGCGGTCCTGGCCGTAGGTCGCCAGCAGCGCTTGAGCCTCGATCGGGTCGCCGAGCGTCGTGCCGGTGCCGTGCGCCTCGACCGCGTCCACATCGGACGGTCGCAACCCGCCGCCCGCCAGGGCCTGCCGGATCACCCGCTGCTGCGACGGCCCGTTGGGCGCGGTCAGCCCGTTGGACGCGCCGTCCTGGTTCACCGCGCTGCCCCGGACCACGGCCAGCACGTCGTGGCCGTTGCGGCGGGCGTCGGACAGCCGCTCCAGCACCAGCACCCCGACACCCTCGGACCAGCCCACGCCGTCCGCGCTGTCGGAGAACGACTTGCACCGGCCGTCCGACGACAACCCGCGCTGGGCGATGAACTCGGCGAACGGCGTCGGCGTGGCCATCACCGTGACCCCGCCCGCCAGCGCCAGCGCGCACTCCCCGGAGCGCAGCGACTGCGCGGCCAGGTGCAGCGCCACCAGCGACGACGAACAGGCCGTGTCGACCGTGACGGCCGGCCCCTCCAGCCCGAGCGTGTACGACACCCGCCCGGACGCGACGCTGCCCGCGCTGCCGTTGCCCTGGTAGCCGCCGGTCTCGGGGTCGCCGCGCAGCAGCATCCCGTAGTCGCTGTACATGACGCCGACGAACACGCCGGTGCGGCTGCCGCGCAGGCTGCGCGGCGGGACGCCGGCCCGTTCGCACGCCTCCCACGACGTCTCCAGCAGCAGCCGCTGCTGGGCGTCGGTGGCGACGGCCTCGCGCGGGCTCATGCCGAAGAAGTCGGCGTCGAACTCGCCCGCGTCGTGCAGGAAGCCGCCCTGCAGCACGTCGCGGGACACCTCCAGCTCGTCCACGCCGGTCAGGTCCCAGCCGCGGTCGGTCGGGAAGCCGGTCACGGCGTCGCCGCCCGCCACCAGGAACCGCCACAGCTCCTCGGGCGTGGTGATGCCGCCCGGGTAGCGGCAGGCCATGCCGACGATCACGACCGGGTCGTCGTCGGCGGCCCGCGCGGTGGCCTCGACCGCCTCGACCCGTGATCCGTCCACTTCGGACAGCACGTGCTCGGCCAGCGCCAGCGGCGTCGGGTGGTCGAACACCAGCGTCGCGGGCAGCCGCAGGCCGGTGGCGGCGGTGAGGTTGTTGCGCAGCTCCACGGCGGTCAGCGAGTCGAACCCGATCTCGCCGAACGCCCGCTCGGGCTCGATGTCGGCGGCCGAGGCGTGCCCGAGCACCTGGGCGACCTGGGCGCGGACCTGGTCGAGCACGAACCGCAGCCGCTCGGCGGGCGACCGGTCGCGCAGGGCGCGCGCCAGCTCGCCCGCACCGGCCGCCGCCCGGCGCGCGGTCGGCTTGACCAGGGCGCGGAACAGCGGCGGCACCTCGGGTGCGGCGCGCAGCGCGGCCAGGTCGACCCGCACCGGCAGCACGGCCGGGCGGTCGAGGTCGCCGAACGCGGTGGCGTCGAACAGCGCCAGGCCCAGCTCCTCGCTCAACGGCGGCAGCCCGGACCGGGTCATGCGGGCCACGTCGGCCTCGGCGAGCCCGCCGAGCATGCCCTCCGCGCGCGCCCACGCGCCCCAGGCCAGCGATCGCACCGGCAGCCCGCGGGCGGCGCGGTGGGCGGCCAGGGCGTCGAGCGCGGCGTTGGCGGCGGCGTAGTTGCCCTGGCCCGCCGCGCCGAGCGCGCCCGCGACGGACGAGAACAGCACCAGCGGTCCGGCGAACAGCTCGTGCAGGTGCCAGGCCGCCTCGACCTTCGGCCCGATCACCCGGTCGAGCCGGGCCTGGTCCAGCGAGTCGAGGACGCCGTCGTCCAGCACGCCCGCCGCGTGCACCACGGCGGCCGGCGGGTGCTCGGCGAGCAGCGCCGCGACCTGGTCGCGGTCGGTGGTGTCGCAGCGGACCACGTCGACGCGGGCGCCCAGGCCGGTCAGGTCGGCGGCCAGTTCAGCCGCGCCCGGCGCGTCGGGCCCGCGCCGACCGGCCAGCACCAGGTGCCCGACGCCGTGCGCGGTGACGAGGTGGCGGGCGAGCAGCGCGCCCAACCCGCCGGTGCCGCCGGTGATCAGGACGCGGCCCGCCCACGGTTCGGCGGGCCGCGCGGTGGCGCGCACCAGCCGGGCCGCGCGGGCGTTGCCGTCGCGCAGGGCCAGCTGGGGTTCGCCGGTGGCGACCGCGCCGGGCAGCGCGGCGGCCGAGGCCGGTGTCCCGTCGAGGTCGACGAGCGTGACGCGGCCGGGGTTCTCGGTCTGGGCGGTGCGGGCGAGGCCCCACACGGCGGCGAGCGCCGGGTCCGGGTCGTCGCCGACCGCGCCGGAGGTCACCAGGACCAGCCGGGTGTCGGCGAGGCGGGGCTCGGCGAACCACCGCTGGAGCAGGTCGAGCGCCGCGCCCGCGGTGGCCCGGACGGACCCCGGGAGGTCGCCGCCGGCGCTCTCGACCACGACGGCGACCGCGCTCGGCACGTCCTCCGCGGCCACCAGCTCGGCCAGGTCCGCGTGCACCGGCAGGTCGAGGCCGGGGATCGGGGCGCCGAGGGCGGCGCAGCCCGCGGTGGTCGTCGCGGTGGTCGGCACCGGCGCCCAGTCGACGCCGAACAGCGCGTCACGGGGAGTCGTCACGGCCACCTGGCCGGACGCCACCTCGCGCAGCACCAGGCCCTCGACGGTGGCGACCGGGTTGCCCGCGCCGTCCGCCACGCGCAGCGACACCTCGTTCGCCCCCGTGGGGATGACGGTCGCGCGCAGCGCGGTGGCTCCGGCGGCGTGCAGGGTCGCGCCGCGCCACGAGAACGGCAGGCGACCGCCGGCCAACCCGGCGAAGCCGACTGCTTGGAGCACCGCGTCGAGCAGCGCCGGGTGCACGCCGAACGCCGCCGCGGCGGCCCGGTGCTCCTCGGGCAGGTCGGCCTCCACGTGCACGACACCGCCCGCGCGCCACACCGAGGTCAGGCCCTGGAACACCGGTCCGTACGCGAAGCCGTCGTCGGCGGCCCGCTCGTAGAACCCGTCCAGGTCGACCGGTTCGGCGTCGGCGGGCGGCCACGTGGTCAGCGCCACCGGGTCACCGGCGACCGGCGTCGCGGCGCCGGTGGCGTGCCGGGTCCACGGGCCGTCGTCGTCCTCCGGTCGCGAGTGGACGGTCAGCGGCCGGGCGCCGGTGTCGTCGGCCGCGCCGACGGCGACCTGCACCACGACCGAACCTCGTTCGGGCAGGACGAGCGGCGCGGCGAGGGTCAGCTCCTCCACCCGCGCGCACCCGGCCTCGGCGGCGACGTGCGCGGCCAGGTCCAGGAACGCGGTGCCGGGCAGGATCGCCGCGCCGAGCACGGCGTGGTCGGCGAGCCACGGGTGCGTGTCGAGCGACAGGCTGCCGGTGAACAGGTGGCCGCCGGTCTCGGTCAGCTCGACGCTCGCGGCGAGCAGCGGGTGGCCGGAGTCGCGCAGGCCGAGGCTGCCCAGGCCGCCCGCCATCAGCCGCAGGCCCTGCGGCCAGTAGTGGCGGTGCTGGAAGGCGTAGGTCGGCAGGTCGGCGCGCCGGGCGCCGGTGCCCGCGAACACCTCCGCCCACGTCACGGGCACGCCCGCCACCGCGAGGCGGCCGAGCGCGGTGGCGGCGGACACCTCTTCGCCGACGCCGCGCCGCAGCAGCGGGACGGCCCCGGTGGCGGCGCTGAGCGAGCCGTCCGGCCCGACCTCCACCAGCGCGGTGACGTCCAGCGACGCCACCGCGTCGGCGAACCGCACGGTCCGCCGCACCTGGTCCACCCAGTAGTCCGGCGAGCACGCGGTCCGCGCGTCCAGCGGCTGCGCGGTCACGGTCGAGGTGATCGGGATCTCCGGCGGCGCGAACGCCAGGTCCGCGACGACGGCCCGGAACTCCGCCAGCACCGGGTCCATCAGCGGGGAGTGGAACGCGTGGCTCACGGCGAGCCGGCGCGCGCGGTGGCCGGCGTCGGCCAGCCGGTCCGCGGCGGCCCGCACGCGGTCCTCCGGACCGGCGATCACCAGGGCGTCCGGGGCGTTCACGGCGGCCAGCACCACGTCGTCGTCCAGCACGGGCGCGACGTCCTCGACGGAGGCGCGCACCGACACCATCGCGCCGCCGGACGGCAGCGCGGACATCAGCCGACCGCGGGCGACGACCATGCGCGCGGCGTCGGCCAGGGACAGCACGCCGGCGACGTGCGCGGCGGCGATCTCGCCGACCGAGTGCCCGACCAGCACGTCCGGCCGCACGCCCCACGAGCGCACGAGCCGGAACAGCGCCACCTCCACCGCGAACAGGGCGGGCTGGGTGAACGCGGTGTCGTCCAGCCGCCCGTCGCCGGAGGTGACGACCTCGCGCAGCGACAGGCCGAGCTCGGCGTCCAGCGCGGCGTAGACCTCGGCGAGGGCGTCGGCGAACACGGGGTGACGGGCGGCCAGCTCCTCCCCCATGCCGACCCGCTGCGCGCCCTGGCCCGCGAACAGCAGGCCCACGCGGGGCTTGCCGCGCACGGCGGACGACGTGCCGCCCTCGGCGAACGCGGTCAGCGCGCCGATCGCGTCGGCCCGCGTCACGGCCGTGACGGCGGTCCGGTGCTCGAACCACGACCGGCTGGTGACCAGCGAGAACGCCGTGTCGAGCAGGTCGGCGTCCGCCAGGTGCGCCGCCAGCCGCGCGGCTTGGTCGCGCAACGCCTCCGGCGTCTTGGCGGACAGCACGAGCGGCACGGCGGACGGGGTGACGGCGGCGTCGGAGCGGTCCGGCGCGGCGGGCCACTGCTCGATGATGGTGTGCGCGTTGGTGCCGCTGATGCCGAACGACGACACGCCCGCGCGGCGCACCCGGCCGGTCTCCGGCCACGGCACCGGCTCGGGCACCAGGTCGACGTCGCCCGCGTCCCAGTCCACGTGGGACGACGGCGCGCCCAGGTGCAGGGTGCGCGGCACGACGCCGTGCCGCATCGCCATGACCACCTTGATGACGCCCGCGACGCCCGCCGCCGCCTGGGTGTGGCCCAGGTTCGACTTGATCGACCCGAGCAGCAGCGGGCGCTCGCGGTCCTGCCCGTAGGTGGCCAGCACCGCCTGCGCCTCGATCGGGTCACCCAGCGTCGTGCCGGTGCCGTGCGCCTCCACCACGTCCACATCGGACGGTCGCAGGCCCGCGGACGCCAGCGCCGCCCGGATCACCCGCTGCTGCGACGGCCCGTTCGGGGCCGTGAGCCCGTTCGACGCGCCGTCCTGGTTGACCGCCGAGCCGCGGACGACCGCGAGCACGTCGTGCCCGTTGCGCCGCGCATCGGACAGCCGCTCCAGGACCAGGATGCCGACGCCCTCGCCCCAGCCGACGCCGTCCGCGCTGTCGGAGAACGACTTGCAGCGGCCGTCCGGGGACACGCCGCGCTGCCGGCTGTAGTCGACGAACACGTTGGGCGTGGACATGACGGTCACGCCGCCCGCCAGCGCCAGGTCGCACTCGCCCTGCCGCAGCGCCTGCGCCGCGAGGTGCAGCGTGACCAGGGACGACGAGCACGCCGTGTCGACGGTGATCGCCGGGCCCTCCAGGCCGAGGGTGTAGGCGACCCGGCCGGAGGCGATGCTGCCGCCGCTGCCGTTGCCGCCGTAGCCCTCGGCGTCCGCGACGTTGAACAGGGTGAACGCGTAGTCGCTGTACATCACGCCGACGAACACGCCGGTCCGGCTGCCGCGCAGCGTCACGGGGTCGACGCCCGCGCGTTCGACGGCTTCCCAGGACGCCTCCAGCAGCAGCCGCTGCTGCGCGTCGGTGGCCAGCGCCTCGCGGGGCGACAGGCCGAAGAACGCCGCGTCGAACTCGGGCGCCTCGTGCAGGAACCCGCCGGACCGGGTGTAGGACGTGCCGGGGTGCGCGGGGTCGGGGTGGTAGAGGTTGTCGACGTCCCAGCCCCGGTCGGTCGGGAAGTCGGTGACCGCGTCCACGCCGTCGCTGACGAGCCGCCACAGGTCCTCGGGCGAGCGCACCCCGCCCGGGTAGCGGCAGCCCATGCCGACGATCACGATCGGGTCGTCGTCGGAGACGCGCGTGGTCGGGGCGGTGGGCGCGTCGGCGAGCGTGCCGAGCAGTTCGTCACCCAGGTAGGCGGCGAGCGCGGCCGGGGTCGGGTAGTCGAACACCAGGGTCGCGGGCAGCCGCAGGCCGGTGGCCGCGCCGAGCCGGTTGCGCAGGTCGACGGAGGTCAGCGAGTCGAAGCCGAGTTCGCGGAACGGCAGGTCGGGGTCGACGGCGTCGGCCGAGCCGTGCCCGAGCACGACGGCGACCTGCTCGGCGACCATCCCGGCCAGCGCGCCCGCCCGTTCGTCGGCGGGCAGCGCGGACAGGACGTCGGACAGCGCGCGGGCGGCGTCGGAGCCGGCGCGGGCGGCGGACCGGCGGGCGGGCGGCACGAGGCCGCGCAGCAGGGCGGGCACCTCGAACCGGCCGCGCAGCACGGCGAGGTCCAGGTGCAGCGGCGCGGCCACGGGTTCGGCGGTCGCCACGGCCGCGTCGAACAGCGCGAGGCCGGTCTCGGCGGGCATGGCGGGCATGCCGGAGCGGGCCATGCGCTGCAGGTCGGCGTCGGTGAGCGAGCCGGTGAGGCCGCCCTCCTGCGCCCACGGCCCCCACACCAGGGACTGGCCGGGCAGGCCGGCGGCGGCGCGGTGCTGCATGAGCGCGTCGACCCAGGCGTTGGCGGCGGCGTAGTTGGCCTGGCCGGGGCTGCCGAGCGTGCCGGACACCGACGAGTAGGCCAGGAACGCGGTCAGGTCGAGGTGGGCGGTGGCCTCGTGCAGGTGCCAGGCCACGTCGACCTTCGGCCGCAGCACCCCGGCCATCCGCTCCGGCGTCAACGACGTCAGCACGCCGTCGTCCAGGACGCCGGCGGCGTGCACGACCGCGCCCACCGGGTGCGCCGCGACGAGGGCGCGCACGGCGTCGCGGTCGGTGAAGTCGCAGGCGGCCACGGAGATGTCCGCGCCCAGCCCGGTCAGGTCGGCGACCAGCTCGTCCACCCCGGCGGCGGCCGGGCCGCGACGACCGGCGAGCACCAGCCGGCGCGCGCCGTGGTGGGTCACCAGGTGCCGGGCCAGCATCCCGCCCAGGCCGCCCGTGCCACCGGCGACGAGGACCGCGCGGTCGGCGTCGACCAGCGGTGACGTGCGGCGGGGCGCGTCGGCGGGCACGCGGGCGAAGCGGGGCACGAGCACGTCGCCGGCGCGCACGGCGGCCTGGGGTTCGCCGGCGGCCAGCACGGCGGCCAGCGCCTCGGCGGGCTCGTCCGGGCCGAGGTCGACCAGCGCGAACCGGCCGGGCTCCTCCATCAGCGCGGACCGCACCAGGCCCCACGCGCCGGCGGCGGCGAGGTCGGCGACGTCCTCGCCACCCACGGACATCGCGCCGCGCGTGACGACGACCAGCACCGCGTCGCCGAACCGGGTGTCGGACACCCAGGTCCGGCACAGCTCCAAGACCCGCACCGCGACCTCGTGCGCGGACTCGACCGGCCGTGCCGGGTCGCCCTCGACCGGCGCGAACACCACGCCGCTCGCCTCGGCGAGGTCGTCCAGCGAGGTGTGGCGCACCGCGCCGGGCAGGCCCAGGTCGTGCGGGCCGACGACGACCGGCGCGTCCAGCGGGGCCGCCTCGGCGGTCACCGGCGTCCAGTCGACGCGGAACACCGAGGTCGGCGCGGCCGGCGCGGCGAGGGCGTCGGCGGCGACCGGGCGCAGGGTCAGCGAGGTGACCGTGGCGACCGGCTCACCGTCCGCGTCGGCCACGGTCAGCGCCACCGCGTCCGGGCCGACCGGGGTGAGCTTGACCCGCACCGCGCCCGCGCCGCCCGCGTGGACGGTGACACCGGACCAGGAGAACGGCAGCCGGCCCGCGCCGCCGCTGCCGGGCAGGGCGAACGCGGAGGCGTGCAGGGCGGCGTCGAGCAGGGCCGGGTGCAGGGCGAACGCGGAGGCGTCCACCGAGTCGTCGGTCCGCGGCAGCACGACCTCCGCGAACGTGTCGTCACCGCGCTGCCACACGGCGGTGAGCCCCTGGAACGCGGGCCCGTAGCCGAACCCGCCCTCGGCGAGGTCGTCGTAGAAGCCGTCCAGCGGCACGGCGGTCGCGCCGGTCGGCGGCCACTCGGCCCGACCGGGCGCGGCGGGCAGGGCGGCGACGGCCAGCACGCCGGTCGCGTGCCGCGTCCACGGCTGGTCGGCGGTCTCCTGGCGGGAGTACACGGCGAGCGCGCGCGTGCCGTCGTCGGCGGGCGCGCCCACTGCGACCTGCACGTCCACCCGGCCTCGGGCGGGCAGCACGAGCGGGGTCTGGAGGGTCAGCTCCTCGACGCGGGCGCAGCCGACCTCGTCGGCGGCGCGGACGGCCAGCTCCAGGTAGGCGGTGCCGGGGACGACGATCGCGCCGAGCACGGCGTGGTCGGCGAGCCACGGGTGGCTGCGCACGGACAGGCTGCTCGTGAACAGGTGCCCGTCCGAGTCGGGCAGCTCGACGGCCGCGCCCAGCAGCGGGTGGCCGACCGGGCGCAGGCCCGCCGCCGTCACGTCGCCCGCGACGTCCGAGGTGCGCGGCCAGTAGCGGGTGTGCTGGAAGGCGTAGGTGGGCAGGTCGACGCGGCGCGCTCCGGTTCCCGCGAAGGCCGCCAGGGCGCCGCCCGCACCTGCGGTGTGCAGCTGCGCCAGGGCGGTGACCAGCGTCGTCGGCTCGTCGCGGTCCCGGCGCAGCAGCGGCACGACGACCGCGTCGTCCGCCGCGCTGTCCTGCACCGCGCCGGTCAGCGACCCGTCCGGCCCGACCTCGACGAACAGCGCGGCGCCGGTCGCGCGCACGGCGTCGGCGAACCGGACGGTGTCGCGGACCTGCCGGACCCAGTACTCCGGTGAGTCCCACTGCCCGTTGGCCGTGGACTCGTAGGCGATCCGGGGTGCTTCGAACGCGATCCCGTCCAGCACGCGGCGGAAGTCGTCCAGCACCGGGTCCATCAACGCCGAGTGGAACGCGTGGCTGACCCGCAGTCGCTTGGTCCGGTGCCCGGCCAGCCGTTCCTGAACGGCCAGGACACCGGCCTCCGGTCCGGCGACCACCAGCGACGCGGGACCGTTGACGGCGGCGATCGAGACGCCGTCGACCAGCAGCGGCACGACGACGTCCTCGGGGGCGGCCACCGCGAGCATCGCGCCGCCCGCGGGCAGGGCCTGCATCAGGTTCGCCCGCGCCACCACCAGGCGGCACGCGTCGGCCAGCGAGAACACGCCCGCCACGTGCGCGGCGGCGATCTCGCCCACCGAGTGCCCGACCAGCACGTCCGGCCGCACGCCCGCCGACTCCAGCAGCCGGAACAGGGCCACCTCGACGGCGAACAGCGCGGGCTGGGCGAACCCGGTCCGGTCCAGGTCGGCGTTCAGCAGGACGTCGCGCAGCGACCAGCCCAGCTCGGCGTCGAGCGTCGCGGCCACCTCGTCCAGCGCGGCGGCGAACACGGGGTGCGACGCGTGCAGCTCGCAGCCCATCCGGGCGCGCTGCGAGCCCTGGCCCGCGAATACGAACGCGGTGCGGGGCCTGCCGCGGGTGGCGACGCCCTCGCCGTTCTCGGCGAACGCGGTCAGGCGGGCGACCGCCCCGTCCCGATCGGCGGCCACGACGGCGGCCCGGTGGGTGAACGCGGACCGGCTCGTGAGCAGCGAGTACGCCAGGTCGACGGTGCGCAGGTCGGTGCGCTCGCCGACGAACGCCGCCAGCCGGGCGGCCTGGTCGCGCAGCGCGGCCGGGGTCTTCGCCGACAGCACCCACGGCAGCACGCGGTCCGCGACCGGCTCGGGGCCGGGCGGTTCGGGTGCGGTCGGCGCGTCGGGGGCCTGCTCGATGATGGTGTGCGCGTTGGTGCCGCTGACGCCGAACGAGGACACGCCCGCCCGCCACGGCCGACCGGTCTCCGGCCAGGACCGGGCCCGCGCCAGCAGTTCGACGGCGCCCGCCGTCCAGTCCACGTGCGACGACGGCGCGTCCAGGTGCAGGCTGCGCGGGGCCAGGCCGTGGCGCATGGCGAGCACGACCTTGATCACGCCCGCGACGCCCGCCGCGGCCTGCGAGTGGCCGATGTTCGACTTGATCGACCCGAGCAGCAGCGGGCGCTCGCGCTCCTGCCCGTAGGCGGCGAGCACGGCCTGCGCCTCGATCGGGTCGCCCAGCGTGGTGCCCGTGCCGTGCGCCTCCACCAGGTCCACTTCGGATGGTGCGAGGCCGGCGTCGGCGAGGGCGGCGCGGATGACGCGTTGCTGTGACGGGCCATTGGGCGCGGTCAGGCCGTTGGACGCGCCGTCCTGGTTGACCGCGCTGCCCTTGACCACGGCCAGCACTTCGTGGCCGTTGCGGCGGGCGTCGGAGAGCCGTTCGAGCACCAGCACGCCGACGCCCTCGGACCAGCCCACGCCGTCCGCGCTGTCGGCGAACGAGCGGCAGCGGCCGTCGGCCGACATCGCGCCCTGCTCGCTGAACTCGATGAACCCGGCCGGGGTGGACATCACCATCACGCCGCCGGCCAGCGCCAGCGAGCACTCCCCCGCGCGCAGCGACCGCGCGGCCAGGTGCAGGGCCACCAGGGACGACGAGCACGCCGTGTCCACGGTGACCGCCGGGCCTTCGAGGCCGAGCACGTAGGAGATGCGGCCGGACAGCACGCTGGCCGAGTTGCCGCTGTTGAGGTGGCCCAGCACCTCTTCGTGCGCGTGGGCGGCGACGCCCGCGTAGTCCTGGCCGCTGGTGCCGACGAACACGCCGGTGTCCCGGCCGCGCAGGGTCGCCGGGTCGATGCCCGCGCGCTCCAGCGACTCCCAGGCGACCTCCAGCAGCAGCCGCTGCTGCGGGTCCATCGCCAGCGCCTCGCGCGGCGAGATCTCGAAGAACCCGGCGTCGAAGCCCGCCGCGCCCTCCAGGAAGCCGCCTTCGCGGGTCCGCGACGACCCGAAGTCCGCGCCCGCCAACACGTCCAGGTCCCAGCCGCGGTCGGCGGGGAACGGGCCGATGCCGTCGCGCCCCTCCACCAGCAGGTCCCACAGGTCCTCCGGCGACCGCACACCGCCCGGGTAGCGGCACGCCATGCCGACGATCGCGATCGGGTCGTCGTCCACGGCGGTGCGGACGGTGGTCGGCACGAGCGCCGCCGGGCCGCCGACCAGTTCGGCGAGGACGTGCGCGGCGAGCACGGCGGGCGTCGGGTGGTCGAAGACGAGGGTGGCGGGCAGGTTCAGGCCGGTCAGCGCGCCCAGGCCGTTGCGCAGTTCGACGGCGGTCAGCGAGTCGAAGCCGAGGTCGCGGAACGGCCGGTCGGCCTCGATCGCGGCGGGGTCGGAGCGGCGCAGCACGGACGCGGCGACCGTGCGGACGGCGTCGAGCACCGCCGCGCCCCGGTCGTCCTCCGGCATGGTGGCGAGGCGTTCGCGCAGCTCGGAGGTGGTGGTGCCGGCGTCGGTCCGGTCGGCCTCGGCGGCGGCGACCGCGTGCCGGGCCTGCGGGAGGTCGGCGAACAGCGGGGTGGGTCGGCTGAGCAGCGACAGGTCCAGGAAGGCGGACCAGTCCACGTCGGCGACGGTCAGCGCGGGCAGCCCTTCGGCGACCGCGAGGTCCAGCGCGTCCAGGGCCGACTCGGGCTCCACCGGCGTGACACCGCGACCGAAGGCGGTGGTGGCGGGGTTGTCCGGCAGCGCCCACGGGCCCCAGGCGACGGAGGTGGCGGGCAGGCCGCGCGCGTGGCGGTGCTCGGCGAGGGCGTCGAGGACGGCGTGCGCGGCGGCGTGCCCGGCGCGGCCGAGGACGCCGGTGACGCCGGTCAGCGAGGAGCAGAGGACGAAGGCGGCGAGGTCGAGGTGGGCGGTGGCCTCGTGCAGGGTGGTGGCGGTGCGCGCCGGGGTGAGGGCGTGGGCGAGGTGGGCGGCGTCGGCGCTGTCGACCACCCGGTCGTCGTGGACGCCGATGGCGTGGACGACGGAGGTGACGGGGTGTTCGGCGAGCAGCGCGTCCACGGCGGCGCGGTCGGTGAGGTCGCAGGCGACGAACGTGACCCGGGCACCCGCCGCTTCGAGTTCGGCGCGCAGTTCGGCGTGCGCGGCGGCAAGCAGGTCGGCGGGCGAGGCGGCAGCGAGTGCGGCGGCAGGTGCGGCAGCGGTCGGGTCGGCAGGCAGGTCGGCGGGCGCGGCAGCGGACAGGTCGGCGGGCGCGGCGGAAAGCGGGGCGGCGGACAGGGTGGTGGGCGCGGCGGGGTCCGGTGCGGTTCGGGCGACCAGCAGCAGGTGGACACCTTCACGGGCCAGGTGGCGGGCGATTCGCGACCCGACCCGGCCGGTGCCGCCCGCGATCAGCACGGAGTCGCCGGACCACGCGCCGGTCGAGCCCTGGGTCCGGGCGGGCGCGGGGATGAGGCGTCTGGCCAGCACGCCGTCCGCGCGCACCGCCACCTGGTCCTCATCACCCGCCAGCACGCGCGGCAGCAGGGTGGCGGTTTCGGGGTCCACCGCGGCGGGCAGGTCGACCATCCCGCCCCAGCGGCGCGGGTACTCCAGGGCGGCGACGCGGCCGAGGCCCCACGCGGCGGCCTGGGCCGGGTCCGACTCGACGTCGCGGGTCGCGCACCACAGCGGGGCGTCCACGCCGAGGTCGCCGAGCGCCTGCACGAGGCACGCGCCGGCGGTCGGGTCCGCCAGGGCCAGCAGGGACAGCACGCCGCCGAAGTCGGCCCCGTCGAGCAGCGCGGGCCGCAGTGACGCGACGAGGCCGGCGCGGGTCAGGTCGTCCGGCGTCACGACGGCCGTCACACCGAGCGCGGCGATGACCTGCCCCGCCCACTCGGAGCCGAGGTGCGCGGCGGGCACGACGACCAGCCACGGGTCGGCTCCACCGGCGGGGCCCGGCTCGACCGGGGTCCACACGGCGCGGTAGCGGCGGCCGTCGGTGACGAACCGCTCGCGCCTGCGCCGCCGCCACGCCGACAGCGCGGGCACGACCGCGCCCAGCGCGGCCTCGTCCACGTCGAGGTCGGCGCTGAGCCGGTCGAGGTCGGTGGCGGCCAGGACGTCCCAGAAGCCGTCGTCCGCCGGCACGTCCTCCGGGACCTCCGGCCAGAACCGCTCGTGCCGGAACGCGTAGGTCGGCAGCTCGACCGCGGCGCGCGGGCCGAGGAACGCTGCCCAGTCGGGGCGCACGCCGCCGACCGCCAGCGCGCCCACCGCCGCGGCCATCGCCTCGTCCTCGTCGCGGTCGCGGCGCAGCGTGGGCACGACCGCGGCGGGACCGGCACTGGCCCGCGCCATGCCGGACACCGACCCGTCGGGCCCGATTTCGAGCAACGTGCGGACGCCGTCGTCCACGAGCCGCCGGACGCCGTCGGCGAACCGGACGGTGGAGCGGACCTGGGTGGCCCAGTGGTCGGCCCAGCTGTCCGGGCGCAGCGGCGCGCCGGTCACCGTGGACACGATCGGGATCGTCGGCTCGGCGTGGGTGATCGTCTCGGCGACGGCGCGGAACTCGGCGAGCACCGGGTCCATCAGCGGCGAGTGGAACGCGTGGCTCACCCGCAGCCGCTTGGCCTTGTCGCCCAGCCGGTCGGCGACGGCGAGCACGGCGTCCTCGGGCCCGGCCAGGACGACCGACTCCGGCCCGTTCACCGCGGCCACCGCGACCTCCGGCGGCAGCAGCGGCAGGACGTCGGCCTCGGCGGCGCGGACGGCGACCATCGCGCCGCCCTCCGGCAGCGCGCGCATGAGCCGGCCGCGGGCGGACACCAGGCGGCAGGCGTCGGCGAGGGTGAGGACGCCGGCGACGTGCGCGGCGGCGATCTCGCCGACGGAGTGGCCGAGCAGGAAGTCCGGGCGCACGCCCCACGACTCCAGGAGCCGGAACAGCGCCACCTCGAACGCGAACAGCGCCGCCTGGGTGTGGTCGGTGGAGTCCAGCAGCGCGGCCCGCGGCGTGCCGGGTTCGGCGAACAGCACGTCGGTGGACGTGTCGAGCAGGGCCAGCGCCTCGTCCAGCGCGGCGGCGAACACCGGGTGCCGGGCGTACAGCTCCCGGCCCGCGCCCGCGCGCTGCGAGCCCTGACCGGCGAACAGCGCGGCCAGACCGCCGCGACCGGGCGCGCCGGTGATCACGTCGGGGTGCGGTGCGCCGGCGGCCAGCGCGTCGAGGCCGGTCAGGAGCCCTTGGCGGTCGCGGGCGACGACGGCGGCCCGCTGGTCGAGCGCGGCCCGCGTGGTGGCGGCGGAGAACGCGAGGTCGGCGACGGGCGCGGTGGAGCCGGCGACGTGGTCGCGCAGCTTGGCGGCCTGGGCGCGCAGGGCGGCGGCGCCGCGGGCCGACACCAGGACCGGGACCGCGCCCGGAACGGGTTCGGCGACCGCGGCGGCGTCGGGTTCCGGCGCCTGTTCCAGGATCACGTGCGCGTTGGTCCCGCTCAGGCCGAACGACGACACCGCGGCCCGGCGCGGCCGGTTCACCGCCGGCCAGTCGCGGGCCCCGGTCAGCAGCTCCACCCGGCCCGCCGACCAGTCGACCGCGGTCGACGGGCGCTCCACGTGCAGGGTCGCGGGCAGCACGCCGTGGCGCATCGCCTGCACGGCCTTGATCACGCCCGCGACGCCGGCGGCGGCCTGGGTGTGGCCCAGGTTCGACTTGATCGAGCCCAGGTAGGCGGGCGTCTCGCGGTCCAGGCCGTAGGTGGCCAGCAGCGCCTGCGCCTCGATCGGGTCGCCCAGCGACGTCCCGGTGCCGTGCGCCTCGATGACGTCCACTTCGGACGGTGACAGGTCGGCGTTGGCCAGGGCCTGCCAGATCACCCGGCGCTGGGACGGGCCGTTGGGCGCGGTCAGGCCGTTGGACGCGCCGTCTGAGTTGACCGCCGAGCCCCGGATCACGGCCAGCACGCGGTGGCCGTTGCGCTGCGCGTCGGACAGCCGCTCCAGCACCAGCACGCCCACGCCCTCGGACCAGCCGGTGCCGTCCGCGCCGTCGGCGAACGCCTTGCACCGGCCGTCGAAGGACAGGCCGCCCTGCCGGGAGAACTCCACGAACGCGCCGGGCGACGCCATCACCGTCACGCCGCCGGCCAGCGCCAGCCCGCACTCGCGGGTGCGCAGGGCGTGCGCGGCCCAGTGCAGCGCGACCAGGGACGACGAGCACGCCGTGTCCACGGTGACGGCCGGGCCTTCCAGGCCGAGCACGTACGCCAACCGGCCGGACAGCACGCTGGCCGCGTTGCCGGTGCCCAGGTGGCCCTCGACGTCCGCGCCCGAGGCGTGCACCAGGTGCCCGTACTCCTGGCCGTTCGTGCCGACGAACACGCCGGTGTCGCCGCCGCGCAACGCGGTCGGGTCGAGCCCGGCCCGCTCCAGCGCCTCCCACGCGACCTCCAGCAGCAGGCGCTGCTGCGGGTCCATGGCCAGCGCCTCGCGCGGCGAGATGCCGAAGAAGTCCGCGTCGAAGTCGCCCGCGCCGGGCAGGAACCCGCCGCGGGCCGTGGCCGCCGCCTCGCCGAGCGCGGCCAGGTCCCAACCGCGGTCGGTCGGGAAACCGCCGATGGCGTCACCGCCCGACGCGACCAGGTCCCACAGCTGCTCCGGGTCCTCGACGCCGCCGGGGAACCGGCAGCCCATCCCGACCACCGCGATCGGCTCCCGTTCGCGGCGGCGCGCCTCGTCCAGGCTGCGCTTGGTGTCGCGCAGGTCGGCGGTGGCCCGCTTGAGGTAGTCGAGCAGCTTGTCTTCACTGGCCACGGAGGTCACTTCCCGAGTTCGTCGTCGAGCAGTTCGAACAGTTCCTCGGCGGTCGCCGAGTCGAGCGCGGGACCGGTGTCGGCGGGGCGCTCGTCCGCGTCCCAGGCCCGCACCAGGGAGCGCAGCCGCACCGAGATCGCGGCGCGGTCGCCCTCGGGCGCCGCGGCCAGCAGCCGCTCCACCCGGGCGAGTTCGGCGTGCAGGTCCACCCCGTCGCCGCCGAGCAGCGCCACCAGCCGGTCGGCCACCGCCTGCGGCGTCGGGTGGTCGAAGATCAGCGTGGCGGGCAGGTCCGCGCGGACGCGGGCGCCGAGCAGGTTGCGGAACTCCACCGCGATCAGCGAGTCGAACCCGAGGTCCTTGAACGCGACGGTCGGGTCGACCTCCTCGCCCGCCTGGTGCCCGGCCACCTGCGCGGTGGTCGCGAGGACGAGTTCCAGCAGCAGCCTGGTCCTGGCTGCCGGGTCGGCGGCGGCCAGCCGGTCGTGCCAGGTGTCCGGCTCGGCCGCGGCCGGCAGGGACCTGGCCTGCGGGACGCCGGTGAGCAGCGGCGACGGTCGGGCCGCGGTGAAGCCGGGCGCGAACCGCGCCCAGTCCACGTCGGTCACGGTCACCGCGGCGGCGTCGCGCTCGACGGCGTGCCACAGGGCGGCGACGGCGCGCTCCGGGTCCAGCGGGGTGAACCCGCTGCGCCGCAACCGGTCCGCCGCGCCGGGGTCGCGCGCCATGCCGGCCTCGGCCCACGGGCCCCACGCGATCGAGGTGGCGGGCAGGCCCTCGGCGCGCCGCCGTTCGGCGAGGGCGTCGAGGAAGGCGTTGGCGGCGGCGTAGTTGCCCTGGCCCGCCGCGCCGACCGCGCCGGCGAACGACGAGAACAGCACGAACGCGTCGAGCGGCACGTCCCTGGTCAGCTCGTGCAGGTTCTCCGCGCCCCGCGCCTTGGCTCGCAGGACGGCGTCGAACCGCTCCGGGGTCAGGGTCTCCACCACGCCGTCGTCGAGGACGCCTGCCGCGTGCACCACGGCCGTCAGGTCGGGCACGTCCGCCAGCACGGCGGCCAGCGCGTCCCGGTCGGCGACGTCGCAGGCGGCGAAGGTGGTCTCCGCGCCCAGTCCCGCCAGCTCGGCGCGCAGCTCGGCCGCGCCGTCCGAGCGCTCGCCGCGCCGTCCGACGAGGACGACGTGCCGAGCGCCCGCCGCGGCGACGGCCCGGACGACCCGGCGGCCGAGCGCACCCGCGCCACCGGTGACCAGGACCGTGCCGGAGGGGCGCCAGGTGCGGGTGGTCGGGCCGCCGGGCGCGGGCGTCAGGCGGCGGGCCACCACGCCGGCGGCCCGGAGGGCGACCTGGTCCTCCGCGCGGCCGGCGAGCATGCCGGCGAGGCGTTCGGCGGACCGGGCGTCGAGGACCGGCGGCAGGTCGACCAGGCCGCCCCACAGGCCGGGGTGCTCCAGCGCGACCACCCGGCCGAGGCCCCACACCGCGGCCTGCGCCGGGTCGGGGCGCTCGCCCGCGCCGGCCGGGACCGCGCCGCGGGTGAGGACCCACAGCGGTCCGGTGGCGCCGGTGTCGCCGAGCGCCTGCACCAGGCCGGCGGTCGAGGCGAGGTTGCGGCGGGCGTCGGTCCCGGCGGAGGCCAGGGACACCACACCGGTCGGCACGCGATCACCGACGACCTCGCGCAACCGCACGGCGACCGCCGCGCGATCCGCGCCCGCCGGGACGGACAGGTGCACGACCTCCGCGCCGTGCGACGCCAGGGCCGCCGCGACCGCGAGGTCCTGGCCGGCGCGATCCGCCCCGTCGGAGGCGAACCCGGCGAAGTCCTGGCCGGCGGGATCGGCTCCGGCGAGGTTGGCTCCGGTCAGGTCGGCCCCGGTGTCCTCGGTGA